>CAZMEV010000026.1:0-23882 GCA_964565375.1 uncultured Spirochaetaceae bacterium
GTCTGAGTGGAAGCGCGTTGTCTGAGTGGAAGCGCGTTGTCTGAGTGGAAGCGCGGGATTTCGTAAGGCGACATGCGCTCCGCCCGATACCAGAATAGCATAACCGGATACCAGGAGGCTATAAAACGTCTCTACCGTGCGTTGTCGGATTACCAGCACATTTACCTCTACTTTGCCGTCCGATATAGTACCGCTTGCGAATACATAATAGATCAGGCGTACAGTTCTGAATCTGTGCGTGATGCATGGTCGCCCGCGAATCCGTTCGAACATTTATCGCGGTCGAAGCATGTTTTCATCGTATTCGGAGAAAGCGTGTTCGGAAAAAAACGTGTTCGGAGAAAGGAGCAGGAACGTCATGAGCACAAAACGCTATGCATTTTTATTTCCTGGTCAGGGCGCCCAGAAAGCCGGGATGGCCAGGGATCTCTGGGAACACAGCGAGGCGGTGCGTGACCTTTTCAGCCGTGCAGCAGATCTGTGTGGTCGCGATATTGCCGGTCTGCTGTTCGACGGCACAGAAGAGGATCTTGCCAAGACCGACAATACGCAGATTGCTATGGCCGTAGCTGATATGGCAGCGGATACTGTCTGTCGCGAGCATGGGCTGAGACCGGCGGGCACCGCCGGGTTCAGTCTCGGCGAATATCCGGCCCTGCACGCGGCCGGCGTGCTCTCCACCGACGCTGTGATCGAGGTCGTCAGGATCCGTGGCGCACTGATGGAGGCCTACAGCAGGGAATACGACGACGATGAAGGCCTGGCAGGTCTGATTGCCGTACTCGGTAAAACACTCGATGAGTCACGCGACACAATTGACATGCTGAAGGAACATCGTGCCTATCTTGCAAATCACTCAGCGCCGAAACAAATGGTTATCGCCGGTAGCGGCCATGGACTTGCAAAGGCCGAGGAAGCGTTTACGGAACTCGGAGCGAGGAAGGTGGTTCGCCTCAAAGTCTCCGGACCATTTCACAGCCCCTTGCTTGACGCAGGGCGTGCAGAGTTTGAAAAAGAATTGCAGAGATTCTCGTTTAACGATCCGGTAATTCCGGTATATGCAAACGCTACCGGAAGACAGCTTTCAAGCGGAGCCGAAGCCCGCGAGCTCTGCGGTCGGCAGATTGTCAGCACTGTGCAGTGGGTTGCATGTGAGCAGGCGATTGATGAGAGCGGCTACGATTCCATTCTCGAGACTGGCCCGGGAACCGTACTTGCCGGACTGTGGAAAAGCTATCGAAGAGGCGAACCGGTATGCCAGGCGGCTGGATCGCTCGAAGCCATTCAGCAGGTGGCCGAGGCATAATTCCGATCGAGGCAGCAGGTGAGCCGAGGCAGCAGGTGAATTTATCGGCAGTAAGGCCGGAATTTTCTGCCCCGGTTTACCCTGCGTCCTCAGCGCCTTTTTTTTCCCTGCCCTTTTTCGACTTCTTGCCCTGGGCTTCCGCTACGATTCTGCTTGCCTCCTCGAGGGTGAGCGAGTCGAGTGCTTCCTTTTCCTTCTTTTCGTCGGGCAGCCGCACGTTCTTCGTTCCGACTTTCAGGTACGGGCCGTACTTTCCGTCGTACAACGCAATTTTTTTCCCCGAAGAGGGGTCCTCGCCGAGGTCCCGCAGCATTTTTGAACCACCCTTGCCTTTCTTCTCTTCAGAAAGAATCTCCAGCGCCCGCGAAAGGTCAATCGTGTACACGTCATCGCCTTTCTTCAGGCTTCGAAAGTCCCCGTCGTGCACCACAAAGGGCCCGAATCGACCGATATTGGCCTGAATTTCCTTGCCCGTTTCAGGGTGTACACCAAGGGTGCGCGGCAGGCTGAGGTATTTCACGGCGTCATCGAGGGTCACTTCCCGGGGCGATACACCTTTCGGAAGGCTTGCACGTTTGGGTTTCGGGTTTTCTTCCGTTTTCTCGCCGAGTTGGACGTAGGGTCCGTAGCGGCCGGTGAGACAGTAGATATTCTCCCCGGTTTCCGGGTGCACCCCTAAAGGAGTCGGGCCATGCTTCTGCAGCTCTATAAGCTCTTCTATATCCTCTTCAGTCAACTCCGCAGGAGCGATCTCCTCCGGTATTGAGGCGTGCACCTCTTCTTCACTGTCGGAGGGTTGATGCACGATATACGGTCCGTAGCGTCCCACTTTGATCTCGGTCGAATCATCGAGCTGTGGCAGGACGATCGTTCGGCTCTCTTCAGGTTCTATTTCCGACTCACGCCTTTCTACCTGCTTCAGAAGTCCTTCCTGGTCCTCACCTCCGTGATAGAAATGCTCGAGGTATTTCTGGCTGTCACGTTTACCGACGGCAATCTCGTCAAGCGCGTGTTCCATCTCGGATGTGAAGCGGTATTTGATCAAAGACTCGAAGTGCCGTTCGAGCAGCTGCACGACCGCAATGCCCGTGAATGTCGGAACAAGTGCACCATTCTGCCGTCGAACGTAGCCACGCTCGAAGAGAGTATTAATAATACTTGCGTACGTACTTGGCCGGCCGATGCCTTCTTTTTCCAGCCTCTGTACAAGGCTTGCTTCAGTGAATCGCGCAGGGGGTTTGGTTTCATGAGACAGACTTTCAAGCCCGTTGAGGTCCAGAACGGCACCCTGCTCCAATGCCGGCAGAAACACCTCCTTGTCATCCAGCGCGGCGTCAGGGTCATCCTTTCCCTCTACGTACACGCGAAGAAATCCCGGGAAGACGATGCGAACCCCACTGGCGGTAAACTCTGCTCCATCGACACCGATCTTCGCACTGACCTGGTTCTTTTTCGCATCGGCCATCTGGCTGGCGAGGGTGCGCTTCCAGATTAGTTCATACAGCGCTCTCTCGCGCCCATCCAGTCCGGTTTCATCGGGATGAAGGAAATTACCACCGGCCGGCCTGATCGCTTCGTGGGCCTCTTGAGCCTCCTGAGAGGAGGATGCGAACTGCCGAGGTTTCTCGGACAGGTACTCCTCCCCGTACAAAGAGGCAATGCTCCCCCGCGCGCCGTTTAACGCCTCCTTCGAGAGTGCAGGACTGTCCGTTCGCATATAGGTTATGAGCCCTTCCTCGTAGAGTTTCTGGGCCGTTCGCATTGTGTCTCGTGCACTCATTCGCAGTTTACGGTTACCTTCCTGCTGAAGTGTACTGGTAATAAATGGTGCAGCAGGTTTGGTCGTAGTCTGTTTTTCGCTGACATTCAGCACCCGCCATGTATCCTGCTCCAGTGCCTGTCTCAACGATTCGGCCCGGGATTGATCAAGTGCAGCTACGTCTCGCCCTTCAATTACATTGCCGGTTTCCGGGTCAAAGTCCTTACCACCGGCTACTTTCTTTCCGTCAACCGAATCAAGTCTGGCCTCGAATTGCTGATCCGCCCCGCTGCCCTGTGGCTTAAGGCTCGCCTTCAGATCCCAGTATATGGCTTTGCGAAAACGGATTCGCTCGCGTTCGCGTTCTACGATCAGTCGAAGGCCAGGGCTTTGAACGCGGCCGGCGCTTAAACCATACGCAATCTTTTTCCATATAAGCGGAGAAAGGGTAAAACCATAAAGCCGATCGAGAATCCGCCTTGTCTCCTGAGCGCGAACCAGATTCATATCCACATCCCGCGGATGTTCCAGGGCCTGTTCAATGGCTGACTTCGTAATCTCATGGAATACCATTCGCCGTACCGGTTTCCCCTTCGGCTTCAACAGTTCCACCAGATGCCACGAAATACTCTCACCTTCGCGGTCCTCGTCCGTTGCCAGATACAGCTCATCGCACTCTTTCAGCTTTTTTCGAAGCTCGGTAACGATCTTCGATTTGCCCTTCGGGGTGACATACAGAGGTGTGAAGCCATTTTCGACATCTATACCAAGTCGTGCCCATGGTTCACCCTTGTATTTTTTCGGGACATCCGACGCTGTTTGTGGCAGGTCGCGTACGTGCCCTATGCTTGCTTCAACCTCGTATCCTGAAGGAAGAAACCGGCGGATCGTCCGAGCTTTGGTTGGTGATTCAACAATTACGAGGCTCTTTTTTTCCATAGACTTCCTTTTTGCCGTGATCGTATGTCTCAAATTACGATAGAATAGTCAAGTTATGCAGCTCCAGCGCATCTTCAGACGTATCGCAGCGATTCCCGTCCGAGCTTACCAGCTCATCATAAGCCCGTGGTTGCCACAAAGCTGCATTTACGCTCCGACGTGCAGCCACTACACTCAGGAGGCAATCATGCGCCATGGCATCGTGAAGGGCTGGATCCTCGGCATTGCCCGAATCCTGCGGTGCATCGGCGGCCTCTTTGAGGGTGGAGCCGACCCGGTCCCTGAAAAACTATCGCTATCCATAATCGGCGCAGAGTACCGTAATCGGTTTCGCTATCGCCGTGCAAACAGGGTATGCGATGATATGCAGCACGAGCAGCGAGAGCAACAAGAGCAGAATGAGGAACTATGAGCAAACGATATGTGACGATACGGCTCAAAGGGCAGTATGCGGAAACAGGACCTCTGGTCCCGGGTCTTTCGGCAACGAATCGAAAAACGCTGTTTCGCCTCGATGAGCTCCTGCAGACGGTTGAATGGATTCTGGAAAGACCACGGATAACAACCGTTGTTGTATTTCGCACTGAGGAGTTTTCGGGAGCGTCTCTTGCCGGCTATGAATCCATTCGACGACTGCTCATGCAGCTACGGGACGCAGACCGCGAGGTTATATATTATGCAGTCAATTACGGGCTCGAGGACCTCTTTCTTGCCAGCGCCTGCACCAGCCGGGTAATTCATCCACTCGGGTATGTGTCATTCTTTGGAAAGGCACTCAATAAACTGTACGTGGGCCGGCTTCTTTCGAAGCATTCCATTGGGGTCGATGTAATCCGTCACGGCAAATACAAGAGTGCGATGAGCAGCCTTGTGTCAGATCGTGTTGACCGCTATGACCGCGAACAACTCGATCGTATTCTGCATGTAATGGTTGAGCGGGTACGGACCCTTATTTCGTCGGACATGGTGCTCTCGGACGCGGCGCTCGAGTCCATGCTGGACGGTGAACTGATCAAGGCCGAAGACGCGATTCAACGCGGATGGATCGAGCGCACCGACGACATCGCAGGCGTTTTCGAGAATCTTACCAAGCTTCAACAGACCAAACCCGGGAAACTGAAGGGGCGACTAGGTAAATCCGGTCCTCGTGTATCGGTTATGTTTTTCGATGGAGCAATCGATCACGGCTCCAACCGCAAAAGTATGCTGCTTGGCCAGATAATGGGCAGCGACTGGTATGTGAAACAACTTCGAAAAATCAGGAAAAACAAGAAGATTAAAGCGCTTGTCCTTCGAGTCAATTCCCCGGGCGGAAGCGCAACAGCAAGCGAGGACATACGGCGTGAACTCGACAGGATCCGGGAAGACAAACCGGTTGTCGTATCCATGGGACAGGTTGCCGCCAGCGGCGGGTACTGGATTTCATCTCATGCCGACCGGATATTCGCGCAGAAGTTTACCATTACCGGATCAATAGGAGTGATATCCGCACTGTTCTATTTGCGGGATTTCCTTAGAAAGAACGGTATAACCGCCTCGGTAGTGAAATATGGGGATCATGCGGATATCGGAAGCACGCTCCGCAAAATGAGCATTGAGGAACGCAGGATTTTCGAGCAGCAGATTCGAGATGTGTACACAAATTTTCTTACCCTCGTTTCAAGTGGTCGCGGCATTGAACATGAATCGGTTCGAGAATTAGCCGAAGGACGAATCTGGAGCGGTGAGGACGCAATGCAGAACGGGCTTATCGATGAGACAGGCGATCTGCATAGTGCGCTTGATTATGTAGCCGGAGCATTAGGCGTCTCAAGCATAGAAGCGCACTTCGGTCCACGAGTGAAGCGCTCCTTTATCGCGCGCCTTGTCAGCGAAAGTTCAGGCTCCAACGAAGAACGGTCCATATCGGGTTTGCAGATGGTACGGACCGCTGCCTTGAGCGTCAGAAAGCTCTTTGGCGGAGCATTCACGCAGAGGAATGTCCTCGATCTGTCTGCAGATGAATCCGGAGCAGGAGGGACCGGATTCATCGCTGGTATCCCAGCCGAGATTTCGCGCGAGCTTTCCGCACTGAATGGGAAACCGCTTGCGCTCTGGCAAAGCTGGCTGCAGGGGCACCCGTTCGATCACTCTACTTTCAGCGATCCTGACGGATCCTCGTAAACCTCCAACTCAAGAATTCTGTACTCTCCCACGTAGTCAGCGGCCGGCTCCGCCAGATCCCCGAGCGCAGCGTGCCACTTTCTGATCGTATGGTACTGCTCCCGGCTCAGATATACTTTAGACGGGCGTTCTCCGGAGTCAAGCACTGCGTATTTCGCTGCGAGAATGCGGGATAGCAGCTCCTCGGCACTCATGGTATGGTCCTGCATAGCAATTCCCAGAGGTAGCACGACCAAACGGGAACGTCCAGTCAATGGACAAAGGAGTCTGACAGCCTTGTATACACAAACCGACCCCACCGGCGATTCACCGGAACCCCGGCAAATGTCCGGCTGCAGGGATGCGGCGCCGCTGGTGCCCTGGAAAAGTTGGACGCCGACCGATACCGCCGTTCTCTGTTTTATTCACGACGGTGACGAACTGCTGCTTATCGAGAAAAAACGCGGGCTCGGCAAAGGCAAAATTAACGGGCCCGGCGGGCGTATCGAACCCGGTGAGACCGCTGAGGAGGCGGCTGTCCGCGAGACATGGGAAGAAGTCGGCGTAATACCCTCTGACCTCACGCGCGTCGCTGAATTGAGCTTTCAGTTTGCCGACGGGTATGGATTGCATTGTACTGTCTTTTTTTCGAGCAGCTACTCAGGATTACTTCGGGAAACAGAAGAAGCGGCTCCTTTCTGGTGCAGTATTTCCGGCATTCCTTACGAAAATATGTGGGCAGACGACCGGCACTGGTTGCCGCTTGTGCTGAAAGGAGAAAAGGTCTCCGGAAAGTTCTCATTTGACGGCGACACAATGCTCAGCTGCCGAATAGATCAACTATAGACTAATTGTAGTAGAACGGGTGGCATGGCCGCCCGTCAGAGTTGCATGGGAAGAGTTGCATGGGAGCGTGCAATCGCCGTCACTTGCCTTGCGCCGCACGAAGCATGTACGACGGCTCTGCGTTCAATACCGGTGAAGGAAGGTTCACTCCATCTCTTCATGGAACGAGCGAATGTTTGAGTAATCACGCAGTTTACCCAGCGCTTTTTCCTGGATCTGGCGAACGCGCTCCCGGGTGATTCCAAGGAATTTCCCGGTCTCCTCGAGCGTGTACGGCCCTTCCCCTGCCAGACCGAATCTCAGCTGAATAATCCGCATTTCCCGTTCGGTGAGGTTTTCGAGTACCTGCTGGAGTGTATCCTGAAGCGCTACCTGAAAAGCCACTTCAAGAGGCTCACCGCTGCCTTCATCTTCAATAAGGTCTCCAAGGCGTGTGACGTGCTCATCATCAACCGTGGTATCAAGGCTCGTAGCTTCCTGGGAAAGGTTCATGAGATCCTGAATTTTCTCCGGAGGCAGATGCAGATACTCGGAGAGCTCTTCGTGACTCGGGTCTCGTCCGAACTCCTGGGTCAGCGTCTTTGCAACGAAATAGCATTTCCGGATCGTATTAAGCATGTGAACCGGAATGCGGATGACCCGTCCCTTATCCGCCAGCGCCTTAATAATTGCCTGCCTGATCCACCATGTTCCATACGTGGAGAATCGGCAGCCGCGAGTGTAGTCGAAGCGCTCCACTGCCTCTATAAGGCCTATGTTCCCCTCATCGATCAGATCAAGCAGTGAAAGACCCCGATTCTGATAGCGCTTCGCGATCGAAACTACAAGCCTTAGATTGGCATTTACCATTTGGTTTTTTGCCTGACTGAGCTCCCGCTCTACCCGTTCGATGTCGCGGTTCAGAGATGAAACATCAGCCTCAGGACTTTCTGAAGAGCGCTTATCCCGCTTCTCGCGGAGTCCCTCGAGTCGATCCCGCAATTCCACGATGCGCTGCCCGAGTTTGCGCTCTTCTCTTGCGTTGAGTAGCGGATAGTGAGAAATCTGTTTCAGATATATCGCAAGTGGATCAGTAGTCTCGCCGTTATCAATCTGATGCGTACTATCAGCGTTCTCGCTGCTGTCTCCGGCGATTTCGGTGTCACCGGGTTTCACTTCGGTGTTTGAATCATACTCTGCCATCGCGTCCCCCCGATTTATCCACGTGGCGCATCTTCCGGGTCCACGGGTGAGTCGTCCTGCCATACACTGAAGTGCACTTCATATTCCGACTCAACCGTTCCGACAGTTCCGAGCGGTGCGCCCCGCTCCACCTGCTCGCCTACACTCACCTCCACTTCGCGGTGTCCTCCATATACATAGACGTAGCCGTTCGGTGCTTCCACTATTACTACAGTGCCAAACCCGGCATACGGACCTACAAATGTGACCCTGCCGGCAGAAACTGCCCTGACCTGATCACCGGCCGATGCCCGAATGCGAACCCCCGGTACTCTCCCATCCCGCTCTGACCGTTCTCCCTCGTGTGGCCACCGAGGGCTCGCTCCTGCGTTCCCGGTGGCCTCTTCGCGAGCGGCAGCAGTATCCCTTTCCGTGGACTCACGCCCGTCGGCGTTGGCTCCGTTTTCGTCGGTATCTTTCGCTTCACCTATCGCAACTGCCTTACTGCCGTCGACGTGACTGCCGGGGATTACCACGGTATCTCCCACAAACAGCGGCTCGTTTTCTTCCATATCATTCGCCTCAAGTAAGGCTGAGAGGGATACGCCGTACCGCCGCGACAACGCGAACATAGTGTCACCGCGACGAATTTCACGAACCCCGGGGAGTGCGATTTCCTGGCCTTCGGCGATTCTCCCAGGATCGGCGATGCTGTTGTATTCAAGAACATCGTCCGCGGAGATGCCGTATTTGCGCGCCAGACTGTACACCGTATCTCCGGAGCGGAATGTATGGGTTTTCCAATCCTCTTCGCTGTGCTCTTCAGCACCGGCACCTGCTGAAAGAGCCAACATGAGGAGCGTCCCGAATGCGAGACCAGTTAGAATTGAGTTGCGGTCGGTTCTGCCCGTTCTGTGCATTGCGTACTCGAAAGTCGTAATCTCTCTCAGTTTGATTTTCGGCATACGCAGAGGATGGATAAGCACGATCTTGGAAAATTCGCGCTCCATGAGTGTTGACAATGAAAGGCGCATCGAATATGTTACCAACTCAATCGAGCCGGGGGCGTGGTGGAGATGGTTACCACGCCGGCCTGTCAAGCCGGAGGTCGCGGGTTCAAATCCCGTCGCTCCCGCATAACCCCGCTCACCACGGCGGGGAAACCCCGCCCTCCAAGCGGGGCTTTTTTTTGAAACTGGACGGTTCGCAGATGGCTGCTCCGGACCGGTCTGCATATTTTCACGGGCTGTAGCGCAGGGGCTAGCGCGCTCGGTTCGGGACCGAGAGGTCGGCAGTTCAAATCTGCCCAGCCCGATTTCCCGCAAAGATCGCTTTACGGCGATCCGTATTTTCTGGTTGTTTAGCGACGCTGGGCAAACTTGCTTGCTCAGCGCCGATGAGCAAACCCGACCTGCTGAACGAAGCCGATGTCAAATCACGCTCGTATCTGTTCGCGTATGCGGGCGTTTTCATGAACGTTGTCGTGGGCATATGGCGGGGGTTCCGTGATACACTTCCGACATGCGCATTTATTGCCGTTACAATCATTTGAAGCTGCATCGGGAATACGATTCTTTCCTTCTGTGCCGTATTCACAGGGCAGATATATGCTCTTGCATGGCCGCCGCCAAACCGGCACAATGTACCCACTGGCAACCCACTGAGTAGCTTGCGATAACTACTTTTACAAAAGGAACATACATGGCCTCTAAAGAATCTTCTGATGATAAAAAGCAGAATCAGCAATCCTGGGAGCAACGGCTTAAACCGAAAACCTCCCGCTGGACCAGCAAACCGACGCTATACATTTTCAGTGTCATCATTCTCGCTGTTATTGTAGTGTCATTTATCGGCGGGCCGATCGTCGGTCAAATGGCCGGTCCCGGTGCGTCAGTTGAATTTGGTCGTTACCGCGGAAGACCAATAGAACTTGAACAGGGCAGCTACATGCAGAATCAGGTGGTGCAGCTCGGTCAACAATTCGGCAACCCTCAGAATACCGCCGAGATGTATCAGTTGTATCGTAGAGCATTTGAGCAAACTCTGCTTCATACAGCGGTACTCATGGAGGCCGAAGATGGTGGCATGACTGTTTCCACCGACAGGGTTAACAACAGAATCGTTCAGCTCCCCCGTTTCCAGGAGGGGAACGCTTTTAATCAGTCGGCACTGGACGAGACATCGCAGGAAGAACTCATGAATCTTCGCTCGAATATGCGGGAAGGTCTCATTTATGAACAGTTTGTCGAGGATGTTCTCGAAGGCTTTCACTATTCCACGGAGGAAATTGATTTCTTCGCCTCACAGGGTTCGCTCGAACGACGATTCCAGGTCGCACAATTCGACCTGGAGGAAGTGCCGCAGGATCTGATTTCCGGGTACGCAGAGGATAATGAAGCGCAGTTTCGAAATGTCGATCTTTCTATGATTAATGTTGGGCCTGACCGGGAACTTGCTGAACAGGTATTGGAACTTCTCGAAAACGAAGAGGAAACCTTCGAGAACCTTGCTCAGGAAATGTCCATACATGAGGAGAGTGCGGCCGACGGTGGCCGGCGGGGTCGAGTATTTCGGTATCAACTCGAGCAGGAGATTCTCGACGCAGACGAGGTAGATACCGTGTTTGAAACCTCCGAAGGAGCAATCAGCCCGATCGTTGATACAGAGACGGGGTTTGCGATTTATCGAGTTGAATCTTCTGTTCAGAGTCCTGATCTTGACGACGAGGATACGCTCGAAGTCGTCCAGTCGTATCTGGAAGAGTTTGAGCCGGGTTTACTCGAGGACTTCATGTTCGAGCAGGCGGAGGACTTTGCATTCGACATCCGAGACGGGGCTGACTTCGAAGAGGCCGTAGAAGGGTATCGGGCACAATTGACGGAGACAAACTTTTTCCCGATTAATCTCGGGGGGCAACCCTTTATGCCGCAGATTGAAACAGTGGACGGAGGCACGCTCGGTACTGCCGCACAAAATGAGGAGTTTTTCCGGTCTGCGTTTTCCGTCCAGATGAACGAGGCAACCGATCCTGTCGTTCTCGATGATACGGTTGTCGTACTTATGCCGGTCGAAGAGCGTGAGCAGGAGCCGGCCGACAGGGATCAAATTGCAGCGATGGTACCGCAGCTGTATCAGCGATATCAGGGTGCAGAAATCGAACGCAGCCTGCTTGACCCGAGCCTCATTGAGGATAACTTCAACCAGGCGTTTGCCAGACACTTTCTGCAGCCAAGACAACAACAGCCAGGACAGGAACAGCCACAGCAGCAACCAATGATGTGACCGCGGTATCCGTCCAGGGCTGAAGACGGTACGCGCATTTGAATCGTGGTCCGGGGATTTTTCCGGATCACGACAACATAACCCTGGATAACGTGTAAGACATCGGTCGAAAGGATAGAGGTGCGCGGAATTATGCGGGCGGTGTGAAAACGTGTGAGTGAATCCGGAGCGGACAAGAAATACTCGAATTCTGCACGTGTCGTAAAGGCCGGCGATGGATTCACGGTGTACTACTATGGCCGACCGTTGTACGACAAGAGCTCACCAAGAGCTTCCGCCGAACGACGTACTCTCTCGCTTACTCCTTCTGAACATACCTGCTATATCATTGCATCACCACTGCTTTATTACGGTGCCCGCAAACTTTGTGAGAAGCTGCCTGAAACGAGCATGATCTGCGCCGTCGAATTGACGCCGGAGCTCGCGGCGATTACTGTCGATAATGTCCCGCCGGATACATTGCGGACGATTCCCTTTGTCACAGCTGCTTCGGCGGCGGAAGCAAGTGAAGCCGTGGCGTCAATGTTGCCTGGGAACATTCGTCGTATTGAGCTTGTACGACCGAACGGTGGATATCGCATTGCACGCCCCGAATACGAGCAGTTGCATGGGTTACTCCAGAACGAGATAAGCAGTCACTGGCGAAATGTTGCGACGCTGGTGCATTTCGGACGCCGCTGGATGCGGAATATCTTCCGGAATCTGCACCGCGCCACGTACACACCACCGTGCCGTTTGCAGATGCCTGTGGTCGTCTGTGCAGCGGGGGAAAGTCTTGAACGGCACCTTGATTCATTGCGCAGGCATCGGGAGCAGCTCCATATAGTTGCGGTTGATACCGCGCTTGGCCCACTGCGGGAAAGCAACATTGTCCCCGACAGTGTGGTGGCCATCGAGTCACAGGTAATTAACGTCGGAGACTTTCTCGCAGGGCTCCCCGAGTCAACGCGACTCTTTTTCGATCTGACTACCCATCCATCGGTACCCGGTCTGACACATTCTGAGCGCCGGCATTTTCTATTAACCTCATTCGCTCCGTTGGAAGTACTGGAGCGGATTCACACTGCATTTCCGGAAATCATAAGACTACGGCCGTTCGCTTCGGTAGGGCTTGCAGCAGTAAATCTCGCGTGTCGCCTTTCAACAGGCCCGGTGGCGCTGGCCGGCTTCGATTTTGCCTACACACCCGGGAAACCGCACGCGCGCGGCTCGCTCTCGCATCGTCTTTCACTCGCCCGGGATCGGCGTCTCTCAACTCCCCTCCTGTATGAACACGCCATGACAAGACATTTTCGTACGGGGAGGACATCCGGTGGAGAATCATACACTACCGAATCAAGTCTTGTGCAGCAGTCATCCATACTCGCTAAGGCAGTGCCTGCAGGACGGAGCATCTGCATGCTTACGCGAACTGGACCTGAAGTGCCGCTCGAAGAGAAGACACTGGAAACGTTCCTGTCATACTATGCTCAACGCCATTCTCAGGCGCATTCAGCAGGCAACACACCCGCCGCAGATCGGCCCCCATCGCTGCCAGTCAGCCGTGCACAAGCTGCGTCATTCTTCAGCGATGAATGCCGGCGACTCCGACGTGTGAAGAGCCACGGTGAGATAGGGGGCATGGAGTACTTATGGATGGATTTCGCAGACCAGACACCGGATCTGCTGCGTCGGACCCATAGCGGTAGCGTACAGATGCCGGCATCACTTTCACAGTTCGACAAGTCGCTGCGGGCGCGCGTCTTGCATCGTGCCGAAAGTTTTCTCCGCTTTATCGAAACAGTAACACAAAGTGAGTATGGGTCCTGACCAGGGAAACCACTTATTCATCGTCGCCACCTTTGAGAGCCGACAGAAACGCATTCTGGGGCAGTTCCACATCCCCGACCATTTTCATTCGTTTTTTGCCTTCTTTCTGCTTTTCAATGAGTTTTCGTTTCCGGGTAATATCACCACCGTAACACTTCGCGGTTACGTCCTTGCGCAGCGCGGGGATCGTCTCACGAGCAATTATTTGCCCTCCGATAGCACCCTGAATGGGAATTTTAAACTGATGTCTCGGAATCTCATCTCTGAGTTTCTTACAGATAATTCGAGCTCTCGCCTCAGCATTATCACGGAACACGAGCTGAGCGAGTGCATCCACAGGCTTCCCATTGACCAGAATGTCGAGTTTTGCAAGCCGTGTTTCTCGATAATCGGCCACATCATAATCGAAGGAAGCATACCCTCTACTGCATGATTTCAGCTTGTCATAAAAGTCGTACAGCACCTCGGCAAGTGGCATTTCATACACTACTTCAACACGCTTCGCGTCGAGGTAGTTGAGTGATGTCTGTATACCGCGTTTCTCGACACACAGGGTAATAACGTTTCCGAGGTACTCGGACGGGGTCATGATGGATGCACGGATATACGGTTCCCAGGCCTGTGCGATGTCCTGAGGATCCGGAAAGTCGTGAGGGCTTTCTATGTACTGCTCAGTACCATCCTTGAGAACGATTCTGTACCGCACGCTCGGTGCTGTGAGAACTATGTTGAGCTGCCACTCACGCTCCAGACGTTCCTGTACAACTTCCAGGTGCAGCAAGCCAAGAAATCCGCATTTGAACCCAAAGCCCAGCGCCGCTGAATTATCTTTTTCATAAACAAGACTGGCATCATTGAGCGTAAGCTTTTCCATTGCCTTTACGAGCTCATCGTAGTCGTTTGTATCTACCGGATAGATTGATGAGAACACCACCGGCTTAATCGGACGATAGCCGGGCATAGGCTTATCGGTCGGCCGATCATCGTCGGTAATAGTATCCCCAACACGAATCTCGGAAATATTCTTAATACCAGCGATAAGATACCCGACATCTCCCGCGTACAATTCCTCAACGACCTCATGACCGACCCGGAAACGACCAATCTCTTCGGTCACGTAGACAGCTCCATTCGACCAGACACGTATCCGCTGTCCCTTTTTCAGCGTTCCTTCGACAACACGAACATGAACGATAACACCACGATAGGGGTCATAATTGCTGTCGAAAATCATCGTCTTAAGCGGCGCACTTCGGTCGCCTCCGGGAGGCGGAATGCGCTCCACTATAGTCTCGAGCAGTTCGTCTACCCCCTGCCCTGTTTTCGCACTTACCTGCACTACCGCCTCTTCAGGGAGGCCAAGGTCGTGTTCTACCTGCTCAATAATCGACGGGATGTCAGCACTCGGGAGGTCGATCTTGTTAATGACCGGTATGATTTCGAGCTCATGATCGAGTGCGAGGTACATGTTGGACAGGGTTTGAGCCTCTACTCCCTGACTGGCATCTATAAGGAGAAGCGCCCCTTCACAGGAAGATATGGCCCGGCTCACTTCATAGCTGAAATCCACGTGTCCCGGGGTGTCAACGAGATTAAGATGATAGCGTTCACCATCGCTTGAATCAAACGGAAGGCTGACAGCCTGACTCTTGATCGTAATTCCCCGTTCCCGTTCAATATCCATAGTATCGAGGAGCTGGTCCTGCCAGTCCCGTTCTGCGACGATTCTTGCACGCTGAATAAAACGGTCGGCCAGCGTGGATTTACCGTGGTCTATGTGCGCTATGATACAGAAATTTCGTATAGTCTCGTGTCGCATGTGATTTCGCCTTGTGGTAACAAAAATACGGCTAATGGTCGATGATCGTCTCAACTGTCGAGTGCACGACGAACGTTTTCGACGAACTCTTCCGGCTCGAACGGCTTCTGAAGCACCTGAACGTCGCGGTGACCGGACAAATCATGATCAGCAAGATCTTTAGCATACCCGGAAATCAAAAGGAAGCGAAGCCCCTCACGTGATTTTCGAAGTCGCTCAACCAGTTTAAAACCCGAAACATGAGGCATAACAATATCGGTAACAACCAGATCGAAATGGCGCTGAGGATCTTCAGCAAGCAGAAACGCCTCTCCGGCGTTCTGCGCTTCAACGACATGATATCCATATCCGGCGAGTACCCGTGTAAGAAGGGCACGGATGGAACTGTCATCTTCGACCAGAAGAACTACCTCTGTACCCCGGGAAAATGAGTCATAGTGCTGTGCTTCGGCATCTGTGGTTTCGCTTCTCTGGTTAGCCGCCCTGGGAAGATAAATACTGAACTTTGTTCCACGCCCGACCTGAGATTCAACATCGATATGGCCGGCCAGCTGGCGGACTATACCATAAACGGTCGACAGGCCGAGACCGGTACCCTGAGCCGATTCTTTCGTGGTGAAAAACGGCTCGAACAACTGCTGAAGATGGTCTTCGGGTATGCCGGAGCCGTTATCCTGCACGTGGAGTACAACCCAGTCTCCCGGATCAAGAGTCCCGGTATGGACCGTAGTGCCGGCATTGGTACTCACTTCCTCAGTTCGGATGATAATCGAAGCTCCATCCCTGTCTCCCACCGCATCTCGGGCGTTGAGCACCAGATTCATCAGGACTTGCTCCATTTCGCCCTGATCGACCAGCACCGTGCCGTCAAGGGCGTTCAGTGCCAGATGCAGCGCGATACCTTCATTCAGAAGCCGTCGAAGCATTTTTTCGACGTCCGTTACAATTGTATTAATACCGATGGTTCGAGGACTGAGAACCTGGTGGCGACTGAAGGCGAGCAACTGACGGGTAAGAGAAACGGAGCGAAACGCGGCTTTCTGTATTCCCAGTACGTCTGCGCGAAGATCCTCACGGTCGAGTTGCTCCTCCTCATCGAGCATTTCCACAAGCAGACGGGAGTACCCGAGTATGACCGTCAGCAGGTTGTTGAAATCGTGAGCAATGCCTCCACTGAGGCGCCCGACAGCTTCCATTTTCTGCGAGCGCCGCAGTTGCTCTTCCCGATCAGCGAGGGCCCGCTGAACCTCAACCTGTTCGGAAATATCCCTGAGCACATATACGTAGCCGCTGACTCCACTGGACCCTACCCGCTCACTCGGCATAAGTTCGACCGGCGTATGCTCACCCTGCTTACGGACAAGAAGGCAGGCATGTCTCGAGAGACTCTCTTTCGGGGCAAACTGTTGCGACATCGGTTCGAAACGGAACACATCCTTGAAGAATGCTCGGGTAACATTTGTCTCGGTTTCATCTGATAATTGAAGAGCGACATCATTGACGAACTGGATTCTGCCCTCGACATCCGTCACCACGACCCCATCCGTAATGCTTCGCAACGTCGTGTCAAGCAATTCCTGGCGCTCGGCAAGCGCCTGCTCCATTCGGTGTCGATACAGCGCAATTACGATTGCCGTGCGCAGCTCGCGCTCGTCGAACGGTTTAATTATGTAGGCAAACGGCTGACTGGTTCTGGCACGTTCGAGAGTCTGATCGTCGGCATACGCCGTCAGAAGAATGAAGGGGATACCGTACGAAGCCTGTAGCCGCTCCGCGGTTTCTACGCCGTCAAGCGCTCCTTGAAGCCGGATATCAAGCAGAACCAGATCAGGCTCATCCGATTCAATATTTGCAAGCGCTTCTTCACCGGAAGGGTAAACGGCGGGGACTATATACCCTGCTCGCTGCAGATGCGTCCGTATATCGAGAGCAACAACTCTTTCATCCTCGACAACTACGATTTTCGCCGGCTTTTCGAATTGCGACTGCTCGACACTCATGACACATAAATCCCTTAGCTCGAGTTACGCTTGCGGCGAAACACCAAACTTTTCAAGTTCTACCCGAAGTTTTTCCTTGTCAATCGGCTTCACAAGATATGATGTGGCTCCACCTTCATAGAAGGCTTCCACTACGTTTTTAGGGTCTTCGAGCGCCGTAGTCATGATAACCTTCACTTCGTCATCCGACGAAAGGCCGATCTCACGCTCGATGGAACGTATGGTTCGCAGTGCTTCCTGGCCGTCAAGATTCGGCATCATAATATCAAGTAGAATTACATCGTATGGTTCATTTTCCTCCCACGCGAGTCGAAATGCCTCAATGGCTTCGTTGCCGTCAACTACTACATCACACTGCCCGTACTGTGCGAGCAGGACCTGAAGAAGCCTGCGGCTTCCAAAATCATCTTCAACTACTAAGAATCTCATAATTCTCCCTCTTGTGCCATGTTCAGAAGGTCAGCTGCAAGGTCGTGCGCATTAGCACAATCACCGCGCCGGCATGCAAGCGCCAGCCTGAACAGCAGTTCACTTGATCCCTCCCTGACCAGGTTCCCTCGCCGTGCGGCGGACACGCTAACAGCCAGACGTTTGAGCCGTTCGCTGTCCGCCTCTACGAGAATCTCCTGCAGTACTTCCTGTACTGCAGCGGGCAGGTCCGCTGTCCCGCCGGAATCTCCGGCTGAAACTTTCCCGGAAACTCCCATCCCCGGTCGTTGCTGCGGCGTAGCGGCATAGTATTCTACAGCGTTATATAAATCCACCGCCGAGAACGGTTTGCCGAGAAAGCCGTTCATACCAACGTCCATACATTGAGCCCGTTCAGATTCAAGAGCATAGGCAGTCAATGCAACAATCGGAATAGCCTGAACCCCTGGAACCTCTCCGGAGCGAATACGGGAGGTTGCCTCGAGCCCGTTCACACCGGGCATACGCAGGTCCATAAGCACGAGGTCAAAGTGCTTCTCCGAGAGCAGCTTAATGCATTCATTTCCGTCTGTTGCGGTCTCGACGTCATGGCCGAAACGTTCCAGGACCCGACGATTAACCAGGCGGTTCACCGCCTCGTCTTCAGCAAGAAGGATTCTTCTGGGTTCAGGCGTACCGGGAATACCACCAAAAACTTCGGCCGTGGAAGATTCATCGGCACTCTGCCTTAGATCCGCTGTTCCGTCGGACGTGTCTACCGAAGCTGCATTCGGCGAATCTGTGTCTACCGAAGCTGCATCCGGTGAACCTGTGTGTTTTCCGATGCGTTCGGTTCGTGCCGCTATTGTTCCATAAAAGGTAGTCGGCAGAATCGGTGTAGAAACGACACTGACTTGTTGACGCAGTTCCTCAGGCAGAACCGTAAGTACACGCTGGGACTCGTCTTGCGCGTCTACAACAAGCAGTATAACTGTATTCGAATCAGGATTGAACGTTCGCAGCTGTTCCATGGCTGCCTCGGAGGCGCTGTCAACTATAAAGAGGTCAGCTCCCCCTGCACTTTCGCCGAGCGTCTTACCAACGATCGGAATACCGCGTATGCGGCAGATACTCCTGAGACAATCGGTGAGTTGATCGTCGTCCGACAGAATTACCGCCGATGACACTCCGTCTATTTCGGAGAAGTCGTGCGGATGGTCTGCTGCACTATCGAGCTCAATCGGCACCTGCAACCGGAATTCACTGCCTTTACCCGGAGCACTCTGGACATCGATTTCTGCACCGATACGATAGGCGAGGCTTTGAGCAATGGACAGCCCTATTCCGCTGCCCCCTTCGGTTCTGTGTGATTCATCGTTCAATTGCGCGAATGGCTCGAAGATCCGTGAAAGTTCGTGTTCAGGAATACCCGGACCTTCGTCCTGAATTCTGAACAAAAGATGCTCAGGGTGTTTGTCAGCCGCCACCGAAATGACCACATGTCCGCCTGGTGTGAATTTCACCGCATTCCCGCCGAGACTCAACAGGATCTGCCGGACGGATTTACGGTCGAGATGCACAAAACGGGGAAGCCTGCCTTCGAGACGGAGACAGACTCGCGGCGCAGCATTACTTCTCAGCGCTGCTATCGCTTCGGTAAGCTCTTCACAGAACAACAACAGGTCTACTCGGACAGACTCACTTGCCTCGCTACTACTATCCACCCGCGTATAATGAAGAATCGACGATACGAGCCGGAACAGGGTCTGACTCGAATCACGGACGATACCGAGATACTCTTTCTGTGTAGGATCTTCTGCGAGATCAAGCGCAAGGTCGGTCATACCCATGATGCTGTTCAGAGGTGTTCTCAGTTCATGACTTACGTTCGCGAGAAAACGGGCCCTTGATCGCGCGTTTTCGTCGGCCTCATGAGCTGCCCTCAGAAGCTCCCGTTCATATGTTTCCCGTACACTGATATCGGTGAGCGAGATAACCCGTCCCTCATCACCGAGGTCCGACTCCGAATACTCCACCGGAACCACATCTCCCGAGCGGGTTTGCAGCGAGGTTCTGATTCCTCCGTCGTCCCCGGTAGTCAACTCGGAAAACTGTACCACCTCATCGAATGCGCGTCCCCGCAACTCATCGATTTCGTCGTACCCGGTCAGGCGCAGGAAGGCCCGATTAACCACGGTAATCTGCCCTCCGGCCGCTACCATCGCTACAGCTGTGTCGATATTCTCCACAATGCACTCGAGTCGGCGTTCCTGGCGATAGAGTTTCCGCTCCAGTTGCGCCTTGGAGAGTGCCATCTCTACGGTGATCAGAAGGTCCTGATCCTGCACGGGTTTAAGAATGTATCCGTATGGCTCGACCGCTTTTGCACGCACAATACTCTGCTCGTCAGAGTACGCAGTAAGAAACACAACGGGAAAGTGTCCGATCTCACGCAGTTTTGACGCGGTATCTATGCCGTCGAGTTCTCCATCCAGCCTTATGTCCATGAGCAGCAAATGGGGAGGCTTCTCGGCCAGACAGGAGTTTATCGCTGCCTCTCCGCTTGAAACGGCAGGCATAACTTCATATCCAGCGCGTTGAAGTCTGTCGGAAATATCGAGCGCGACAACTCGCTCATCCTCGACAATAAGGACTCTCGATTGATCCATAAGCCGCGTTACCCTGCGGCTGCCGACTGAGTTACAAGAGCCCCCGCAATGGCAGCAAGCGATAACTCTTTATCAACCGCATTCCGTTTCACTGCTTCGGCCGGCATTCCATAGACAACACAGCTTTCTTCATCCTGGGCAATGTTATATGCACCCGCTTCTTTGAGTTCAGCCATACCTCTGGCTCCGTCATCCCCCATACCTGTCATTATGACACCAATTGCATTTGAGCCGGCATATCGCGATGCGCTGCGAAACAGAACATCGACCGAAGGACGGTGACGGCTGACGAGTGGACCATCTTTCACTTCGACATAGTAACGGGCGCCACTTCGTTTCAGAAGCGTATGGCGGTTTCCGGGTGCAATAAGTGCGGTACCCCGTACCACACTGTCGTTGTTCGAGGCCTCCAGGATAGTCATTTCACAAATCTCATTAAGCCGCCTGGCAAACGCAGCGGTGAAATTCTCGGGCATATGCTGAACGATTACCATTCCCGGCGCATCGCCGGGAAGACTGGTCAACAGCACACGCAATGCTTCTGTCCCTCCCGTAGAAGCGCCAACAACAACCACTTTGTCGGTCGTTTGAAGCGTTGACCGTTTTCCCGCCCTTGGAAGTACAACGTCCGCAGTGTGTCGAGCCGAAACTGTAGATGAGTTTCCTGCAGCCGAGCCTGTACCCAATTTCGCCTTTTTTACCTGCGCGTGGGCTGCCGCCTTCACCGCATCACAAATACGGATTCTGGACTCCTCGAGGAAGTCTCGTGTTCCTATTTTCGGTTTCTCAATAATTTCGACGGCCCCCAATTCCAGCGCGCGCAGTGCGTTAGCAGAGCCGGCCTCAGCCTGACTTGAGCATATGACTACCGGAAGCGGATGCTGCCCCATAAGCTTTTCAAGGAATGTGATGCCGTCCATTCGGGGCATTTCAACGTCGAGCGTGATGACATCCGGCAGAACCGACTCAAGATGTTTAGCTGCGATTATCGGATCGCCGGCTTTTGATATCACCTCTATTTCCGGGTCACTGCCGAGGATCTCTCTCATCGTTTCCCGGACAACCGCCGAATCATCAATAATCATTACCTTAATCATGGTCTTGCCTTTGATAAATTGTAGGAGCTACTGCTTTAACCGGCAGATCGGCGCCGGCAAGTGTCTCGGAATGCCCGAGAATCAGATACCCACCCGGAGCAAGATAGTCCAACAGATTGGTGATAAGCTGAATCTGCCTCGGACGTTCAAAATAAATAATTACATTCCGGCAGAAGATAATATGAAACTGCTCCCGGAATCCGTAATCAGGATCCATGAGATTCAGGCGTTTCAAACGCACCCGCTTTCGCAGATCTTTCTTCACACGATAGAGGCCAAGCGAGCGGTCTTTGCTTCTAAGGAAGTACCGCGACCGAAGCGTATGAGAGATCGGTGCGAGACGTGCCTCGGGGTATACGGCCTTTTGCGCCCGTTTGAGAACACCCGTAGATAGATCGGTTGCAAGGATATCGTAATCCAATCCTGGATAGCTCCTGCGAAGCTCTTCGAGTACGATGGCAATCGTATATGCTTCTTCACCCGTGGATGCTGCCGCCGACCACAGTTTTAACGGTTTCCCGTCAACACCCCAGGAATCGCGTTCTATAAGTTGAGGAATAGTGCGATTCATCCACTCAAAATGGTCAGGCTCGCGAAAGAAATCGGTTTTGTTTGTCGTAACCGAGTCAATCATGTTGATCAACTCGTTCTCGCCCTCAGCACTCTCGAAAACATGCGCCAGATAATCCCCAAAATTGTTCATGCCCAGCGCTCGAAGGCGTTTGTGGAGTCGGCTTTCCAGCATTACCCGTTTGGTAGGGGGCATTCGAATGCCGAAACTGTCTTCAATATAGGCGGATAACTTCTTAAACTGCTGATCGCTGAGTTGCACCGTGTATGGTCCGTCCTGATTCGCTTAATCGTTAGGTTGATGATCCGCGCCGTACTCAGCTCCCTGCGATATGCGGGACGATGCGTAATCGGTGTGCGCGATCCGTTGGAGCCGTGCAATATCGCAGACAAGCGCTACGGTTCCGTCGCCGAGGATCGTGGCCCCTGAGACGCCTTCAATGTGTCGAAACAATCTGCCGAGATCCTTAATCACCGTCTGATGATCGCCGAGTACTGAGTCTACCACGAAACCGATTTCGCCACCTGTCCCATGAACAACAACCATCTGCTCGTGTTCTTCGCGCTCGCCGTGAATTCCGAATATATCCCGCATATGAACAAACGGTAGGAGGTGCCCACGGTAATTGATGTATTGACCTTTTGAGCTGTCGACATCCGACCGGTTGAACTCAAGGCACTCTGATACCGAACTCAACGGAAACACGTAATGTTTCTGCTGAACCCGAACCAGAAGGCCATCGATAATTGCCAACGTCAACGGAATAATCAGAGAAATCGTAGTTCCGGCTCCCGGTTCACTATCGAGTCGGACTGTCCCTCCAAGCGCTTCAACCTGCCGGCGAACGACATCCATTCCGACCCCGCGACCGCTTACTTCACTGACGGAGTCGGTGGTCGAGAACCCATTCGAGAATATCACATTGTAGACATCCTCATCCTCAGCCCCGTCTATGGGAATCCCACGTTCCTGCGCCTTCTCACGAAGTCGCTCAGCATCAAGTCCCTTGCCGTCATCGGCAATATCGATTACGACACTTGCCCCCTGGTGCGAGGCCCGCAGGAGCACTGTGCCCTGTTCGCTTTTTCCGGCACGCTTTCGTTCTTCCGGTGCTTCGATTCCATGATCAACCGCGTTCCGCACGATATGTACGAGTGGTTCATTCAGGCGTTCGATAACCGTCTTATCCAGCTCAGTTTCTCCACCTTCGGTTTCAAGACTGACCTGTTTGCCGAGTCCTTCCGAGAGGTCCCTCACGAGCCGACGGAACTTACTGAATGTGCTTCCTACCGGCACCATGCGGATGGTCATAGTCCGATCACGCAGGTCATCGACAAGTCGCTCGAGTCCCTCCGCAATCGTCATTATCTCCTGCTGACCAGCACGATGGGCGGTGCTCATAAGTCGTGCCTGAAGCGTCACGAGTTCGCCGACGAGATCCACAAGACCGTCGAGTTTCTCGGAATCCACCCGTATCGTCGATGAAGAAAGCTCAGACTGGAACCGTTCACGACTCTTCTTTATATGCTGCTGTTCGAGAAGAGCCGCGTCCACCTCACTCTGGGGCACCCCCTCTTCGACAAGCCGTTCACCGATACGAACCTGTCCTGCAGCCGCTCGCTCGGCCTGCATTGCATCGATGATTCCCCGTTCCGCAAGGATCTGTCCTACCTTCTTGTATCCAGCGTCCACTGAGTCTGCCTCGTCTTCGAGGCTTTCGATCTCTTCGATGACAAGCTTCGGGCTGTCATCAACAAACATGAACACGTCTTCGATCGCATTCTTCGACTGCCGTGTCGTAAGAAACATTGTCCATGCGACGCTGCAGGTCTCAGGGTTCATTTCGCTGAGCGGCGGAATGCGATCCACATGCGGTACGGCTCCGAACAATCCAAGCTCCGAAAGCTCGGAAAGAAGCAGCAGCGGATTAGTGCCATTCTTATATATATCCGGATTGGGACGAAAATCGATTCGAAAAGTACGCATTTTCGCTCCATCGTCATCGCTCGAAGCGGACGCTTGAGCGCCTGCTTCGCTTGTGCCCTGCCCCGATTCAGATTCGCTTGTGCCCTGC
>CAZMEV010000026.1:23982-31988 GCA_964565375.1 uncultured Spirochaetaceae bacterium
TTCAGATTCGCTTGTGCCCTGCACCGTTTCAGAACTCCCGGCGGACTGCTTGCTGCCTTTACTGTCTTGCGCCGGCTCTGTCCCAGGCTTGAGGGCATTTACCGCCTCGACAAACTCGTTTTCGATCTCTCTGGAGGTCGAAACAGCATTGTCGTCGGGGGTGCCATTGAACTCGAGTAGTGCGTAGATATGGTCGCGAGATTTGAGCGTCAGCTCTGCAAGCGTCTTGGTGAACGGCACGCGCCCACTTTTCACATCGTCAAGACAGTTTTCGAGCGTATGAGCGAACGCACTCGTATGCTCAAATCCGAACATTGCGGCGGAACCCTTAATGGTATGCATAGTCCGAAACAGGGAGAGGAGTCCTTCCGTGTCGTCAGGATTCTGTTCGAGCTCAAGCAGGGTTGACTCAAGCTTGTTCAGAAGTTCGTATGCTTCCTCTTTGAATGCTTCCTTAAACTGTTCCAACGGCCTTTATGACTCCCGATCATCGACGCCTGTTGCCGGTTGCGGCTTTGGCTCAAACTCCAGCAGCATGGTGGAAAGCTCGTTCGCATCACTCGGAACTTCAGAGCTGAACCCGGAAGTAACAAGGGTTTGCGCTACATTGTGCTGCACTGTTCCCGTAAGACGAAATGTCTTTCCCTGTTTCGCAGCTTCGCGTTTAGCACCGTACAGCAAATGTACACCCGCAAGGTCAATTGTTTCCACGTTTGAAAGCGCCATGGCGACGACTTTCGAGCTCTCAAATGCCGTAAGAATTTCGGATTTCACTCTTTCCGCCTGATCGACAGTCAGATTTCTGCCCGGAGAAACAACTTTTATATTCGGAAGCTCAGCGCCGCCACCACCCGGAGCAGCAGTTTCGGAGTCTATCGATTCCTTGTTTGATTCCCCTGTCGATTCTTCGTTTGATTTCCTGGCCATGCCGGTCCCCTATGTGTTTTTTTTACAGCTATAGCTGCTAAATAAAATTGCTGCTCTGAAGATAATTCGCAAGCTGTATCCCCTGTGTTATGAATCCGGCCCGTCGCTGGCGAACCGATATCTGCAGTATTGCGATTCCTCTGTCTTCGTCGATGATGAGATCCTGGAGTCGAAACGGGTCCTGGGGTGAAAGGCCGGTTTCGTCTGCGACGCCCCCTGAGAAAACACGCTCTATCACGAACTCGCGGGTGAACATTCCTCGCGATATTTCGTTAACGGTCATACCGAACAACGGGGCAATTACCGCCGTCTCCACATCCCGGTCAACCGCCTCGAGGATCGGATTGTCCGGTCTCCGCCCGAGAGACATAAGTCCCGTATGTTCCTCGTTGTCACGTTCCCATTCGATACGCAACAGGGAATCGCGCTGCATGGAAAGAATAAGCTCCTGGGCCTCGGAGAGAGAGGTGACCTCCTCTCCGTCAATCGTGTGGATACGGTCGCCTATCTCGAGTCCAGCTTCATGTGCCGGTGAGCCCGGCAATACGTAGGTAACTTCAAGCTGTCCGCGTCGTTCGTTCACGGAAGCGCCAAGCCAGGGGTGCGCCACCTGGTCTCCGTCGAAAAGTCGCGGCACAATATGCTGTATCCAGAGGCTCGGGACCGCAAAGTTCACATTTTCAAACTGAGGAATTCCCGCAAAGGCTACCCCGACGAGCTCGCCGGCCTCGTTCACAATGGGGCCTCCACTGTTTCCGGGATTCAAAGCGGCGTCCACCTGTATAGCCTCTCCGATCTGCAGGAACCGCCTTCCGGTTGCCGAAATTATGCCGGACGTTATCGAGCTCGACAGCTCGCCCGGCGACCCACCGGCCGCGGGTGTTCCCATTGCATATACAGTAGAGCCGGGATTAATGGTTCGTATATCCGTTACCGAGAAAACGTACGGTGGATCCACTTCGGCTTTCAGCAGTGCCATGTCAAGCGCTTCGTCATAGCCAACCACCTCAGCCGGAATCCGCTGACCGGGGTTTCCTGACTGCCGTATATACAGACGCGAATATCCGTCATGTGCCGGATCTACCATTGGTCTGATCACATGGTAGTTGGTGAGCATGTGCCCCTCACGGTCAACGAAGAACGCACTGCCGACAGCCCGTTCGCGTCGACCGACGCCGTCTTGAATCCGGATACCACGGTCGACTTCGACGGTCACCGTTCCGGCGAGCATATCGGGCACATCGGTTTGAGAACTCAGATAATTGCGAAACGAGCCGGGAACATCAGCCTCCCTATCCTCGAGCACCGCCGTAATTTCCTCTACCGCAAAGCGATGATTCTGTTCAACAGCAAGTTCTCCGTAGGCAGTGAGGTCCTCGACCGGGCTTTCACGGAACTGCGGAGCCTTCAGGAACAGATTAAGGGCAGCCACATGTCGTCCCTGTTCCCGGTAGCTGTCAGCCCATTCGATATACAGTGCATTAAGATCCCAGTCATCGGCTTCACCCTCCCGGGTCGCAGCCTCATCTCCCGAGCGCGACTCGAGTTCTTCCAATGTCGCCAGCGAACGATGCCGTGCAACAGCCGATTCCCATTCTCCGCTTGAGACGTAGTGCTCGAATTCCGACTGAAGACCGTCCTGCGCTTCATCCCACAGCGTTTCGAACGTCTCCTCGGGGAGCACGTCGGGTCCCAGTCCATACAGCCGCTGAAGTGCACCCGCGGCATTATTGTCGCTTATTCTGCTTCGAATTTCACGCTCGACGACTTCCTCACGCGTAGAAAGCCCTTCGTCGGTGCGTGGCGTGGTAGCGCATCCGGCCACCGCCAGCATGACAACCAGTGCGGTCAGACCGAATGCGTGCCGGGTCATACCCAGGGCACATCCCCTGTTCCTGTGGCGCCGGAAGCACCTATCGTTGAGGTGTGGGAACCGTCCAGATCCGGTCAATGCTAAGCGTGACCGGTGGATCGAGAAATCGCAGGAAGTCCGTTCGTGTTCTCGAGTCAACAAACTCAAAGTGGCGGATATCAACGAGACCGTCGCCTTCGGTATCCCACTCAGCACGCCGGCCATCCTCGTAACTTTCAATAACATCATAGCTGCCATCCCGATTGCTGTCGTATCCTGTCCAAGAAAGTACGCCATTTCCGTATTCTTCGAAAACCGGAAACGATCCGTCGCCGGTCGGATCGCGCAGAACACGGCGAACCTGACCGTTTTCAAAGTAGCGAACGGTGTCTACCTTCCCATCACCAAGAATATCACTGCTTTCAAGCACGGGAATACCGTCCCGAAGACGAATTGAGCGGACTACGCTGTCATCGTCGAACTGCTGCACAAGATACGTCTCAAGCAGCAGAGAATCCTGGGTGACAGGGGGCGTATCGCCTGCAAGCCGGTAGTCAAAAAACACATCCAGCGGCTGCTCAAACCAGGGTTCATTTTCATGCAGAGCCGGATACTCAACCGCGCCTGGACGAAGGAACAGGCGCTGATTATCAAGGTCTGCATAGGCCACCTCCGGATACCGACGGTAGCGGAGCGCAATCTGCCGGTGACCGGTATAGCGTTCGAGTACCTCCGGTTCCCCAGTTCGAGCATCAAATCTGAGAACCGTTTCCGGCCTTCCATCCACGTTCTCATCAATTCGCCAACGGGCAAGCATTCCATCTTCAAAAAGGAAGTCCTGCTCAAAAAGACCCCGCCGGTCCCGATCGAGCACCAGTTCACCCGAAAAGTCTTCAAACTCGGCTTCGAGCAGCGCCTGCCCGGTCCCGGAGATCCGTTCGTAAAGCTCCTGAATAAGGTTGATGTATTCCCCACCGCCGGCCTCGAGAAATCGCTCGACCCGTTCCTCCTCGCCGAGGGAATCATCGTACACATAGATTGCGGGGTGTGTCCCGCCGTGCTCGCGATACAGAGAAACCGCCCGTCTTCGATCCTCCTCACCGGCGGCGTGCTCAACGTAGTAAAGTACAGCCCGCAACCAGCGCCCGTCGCCCGGCCTCGGGTCCTCTTCGAGGCGCCTCAGCTGTTCGTACCCGGGCGCGTAATCAAGTCTTATGAGTTCATCAAGAACGCGTGGATCGTCGGGAAACAATCGATCGGCATCCCTCGCACGGGCAAATGCTTCGTCAAGCCTGCCGCTCTCGCGGAGTGCACGCAACTCGAGAACCCTGGCGTTCATGTCAAACGGATCAGCTTCAAGTACCGGGCTAATGGCATTCAGAGCTTCCTCGTAGCGCATAGAGTCAACGAGCAGCCTGGAAAATCGAAGCCGCGCCTCCCGCTCAGATGTTTCCTGAAAACCTCCAAAGCCTACCGCAGCTTCCATGTCACGCAGTGCCCGGTAGCGTGTACTCTGGTCGCGGGCAAAAGCCGCGGCCCGTGCATGAAGCGCATCCGCGTTTTCCCTCTCATATGAAAGGGACACGTTTGCCAGACGTATTGCTTCACTACGATCGATTCCCAGCGCAACGTACGCCTCACGCGCATACAGCCGCGATAGTTGCTGTGATTGGCCGAAGGCCTCGGATGTACCGATGATAAGTAAGACGGCAGCGAAAATAACACCCGGCCCCGGCCATTTATCCGATAAGCGCACGAACCTCGGCATCACTGAAGGTCTCCTTCTCAAAGAGGGTCTCAGCGAGCCGATCGAGGTCCTCACGCCTGCGCACCAGCGTCTGCTTTGCATCGTTAAAACAATCGGTAAGAATTGCATAAATCTGCTCATCGATCCGTCGCGCGGTCTGTTCGGAATACCCGGTCACCGATGTACGGTCATGCGAAATGGCTGTGGCCGGTTCATCGGCACGATAAAACACCGGCCCGAGCTCGCTCATGCCCCATTCGCAGACCATTCGACGGGCGAGCTCGGTCGCCTGCTTAAGGTCATTCTGAGTACCGGTAGACGTCTGTCCATACACTATAGTTTCGGCGATATATCCGCCGTATGCAATTTTAATCCTGTCTCTGAGTTATCCGGCAGAATAACTGTAGACATCGTTCTCGGGCATTGAAACAGCAACACCAGGCGCCTGCCCCCGCTCCCTGCCGGTAATTGCAACGACCGCGAGCATTATACCTACGTGCACGAAAAACAGCGCAATCATTCTCGCGCTGGGACGACCGTCATTCTGTTGACTCATGCTCGTTCATATCTCCCCTGACTATCCCGCTATCCGCCCTGAGACAGATACAGAGCTGATCGCATCCATCTGCATCCGTCCCCTCGAAAAGCTCGACAGGCCCGGCACTGCGCCGAACAAGCAGTGCCCGATTGCCGGTACTATCGGCGACTACCATACGGGACGCGGGATCCCGCTGCATTTCCCGCTTGAATGCACTCCGCTTCAAGCCGAATGCACCGCCGTCGGCGGGAGTAGCAGGCCGAACAGCAACCGGAGGGACGCACCACAGGCGGACCTGTGCGCCGGATTCAGCTGCCACCGGACCGCGAGTGCAGTCGGAATCACCCGTGTTCCTGCAGAAGACGCTTACATCCGTAAACGGGTGCGGCAGTTTTTCCCGAAGCAGATTCCCACCGGCGTCTATCAGCTGAAGATACTGTGTTTGCGTATTGGGAACAACGTCAGGTCGGCTGACCCATAGCGATTCAGTGTCAAGATACAGCTCAACCCCATACCCGACGGCGACCCGGTTTCTCGCCGGAAATGTGTCCGAACCGAGAAGGGCGCGAAAAAACCTTCTTGGAATACGATAATCAGGGCGTCCGGAGACGACCGAAACCGCCTCATGAAGCGAGCGAAGTCTGAGAGCCGGGGGTAAGGCAAAAAAAGTATGTCTTGATGCGTTCAGTGCCTGCGCGGAGGTCGCGGATCGGGAATGAACGCCAAAGAGATCGAGGTCGGATACAGTGGATGCAAGTGCATCCGCCGCTTCCCCCATAGCGCCGGCGCTGCGCGCGACCGCCTCAAGAGCGCCCGGGCGAGTCTGCTCGAGAACCGGAAGCAGATCGCGGCGAATGCGGCTTCGCAGTCTTCTCCGATCCCGGTTCGTCCGATCAAACACCGGTTTCAGCCGGCGGGTTGCGGCATACCGCCGCAGGTCCTGCCCATCAATCTCAAGCAACGGTCTAAGAATGGGAACACCCGCCCGTTCGCTGCGCTCGCGCATGCCGGCGGCGCCTTCCACGGTGGTACCCGACACAAGGCGCATAAGAAGCGTTTCAACCTGATCTCTCATGTGATGCGCAAGGACAATACCGCCTGCGTCGTATGCAGAAACTACGTCGGCGAGCTTTGCGTATCGATGTGTTCTTGCCGCAGCTTCAACTCCCTCTTCACTAGCGGTCAGCGCTTCCGGGGCAAGCTCCTTTATCTCCAGCGCCAGTCCACGGACCGAGGCAAACCTCGAAAGCGCACGGCGCTCTGCTCGTGATGCACGAGGCCCGCGCAGCCGGTGGTCGACGTACGCAAGCACCACTTCAATGTTCAGTTCATCGGATAATCGGTACAGGACATCCGCAAGCGCGAGCGAATCCGGACCACCGGAAACAGCGACAACAAAGCGGGCATCCGTGACGCCAATGCGTCGACAGGAACGACCGCACAGTTCAAGTATTCTATCTTCGTCAACGGATTTAGGGCGTCGGAGCACGGCGGTTAACTTCGTTCATAATATCCTCAGGAGCATCGGTGGCGAAGCGCAACAACACGGAAACTGCTCGATCACAGGCGTAGTACAAGGCATCCCGTTCGTCCTTCCGCGGTTCAGAAAGCACGTGGTCTGTAACTGACACTCCGACACCAGGCCGGCCAATACCGATCGCCAGTTTGTACCATTCCCGGTTTCCTGAGTACTGCATCACACTGTGCACACCACGGTGCCCTCCGGCCCCTCCACCGCGTTTGAATCGCAGGCTGCCGGGGGGCAGATCCATCTGGTCGAACACAACAATGAGCGGCTCAGCATGCCCGGGAAATCGCCGGTCGAGTGCAGGGATTACCTCGCCGCTTCTGTTCATGTACGTGAGTGGAGTCACGGTGAGCATATCTCCGCTGCGCAGATAGCGATATTTCGCAAAAAATGGTCGTGAAAAGGATGCCCCAAGCCGTTTTGAAAGCGTCTCGGCAACAAAAAACCCGGCGTTATGCCGGGTTTCTCGATATTGAGGTCCTGGATTTCCGAGGCAAAGCGCAGTATACCCCATTGGTTGTTACGGCCGTCCTTATCCTTCGGACTCTTCCTCGTCGCCTTCTTCAGCGCCTTCAGCGGCCTCTTCAGCAGCTGCTTCGCCCTCTTCTTCCTCACCTTCGGCAGGTTCTTCTTCAGCCTGTGGTGCGGAAACGAGTGCAACGATCTGATCCTCGCTTGTGAGGATCTTCACCCCTTCGGGCGGCGTAAGGTCGCCGACATGAATAGAATCACCGATCTGGAGATTCGAAACATCGACCTTAATATCTTCGGGCAGATCCTTCGGTATACATTCGATTTCAACTTCGTACAGCGGGTGCTCGAAAATGCCACCCTCGCGCTCGCCGGCCGGCGAACCTTCGACATGCACTGGAATATGTGTGGTCAGTGCCTGTCCGGCGGTAATCTCGTAAAAATCAAGATGCAGCACACGATTTTTCAGTACGTCGATCTGATAATCCTTGATGAGAACGTCAAACTTCTTCTCACCTGCATCCAGCGTGATAATCGTGCTTTCTGAGATGTGCTTGAATTTCCGAGTGAACTCTACAGCGTCAATTGAAATCGGAACCGCCTCCTCGTGCCCATAAACGACAGCGGGGATACGGCCGTTTCTGCGAAGCCGACGAGCAGCACCTTTCTTTCGCTCATGGCGAATCTCGGTTGCGAGCGATTTGCCTTCCATTTATTCAGTACTCCTTACAAACGATGAGCTTCACTGTAGCGCTCTTATTTAATGAGCTGCGCTTGAAGCCCGGCTTTTGTGCCTGTCCGGGCAAAGCCCGGCTGCTGCCGTGACTTAAGCAATGCTTAAGCCGGGGCCGACAAGAGCCCGATTACGTGGTTCCTCCCGGCGCTCAATACGGTTGCTGGGACGGCAGGATTCGAACCTGCGAATGCCGGGATCAAAACCCGG
>CAZMEV010000027.1:121-31680 GCA_964565375.1 uncultured Spirochaetaceae bacterium
CCTGTCCAGGACGGCCAAAGGCCTGTCCAGGACGGCCAAAGGCCTGTCCAGGACGGCCAAAGGCCTGTCCAGGACGACCAGAGGCATGGCCCGGACAAAGCGAGGCCTGTCCAGGACGACCACGACCTTCCCGGGAGTCCGCTCTCCGATGCATGGGAGCGAATATCGCGGGCACTTTCAGGTTTTCGCGGGCTGAAACGACGAAGCGAGCGAATTGGTGAGGCCGGAGGGGTAACAATCCTCGATGACTATGCCCATCATCCCACTGCCATTACGGCGGAGATCCAGGCGCTTCGTCAGTTCTTTCCCGATCGCAGACTTGTAGTTGACTTCATGAGCCACACATATTCCCGGACTGCAGCCCTTCTCGATGATTTCGCACAGGCTTTGTCCGAGGCTGATGTTCTCGTGCTTCACAGGATTTACGCGAGCGCGCGCGAGGTAAACTCCCGCGGGGTGCGCGGCGAACATCTCGCTGATGCAGTGGTGAGCCAACCTCAGGGCGCCCGTCTCCATTCAAGTTCGGTCTACTACATTGACGATCCTCTCGACGCTGTGGACACCCTCGAAACGATTCTCAGGCCGGGTGACGTGTTCGTTACCATGGGAGCCGGCGATAACTGGCGAGTCGGGAAGGCACTTCTCGAGCGCAGGAGAACACGCACATGAACAGTATGACCGGGCACGCCTGGCATGAATGGCAGGATGAAACGACAAGTGTTTCCATTGAGCTGAAATCGTATAACAATCGGTACCTCGACGTCTCCGTACAGCTTCCGCCGCGACTGTCGCCTGTAGAGCCGGCAGTGCGGTCACAGGTTTCCACCGCATTTTCGCGGGGCAAAATCGAGTGTTTTATTCGGACTCGCTCGGTCGATCAGACGGTCAGCGTTCACGTCGACTCGACCCTGGCTGCTGAGTACGCAAGGGCACTGCGCTCGCTGTCGGAGGCTGCCGAGCTCGACGAGAAACCTTCGCTTTCTCTCTTGACTTCTTTTGACGGCGTTATAACTACGGAACGTGAGGTCGATGTTCAGTCGTGGCAGGCGCTGATTTCGCCGAAACTCGACGAAGCGCTCGAGACACTCGCACGGTCCCGTGCCGAGGAAGGGGCCCGAATGAAGGAGGTTATTCGAGCACAGCGCAATGAGATTGAGGCGTTCGTCGATCAGGTGGACGCGCGTGCTGAAGATCTCGAAGAGCATATCCGCTCATCGATTATCGATCGTTTTCACCAGCTGGGCCTCGAAGGTGTTGACGATACAAGGGTCCTGAGCGAGACTGCGATACTTCTTGTTAAGTATTCGGTGCGGGAAGAGCTGGACAGGCTTCGGGCGCATCTCGCCTCATTCGATGCAACATGCGATGAGGAAGGTGCTATCGGCAAACGTCTCGATTTCACATGCCAGGAGATTGGTCGCGAAATCAACACGATCGGGTCGAAGAGCATTTTCGACGATGTGAACAATGCGGTAGTGCGTGCGAAGGATGCACTGGAGAATATTCGGGAACAGTTGCGGAACATTGAGTAGGCTGTGAGCAGGACAGCCTGCTGCTGGTGGGACAGATAACGCGGATCATCGTTATAGAGAGAAGATTGTGGATGCCCAGGAACTGAAAATAGCAATTTCGGGAAAGAGCGGATGTGGCAATACGACAACGAGTCGCCGGGTGGCGCGCGCACTCGACTATCCGATGATTAACTATACGTTTCACAGTGTTGCTGAAGAACGAGACGTGCCGTTTGCAACGGTATGCAACTGGGCCGAAGAGGACCCCTCATGGGACCGGTATGTTGATCAGCGACAGGTCGAAATGGCGGAACAGGCAGGAAAATGTGTGCTCGGTTCCAGGCTCGCCATCTGGATGCTTGAGAGCGCGGATCTCAGCGTGTATCTGACCGCACCGCTTCATGTGCGGGCGGAACGTATACAGAAGCGCGAGGGCGGCGATCTCGAATCGGTAATGTATGAGACGGCCGAGCGGGATCGTCGTGACCGCGAACGATATCTGAGACTCTACAATATCGATAACGATCAGTACCAGTTTGCCGATCTGATCATAGATACAACTCACCTCAGTCAACAGGATGTAGCCGAGAGGATTATTGAAGAGGTCAGGCGCCGCTTCGGTGTTCGTCCGGTAGCCGGCACAGCTGACCCGGATGAGGTAACCGACGTCTCGTGATCCGTAAACACAATGGCGGGCTGAAGCCTGTCGGAATATCCGCCGAGCTTTGCGAAGACGTTTCAGACCTTTCCTTTGCCGGACCTGTCCATACTGTCTACAACCCGCTTGAGTATGCCTGGGAAATGCACCGGGAGTACCTTGAGAGGTACGGGCAGGGGCGAAAGCGGGTGCTGTTCGTTGGCATGAATCCCGGTCCCTGGGGGATGGGTCAGACGGGAATTCCGTTCGGAGAAGTCGGGTATGTTCGCGAATGGCTGGGCTTGTCCTCGGAAGTCCGGCGCCCGGAGTATGAACACCGGGCTCGCCCGGTTGAAGGACTTGGCTGTAGTCGCAGTGAAGTCAGTGGTCGCAGACTGTGGGGACTGTTTGCCGAGCGCTTTGAACACGCTGAGGCGTTCTTTGCAGATCATATGGTGCACAATTATTGTCCGCTTCTGTTTCTTGAGGAATCAGGGCGAAACAGAACCCCGGACAAACTTGCCCTGCATGAGCGGTCGGCGCTGTTGGCTGCATGCGATACGGCGCTTATGAGACTGATCGAGTGTTATCGTCCCCGGTTTCTCGTCGGCGTTGGCGCGTTCGCCGCGGGCGCTGGTAAGCGGGTTGCAGGCTCGTGCGATGAGGCGGTAAGCCCGGAGGTGGTTCAGATTCTGCATCCGAGTCCCGCCAGTCCGAGAGCGAACCGTGGCTGGGCGGAGCAGGCAACGGAAACACTTGAGCAGACGGGTGTCTGGTGAACGGCCGGGCTCGGCCAAAACATGGACTTTACCTGCACCCATGCTTTATCGCATAATGATCTGCATGATACTGCCATTAGACGAGCTTACAAGTTACGACGACAACATTTATCAGATGACCTGTGCTGCAATGCGCAGGGCTTACCAGATAACCATGGCCGGTGACGAAGAGCTTGAGGAAAATGGGGGCAAGGTGGTATCGACCGCGATCCGCCAGATTCTCACCAAAAAGGTGCAGTATCAGATCGAAGAGTGAATACCCTGCCACCGTTCGTCGTCGTTTTCGGTCCGACGGCGTCCGGTAAATCCTCGCTCGCGTGGCGCCTTCACCAACGCTTGCGTGAGGGCGCGAATTCGCCGACTGCCGGCGGGATCGAAGTTATCAGTGCCGATAGTATGCAGGTTTATCGTGGCATGGATATCGGTACGGCCAAGCCGTCACCGGCCCAACGCAGTCAGGTTCCCCACCATCTTATAGACATTCGAAATCCCGATGAGCCGTTCACTGTCGGTGACTTCGTTGAACACGCCGAGGAGGCTATCTCTGCGGCGAGTCGTCGTGGAGCGCTGCCGCTCGTTGTAGGTGGAACGGCGTTCTATCTTCGGTGTCTTCTATGCGGAATGCCTGAAACTCCCCGTTCGGATTCGACGGTTCGAAAGAACATTGAACAGGAACTCGCGATACATGGCAGTGCCCGGTTGCGACGTGAGCTTGAGCAGGTGGATCCGGAGAGCGCCGAGCGGATTTCGCATGCTGACGAGTATCGTCTTGTGCGCGCGATCGAAGTGTATCGGTTGACCGGCAGGCCGCGTTCCAGTTTTGCGGTGCCGGTGACGCTCCGGGAAAAGGCTCGAGACGCGGTCTCCATAGGTCTATCGTGGCCCCGACGGCTTCTCTATGAGCGTATTAACGCGCGTGTGGAACAGATGGCACGTGCCGGACTTCGGGAGGAGGTCACCGCTCTTCTGCGGCAGGGATATGTACCGGGCGATCCGGGGCTTCGCGCGATCGGCTACCGCGAGTACATAGAGTCCGCTGGGGAAACCATCGACCTGAAAATTTCTGCACCGGCGTCGGGAGGCGAACCGTTGTTACCGTCGGACGAGGAGGTTGTGCCGCGGATCCAGCGCAATACTCGAAGGTATGCAAAACGTCAGCTGACATTTTTTCGTGCCTTCGAACAGACAAAGTGGTTTGATGCAGAGAACTTCGAAGAGACCGTCGAATCGATTCTCGCAACGGTAAGGCGGAAGTTCGGCGGTTGACTCAGGCCACGTGCGGTCTGTATAGTGCGCATTCACGCGACAAGGTGAAGAATACATTCTTGAGTTCTGTCGCTTGACTAACAATCTATCAGAAATAAGGAGTCGCCTGGTGCCCTGTGGACGAAAGCGAAAGCGCAAAAAGATAGCAACCCACAAGCGCAAAAAGAAACTGCGCAAGAACCGCCACAAGAAGAAGGGTAAATAGCGCGGGGGTTCCTTACTCCGCGTCCCTTCGATTCCGCCGTTCTCCCTTCAGACACTGGTATTACCTCTAACAAGCTGGAACCGGAGCGCGGGGTTGTGCTACGTTCCGTTTCAGGGAGGGGATAATGTCACACCACATGCCGCTCGCCCATGGCCGGGCCCTGGAGTTTACGGGGGTGCCGCACGTTATGGGTGTACTCAATTGTACTCCCGACAGCTTCTTCTCTCGGAGTCGGGTGGCGGGGTATGAAGAAGCTGCGCAAAACGCAGCCGGGATGATAGAGGCCGGCGCGTCAATTCTCGATGTCGGCGGAGAGAGCACACGGCCCGGCAGCAAACCGGTGAATGAAGAGGAAGAGCGCTCGCGTGTGATTCCCGTGATTGAGGCTATTCGCCGGTTTTCGGATATTCCCATTAGTGTGGATACGCAGAAGGCGAGTGTCGCAGAAGCGGCGATCGATGCAGGGGCCGACATTGTTAACGATGTCTCGGCGCTGCGGACCGACGAGGCGATGCTTCCGCTGGTAGTGCGGCGCGATGTCGGTGTCATACTGATGCATATGCTCGGTACACCCGAGACAATGCAGAACAATCCCTCCTATAATGATGCGGTCGGTGAGATCCTTCATTTCCTTATTACGCGGGCGAACGAGGTGAGTGCTGCGGGCCTCTCGCGTGACCGGATTGTTATTGATCCGGGTATCGGGTTCGGAAAACGGCTTGAGGATAATCTGCGGTTGATTCACGATCTTCCGGCTTTTCTTGCACCCGGCTTCCCGGTACTCGTCGGTGCTTCACGAAAGAGTGTTGTCGGGAAGGTGCTCTCGCAGGTGCGTGGTGAAGAGGTTCCTGTCGAGGATCGCCTAGCCGGCACGCTGTCACTGCATGTCATGGCCGCCATGAAGGGCGCCGATATTATTCGTGTGCACGATGTACGGGAAACATTTGACGCTGTTCATATGGTTGCAGCAGTTAATAGTGCCGGGATCCGAGACGCCAAAGGAGAGTGGTGAGTGCAGCTTATAGGCGAGCTGTGGGTATTGCGGGACATTATCGTTCCGGTCCTCGATGTACTCCTGCTTGCGTTTCTGATTTATAAAGTATATCAGATCCTCGTTCAGACACGCGCGATACAGCTTGTAAAAGGTGCGTTTGTTCTTGTATTTATTTACGCCCTCGCGTTTTTCCTGAACCTTGAAACGGTTCTCTGGATTCTCAATTTACTTGCACCGAGCCTTGTTATCGGTGTCGCCATAATCTTTCAGCCGGAACTGCGAAAGATTTTTACGCGTATCGGGCAGGGGCGTCTTTTCGGCTTCGGTGCAGCGGGACGACCGTTGCAGCTCGAGGCGGTCATGAGCGCGGCAGAGGTGCTTTCGTATCGCAAGCGTGGTGCCCTTGTCGTATTCTCCCGGACAGTGGGCACAAAAGGAATTGTAGAAACCGGTACCCGTCTGGACGCTGTGCTTACGTCACAGTTGCTGATAACTATTTTCGGCCATGATACGCCGCTGCACGATGGTGCGGTGGTGATCGGAGAGGAAAAGGTCATTGCCGCAGGCTGTTTCCTTCCGCTTTCCGAGCAGCTTGATATTCGGCGAAGTTTCGGTACCCGGCACCGCGCTGCACTCGGCATGGTTGAGGAAAGTGACGCTGTGGTGCTGGTGGTGAGTGAAGAAACAGGCGCGATTACCCTTGCATACGACGCAAACCTGTACTACGACCTTTCAATCGATGAAGCCCGCCGTCGACTGCGCGATCTTCTCAACCTGAACGAGGATGATACTGACGAAGAAGACGTGGAGGTAGCCGCGCTTGGAGATTAGCCGCCTCTTCGGCAGGAACGCCGGCAACTGGTCGATCAAGATACTTGCTCTCGCCGCTGCGGTGCTGCTGTTCTTCTACAACCAGATTACCAGTCTTGAGCAGGAAACCTACTCGGTGCCGCTTGAGGTCCATGTGGCAGATGAACTCTCGCTTGCTTCGGATCTTCCTGATTCCGTACTGGTGACCGTCCGCGGAAGCGAAGAGGCTGTGGGCGGGTTATCAGGTGGTACCCTCAGAGCGCGTGTTAACGCCACGCGCTACACCGAACCCGGCCGGTATACGATCACCGTCGACGCAGCTGTGCAGGCAAATCAGGCTGAATCACAGGCTGTCGACCTTCAGGTTCAACCGGCAAGCGTAACCCTCGAGCTTGACAGAACGCTTCGCAGCACCGTTGAGGTAAATCCGAATCTGCAAGGGTTCCCGGCCCGTGGATTCGAACTGGACCGGTCGTTTGTATCCCCGCGCACTGTGGAGATCGAGGGACCGGAGCGCTACATTTCGTCGCGCAAGAGCATTGGAACCGAACCGGTGGATCTTACAGCTCGAACCGAACCGTTCTCGACGGAAGTGGCGCTGCGGCCCCCAAATGATTTCATTCGTGTTCGAGGCGGCGATAGTGTGCAGTTCCACGGGGTCATTAACGAGATTATGGTGGAAACGTGGTTTTCCGGCGTAAATGTTTCGGTTATCAATGTACCTGACGAGTTCGAAGTAATCGGAGACTCCGGGACCGGGCAGATGCAGTTGCGGGGGGCGCTACTTGTTATTGAATCGCTTGAGACGGCTGAGCTCTCGTTTGAAGCGGATGCATCCGAGGTGACTGAAGCTGGACCACAAGAGCTCGATCTGGTTCCGGTTGCCCCGGAAAATGTTGAGGTGCTTGACTTTCGTCCGCGCACGCAGGCAGTGGTGTTCGAAAATGGCACGGTAGCGGATGAAACGACCTTCGAGGAGCTTCTTCGGTGATTCTTGGTATCGGAATCGATATAGTGCGCGTGGGCCGGCTCTCTTCCTGGCTCGATGACCGAGGATTGCTGACGCGTTACTTTCACCCTGAAGAGATCGATGCGGTGTACTCCCGTGGGTCGGGGCGCGCCTTCAGTCTTGCCGGCCGATTCGCTGCGAAGGAAGCGTTCGGAAAGGCGCTTGGCACGGGGCTTATGCATTTTAACCTTGGCGAGGTGCAGGTACGCAATGATGAGCTCGGAAAGCCTGACGTCGTGCTTCATGGACGCGCGCTCGAGGCGTTCGAGCGAATGGGAGGTACGGCTGTGTTCTGCAGCCTCGCTCACGAGCGGGATAACGCGGTAGCTGTTATTGTAATCGAAGGGTGAAGGGGGATCACATGGCAAACAGCAGTATCAGCTTTTTTTCGAAGAAGCCTGTGAGCTGCCCTGTATGCGATGCCGATGTGTATCGGGAGTCGCTTCGCACGGGACGCGGTCGCTTGAATGCCGGCGATCTCACAGTTGAACTGCGCCGTCACTACATTCCATCGCAGAAGTATGGCCGGGTGAACCCGCTGAACTATTCGGTTACGGTTTGCCCTTCGTGCCTTTATGCAGCGTTCGATGAGGATTTTGAAAATCCACCTTCCGAGACCCGCTCGGGCATTGAACATGATACCGAGAATCGTCTCGAAACCGTTGAATCGCTCTTCGGACCTCTGGATTTCCGTCAACCACGGGACGACATCCACGGTGTTGCCAGTTACTATCTTGCTACCGCATGTTACGAGCACTTCCCCTTGGATTGGTCCCCGACCATTAAACGCGGTCTCTGCATGCTGCGGGCAGCGTGGATCTGCAACGATCTCGAGGCGTTACGCGAAGGCGAGAACTGGGCATATCTCGCGAACGTCTTCTATCGGAAGGCGCGCTTCTTTTACACACTTGCGGTAGAGCGGGAACAGTCCGGCGAAGAGGCAATTGCGCACATCAGGCACCTTGGGCCTGATCTCGACAAGAACTATGGGTACGACGGCGTACTGTATGTCTACGGCCTTCTCGAGTTTCGCCATGGCCCGCGAGGGAATGTCGAGGCGCGGGAAAAAGCGCTGCATGAGGCCCGTCGCATTGTCGGCCGCCTCTTCGGTATGGGGAAAGCGACGCGTAATAAGCCGGCAGCTATTCTCGATAACGCTCGCGACCTGCACACACGCATTTCACGCGAACTGGGTCTTAAACCTGAAGAGTAGTCGACTTGCTGCGGCGGCTTTAGATGCAGAGATCATGAATACACGGCGGATTGCACTTATACTTTCTTATGACGGGACAGATTTTCGCGGATTTCAGGTGCAGCCGGAAACGCGGACGGTTCAGGGAGTCGTGGAGGCCGGACTCGCGCGTCTGCTCGAAGAACCGCTCCGTGTCCACTGCGCAGGAAGGACCGATACAGGTGTTCACGCGAGCGGCCAGGTCGTGACCTTTGATACCACCAGTCACGGTATTCCGGCGGAAAAAATCGCGATCGCCCTGAACTCGCGCCTTCCTTCGGACGTCAGTGCTCACGGAAGCCGGCATGTGGCTGATGATTTTCATGCGAGATACAGTGCTGTGCAGCGCACCTACCGGTACTGGATTTACGCCGCTGACGTGCGGGATCCGCTGATCGACCGATACGCTGCGCGGGTTCGAAGACTTCCGTCGCTGGCCAGACTGAATGCGTACTCCGCAGAGCTCCTCGGAACCCATGACTTTACGACATTCGCCTCGGCACGAGACAAGTCGGGAACCCGGGTTCGTAAAATCGATCAGGCGTCGTGGCACAGTCGACATGGTATGCTTGTGTTCGAAATCTCCGCGCGAAGTTTCATGTGGCACATGGTACGCTCGATCGTGGGAATGCTGCTTGCGCTCGACGCCATGGATGCCCCGGCCGAGCGTATGCGGGAGATGATTGAAGCTGGGGATCGCAGTCTTGCGGCAACCACCGCCGCCGCCCGGGGCCTGCACTTTTACCGGGTGCGGTATCCTGCGGATGCCCGATTCCCCGGCCCGCCAGTGGCCGAGTATGATATCGGAGTGAGCAGACCGTCTGCGGGCGAAGGGCGCACGGGCATGAACAGGAAGCCCGCTTCAGAGGGAAGCACCAGCGTGAACAAGCGGTCGGCGGGCGAAAGGGCCACCCCCGCCGACAACACAGAGGAGCGAATATGAGTGGCAGAAAGAGCACCGACCGGCAGTCGCGCGTTCTTGCAATGCTCGAGGACTACATTACCGACGGTTTCGCAAGCAGCAACGTGCCTGCCGCTTCCGGCCTCGACGAGTCTCCCGATTCCGCCCCTGACCATTCCGCGCCGGGCGATTATCCGTCAGGCGATTATGGCACAGGCGACCACGGCTCAGCCGGACACCTGCAGACCGGCGGAGCGCAACACGATGAGGAACACATCCACCCCGCGCACCATCCACCGATCGAAGCGGCCGACCTCCCGCCGGATGACCAGCGCACCCGCGAGCTCGCCTCGCTCGCTGAGAAAATCCGTGGGTGCACAGCCTGCCCCCTCTCCGCGGTACGCACCAACGCCGTCCCCGGATACGGGGCTATCGACGCCGATGTCATGGTCATCGGGGAAGGCCCGGGCGCCGATGAGGACCGGCGTGGCGAGCCGTTCGTCGGCCGCTCCGGAAACTACCTCGACAAGTGGCTTGCCGCCATAGACATTTACCGTGATCGCAATGCCTTTATCGCCAACATCGTTAAGTGTCGCCCGCCGCAGAACCGTGACCCGCTTCCCGACGAGCGTTCCACCTGCTTTCCGTATCTCGAACGCCAGATCGAGCTCGTGCGGCCGAAAACCATCCTCACTGTCGGTCGCATTTCCTCGCGCGTTATGACCGGGGTCGATGCGAGCATGGGTGAGCTTCGCAAGGGCGAGTATGATTTTCGCGGAATCCCCGTCATCGCCACCTACCACCCGAGCGCCGTTCTTCGAAACGAGAATCTCAGGCGTCCGGTCTGGGAGGACCTGAAGCGGCTTCGTTCCATTATTACTGGTGAAGGTTGATGTCTTCCTCATCGTCGCCGTCCGACAGGGATAATCATACGTCGGCCTCCGGCGCTGCCGGTCGGAACGAAGAGTCCGTTCGGGATCGCCCTGTGTACTACGCCGAGCTCGTCTTTAACGTACCGGTGCCGGGGCCGTTTACTTACCGCGTGCCGGAGGGCATGGCCGCCGAGGTGGACGAAGGCGCAGCCGCCGACGGCCCGGGCGACTCGGGCCGGGCGGCGGACTCGGGTCGGGTGGGCGGCCCTGGCGAGTTGGACCAGGCGGCGGGCTCGGGTCGGGTGGGCGGCCCTGGTGAATTGGAACCGGCGGCGGACCCCGGATCGTCGGCCGAAGACAGCGCGCCTGGCCATTTGCGTGCTGCCGGCGGCCCCGCAGGCGAAGGATCGGCATCCGGCGACCCGCCGGTCGATGCAGGCCTACCGGACCGGCGAGCGCCGGCCGGCGAAAAGGCTTCCCCGGCCACACCCGGCTCGCACGTCGTCGTGCGTCGCGGCGTCCGGGCGGTTGCGCCGTTCGGCAGGCGCACGCTCACCGGCTTCGTGCTGCGCGTCACATCCGAGCCTCCCGACCTCGATCGCGTTCGCGAGATATCCCGCGTTGTCGACGAGGCCCCGCTTTTCGGCGAGGGAGAGCTCGAGCTCGCCCGCTGGCTTTCGAAGCTGTATCTGTGCAGCACCGGTGAAGCCCTCTCTGCAATGCTTCCCGGTGGCAGGCGGGAAAAGGAGCCGGAGGCGATCGGTCTCGGCGAGTCGATCGATGCCGCTTCGACCCACGATCTCAGCGACGAACAGCGTGCCGCCGTCGATGCCATCTGCGAGGGCGCGCAAGGACGCTTCTACGTTGAAGGCATTACCGGAAGCGGGAAGACCGAAGTGTTTCTTCGCGCCGCCGAGCGGACGCTTCAGGAGGGTCGGGGAGTTGTGTACCTCGTCCCCGAAATTGCGCTGACCGGGCAGCTGCACTCGGCGGTGCGCTCTCGATTCGGCGAACAGGTGGCGATTATTCATTCGCGCATGACGCCGAGTCAGCGGCTTACAGAGTGGCGCAGACTTCAAAGCGGTGAGGCGCGCATTGCCATGGGCGCGCGCAGCGCGGTGTTCGCCCCGGTGGGAAATCCGGGCCTGTTCATCGTGGACGAGGAGCACGAAGGCTCGTATAAGAGCGGTTCCGCGCCGCGCTACCACGCCCGGCAGGTTGCCCTGTACCGCGCGAAGAAGGCCGGGGCGAGGCTTGTGCTTGGAAGCGCGACGCCGAGTGTCGAGGCCGCGGCGCAGATGGACTCCGGCGGTCTCAAGAGGCTGCCTCTGACACGGCGGCTGGCCGGCGGGCAGGAACCGGAGATTGAAACCATCGACCTTAAAAAAGATCCGGGAATCCTTTCCGAACGCCTGTGCGAGGCTATTCGAGCCACGCATGCAGAGGGGCTTCAGACGATTCTGTTTCTCAACCGGAGAGGCTTTGCGAACTTTTTTCACTGCCGCTCGTGCGGCTACCGGATGAGCTGTTCGCGCTGTTCGGTGAGCATGACGTATCATAAGGGCCTGCACCGGATGGTGTGTCATCATTGCGGATACCGCTCGCGGCCGCCTGAGATCTGCCCGGAATGCGGGAGTCTCGATATCGCCTTCGGCGGATACGGGACCGAACGCGTGGAAGAGGCGGTGCGCAACACCTTTCCCAATCTGCGATGTGCGCGGGTCGACGGCGATACAACGAAAAAGCGCGGAAGTCTCGAGGCCACGCTTACGGCATTTCATGACGGCGAGGTTGATATTCTTCTCGGCACGCAGATGGTGGCGAAGGGATTGAACTTTCCCGGTGTCGGGCTCGTTGGAATCGTGCTCGCGGATACGGGCCTAGCGATGCCGGACTTTCGCGCCGGGGAGCGCACGTGGAGTCTTATCGTCCAGGTCGCCGGGCGTGCCGGCCGCTTCCGGCCCGACGGAAAAGTCCTTGTGCAGACCTACAATCCCGAGCATCCGGCGGTGGCTTCTGCGGTCTCGGGCTCGTACCGGAGATTCTACGAGCAGGAGCTTGCGACAAGGCGGGAGCTCGGATTTCCGCCGTACGCTCGCCTCTTTCGGGTTGTGCTTCGCGCCCGAACCGCGAAAAAGGCGGCGGAAGCGGCTGTGACCTTCGCCGATGCCGCCGAGCGTGCGTTCACCGCCGGCGAGGATCTTCTCGGGCCTGCCGAGTGTCCGCTCGCGGTGGTAAACGGAAACCACCGGCATCATCTGCTTATTCTCAGTCGCAGCTTCGACCGTACCCATGCGGCTTTGTCGTCGCTTCTGGCATCCGTTCCGGTTCCGTCCGGCGTGTATCGCGAGGTAGATGTTGATCCGGTCGCGGTGCTGTAGCAGTCGCGGTTGAGCGACTGCTGCGCCGGTCGAGCGCTCGCGCCGGGCGCAAAGGATTGCGGCGGTGAGGGCGGGCGCCGCAGGCTGCACCCGGTCGAACGCTCACGCTTTAAGTTAAAAAAAGTGCCGGCGTGACAGGCAGGCGCTGCCGCCGGCGTACCGGGCTTCTGTGCCGTTGACCCCCGTTTTCGAGGCTTCGTATACTCCCTTTCAGAGACGAATATGCTGGATCTTGTATTACACCCTGACGAAACCCTGCGTGCGGTTTCCGACCCTGTAAAGACTGTGAACGGAGATATTGCCGGTCTCGCGAGGAACATGATCGCTACCATGGAGCGTGAGCAGGGCATAGGACTTGCCGGAGTGCAGGTGGGACATCTCGTGCGGATCTTTGTTACCTCGGTTCCGGACGACAAACCTCGCGTCTTCATTAATCCCGAGATAACCGATGTGTCGGACGACGTGTCGAAGTATGAGGAAGGGTGTTTGAGCTTTCCCGGGCTGTACGCGGATGTACAGCGCAGCGCGGGGTGTACGGTTGAGGCGGTCGACGAGAACGGCAAACCGTTTCGCATGGACGCTGACGGAATGCTTGCCCGTGTTATTATGCATGAACTTGACCACCTTAACGGTGTCCTGTTCGTAGATTACCTTCCCGAGCGCAAGCGAAATCGGCTGCTCAAGCGCTACGAACGGCTGCTTGCCAAGGCTAAAGCCTGAACGGCAGGGTGTTTGCTGAGGATCCCCATGAACGTACTGTTTGCCGGAAGTCCGGAGTTCGCCGTCCCCGCCTTCGAGCGTGTTGCTGAAGCCTTTCCAATTGTCGGGGTGTTGTCCGCCCCGGATTCAGCGAAAGGGCGCCGGAAAACGTTGACACCCACACCGGTTGCCGAAGCGGCAGAGCGTCGCGGTATTCCGGTATTCAAACCCCAGAGACTTGGCAGGAGTGCGCGCGAAGAGGTTTCACGGGTGGCTCCGGATATTCTTGTCTGTGTTGCCTACGGACGCATCTTCGGTCCGAAATTTCTCGGGCTGTTTCCACACGGCGGTATTAACCTTCATCCGAGCCTTCTTCCCCGCCACCGTGGACCAGCACCGATTCCGGCTACGATTCTCGCCGGAGATCCTGCTGCAGGAATAACCATTCAGCAGCTCGCCCTTAAGATGGATTCCGGTGACATAATCCTGCAGGAGTCGAAACCGCTTTCCGGAACCGAAACGACCGGAGAGCTCACCGGCTGGGCGGCAGAGCGCGGGGCGGAGCTTCTTGCAGAGGCGCTTACGCAGATCCATGAGGGGACGGCGGCACCTGTTCCGCAGAATGACGAAGAGGCAACTTACTGCGGGCTTATCAACAGTGAAGATGCCCGGATAGACTGGACTGAGCCAGCCGATCTTATACAGCGAAAGGTACGTGCCTATAATCCCTGGCCGAAAGCGTTCACATTCCTCGGGACCAGGCGGATCGCCGTCCTCGAGGCGGTCACCCACCGGGCTTCGCAACATCACGGGGATAGCCAACACAACGATGTGGTCGTACCGGGGCGTATTCTTGGCGTAGACAGCAGCAATGGAATTCTGATACAAACTGGGGCCGGTATACTCGGAGTGCAGACCCTTAAGCCACAGACCAGACAGGCAATGTCCTGGCGCGATTTTTTGAATGGAATAGGGACTATCGAAGGGGAATGTTTCAGCTCTGTCCCCGCCGAGACGTGACAAACAGCAGATGCGGGAAAACAATCCATGGGTAAACTACTGAATCGTATTCGGGATATTCTTCCTGGAGACCACGAATCCCCCGAGAATAAGTACTTCAAGGCGATGGTGTTCTCGGTCATCGCCATAATTATTTTCACCGTAACCGCGGGGGTAGTGACGTTCCTCTTCTCTCTCGAGGGCGAGGCGCAGACAACCGTCCCCGATATCAGCGGTTATGAACTGCCGCAGGCGCTCATGGAACTGCAGGATCGGGATCTTGTTCCCAGGGTGCAGCTTCGAACGACCGATGACCCCTCGCTTCGCGGCTATGTTATCGATCAGAATCCTTCCTCCGGGGCGCTTGTTCGCAGCGGTCGCACCATCGATGTTATCGTCAGCCGGGGAGCGGTCCTGGAGGAGCTTCGTGACTATGTCGGCATGGATATAGAGGAAGTGCGGTTTGATCTCCGGGCAATTACCGGCGCCGGTGTTCCACTTATAGAAATTGGAACGGTTCAGCGCGTATTCAATGAGGAAGATCCTGGAACTGTTCTTGAGCAGTCTCCCGAGGCCGGGGAGGAAATAACGGGTCCCGTCCAGCTTGACCTGGTAATCAGTCGGGGGCCGGAACTCGAAGAGATCACCCTTTCAAACTACGAAGGTCAGCACTATGAAGAGGCGATCGTTGATCTGTCGGAACTCGAGCTTCCGTTCGTGTTTGAAGCGGTGCCTCCGGGACCTGATGATGAGGATGGAACGGTTGTCGTTCAGAATCCGGATGCAGGAACAACGATTGAGCCCGGCTCTCTTGTTAATCTTACCATCGCCGAACCGGAAGACCTTGAAGATGATGAAATCTTCGGGATTCTTCAGCGCAACCTTCCTGAGTATCCGGTTCCGGTCGAGCTCTTGCTCGAGGTTGTTACCCCGGACGGTGAAACCGAAACGCTTGTTTCCATGCAGCATCCCGGCGGCCAGGTAGCGATTCCGTATGTAGTTCGCGACGGAAGCACCCTTGTCCTCTCCCGGGCCGGCGAAACCATTCTCAGGCAGCTTGTCGAGGACAGTGACTGAAACGGCCCTGGTCTGCTTCATCATCCCGGGTGAAGCAGACGGGCTGATGAAAGCGAGGGAACAGCCCCGGATTGTATCGGTCTTTCTTCTTGACAGTGATCGAGGCCGCGGCTACGGTATCAGTCGGCAACGCATTGCGAGCGTCGTATAATGGTTATTACCCAGGCTTCCCAAGCCTGTGATGGGGGTTCGATTCCCCTCGCTCGCTTCAGGAGAAAGGCTCGCCGTAAGGCGGGCCTTTTTTGATCGGGAAAAACGAACCGGAGCGAGCGCGCGCCGCAATCAATATCGTTATGTCGGAAGCATTATCATTGTGCCGGAACCTTTATCATGCAGGGCCTTGAAACACAACTGACGCGACTGCTGAGTCAGGGCGATCCGCAGATTTCCAACCGTCTTCTTTCGCTCCCGGACCGGACAATAGCCATGGCCGCGTGGAGCGCCGGAAGCTCGATCGGCGAGGAGCTTGTACGGGCGGTGCCCGGTGCGAAGCAGCAGCGTGTTCGTGAAGAGCTCGAATTACTTAACCGGAGACATTTTCGCTCCCGTGATGCACGGGAGGCACTCGCAACAGTGCTCTCCTGCGCGTCGGGAATAAAGGAACGCCGCTCGGCCGGATATCTCAGGCCTTCCGGGCGTCGCCGCTGAACTCCGGCGTGTTATGCGTAATGGATGAAATCGGTGGTCATATGGTCGAGATCGGCATACGCACCCCGGTATTCAGGCGGTAGCAGGACGGCAAGCTGGTACATCATTTCGTCCACCATTTTTGCCCGTTCACTTCGACCAATCGTGCCACCGCCTGACTTCCGCAGGTAGAACGGGCGTCCAACCCTGACTTTTGCAGGAGGGCGGCGGAATCGTTTCAGGTGCTTGCCCATCTCGTGCATGCCCCAGTGCGCTATCGGAATCACCGGCGCGTCGGCTCGGGTAGCGAGCAGGGTAGCCCCTGGAAGGCCGCGCTGCAGTTCACCGGTTTTGCTTCGCGTTCCTTCTGCTGCTATACCGACGAAGTAGCCCTGCTCGAGCGCCCCGAATGTCCGGCGCATGGCGTCTGCGTCTACCGAGCCGCGATGCAGTGGAATAATTTTCCATGTGTTCATGAAGAAGCGGGTAACAGGATTGTGCCAGAGTTCAATTTTACCGAGTGCCGTTGCCTTTCGTGGCCGAAGGAACACGTAAAAGAGCGGGCCTTCGAGATTTGTTACGTGATTGGATAGCAGAATTCCGGGTCCGGTCATAGGAACATGTCGTAACTGATGTACCTCGAGTCGGAAAATGAGCCGGAAAAGTACTCTGATCGTGCTGTTAACTATGCGTTCTCGAATGGTCACATGCGTACCCTATCATACATTTTGATTCGATGAACGCCCGATTCATGGAGACACGAACTCGGAAATACAAATCCCCCTTTAGAATTACTTGACTCTACAAGAGTATCTCATTAGCGTCAGCGCATGGGACCCGTCATCGCGATGCTGATCGGCATTGTGGGCACATCGGTTATTCACAGCTCGAAAGGTGTGATGAAACTTGGCATCCAGCGCCTCCAGTATGCACATACGGCGGGAGTTTCTAAAAAGGGTGCCTCCGCGATCTACAGCGCCGGCATGCTTGCCAATTTCACAACGCCGTTCTGGGTTATGGCGGCGAACCTCTTTGCTCCGACAGTGTTCTATACATCCATGTACGGTCTCGGGCTGATTTCGCTGTTACTCTTTTCCCGCTTCATACTGCAGGAGGATCTCAACAGACGGCATGCCGCCGGTGCGGCGATTATTATTGCAGGAACAGGGCTCCTCGGGTTGGGAGAATTCGTCGGTATTCCTCCGATCTTCGGTCCCGAAACGCTCAGGCCTCTCGTGATTATTACCGTGGTATGGGGTGTGGCAGGGGTAGCAGTGGCCTTGTGTATAGCACGCCGGAAACTGCTCTTTCAGGAGATATTCTTCGGGCTTTCCGCGGGCGGTATGGCCGCGCTTGATGCCCTGCTCAAAGGATTTGCACAACAGGGCGAAGGAGGTGCAACACTAATTCCTTCGACCGCGCTTGGTGGCGTTGTGCTTGCGGGGAGCTTTGTTCTTGCTGCGGGAGCTTTCGGAATGATTCAGTGGTCGTATGTGCGTTTCTGCCGCGTAAGTGTCATGGGGACCGCCTATGACCTGAGTTATGTCGGCCTGCCGGTACTGCTGTCGGCGTTACTTGACCCTGAATACGGTCTTACACCGTTTAACACAGCCGGCCTGGTACTGCTGGCACTTGGTGCGTTGGTAGTGCAGCGAGCCGGCAACCCTGTTCTTGTTACGCCCCCGGAGGGGCCTGTTCATGAGGCCGCTTGATGATCCGATATCAGCTGATGCGCTTGCCCGGGAACTTACATCCGAAACATACATAACGCGCTTCAAGGATCTTGAAGTTCATATGTTTACTTCCTCCGAGGCGCCATCTGTACTGGAGGAAGTAGGGCGTATACGTGAGTTTGAGTATCGGCGGGCCGGCGCCGGCCGCAATGTGGCGCGGGATGTCGACAGCTTTGATACGGGAAATGTTCCATATAGTCAGCTCGTTTCTTTCGATCGGAACGAAGGTGAGTTAGTCGCAATGTATCGCGCTGTTCACTGCGGTGCCGCGCTTGAGCGTGGAGGCACACAGGCGCTTCGAACAAGCGGACTGTTCACTTTCAGCAACGATTTCCTGAGGGGTGAACTGCCTCATCTCGTTGAACTCGGTCGTTCGGTGGTTAACAGGGAGGCAAGACGGGCTGTTCAGGGGTTGTTCTCTGTGTGGGCCGGACTCGGAGCATTGATCTGCGAATGGTCTGATATTGCAGGCTTTTTCGGCAATGTGTCGGTGTATTCCGACGTCACCGATGAACAGCTCGAGACTCTTCTCTCGTATCTGTACCGGTTTCACGGTGACAGGGAATGTCGAGTGACCGCAAAGCCGGAGTGTGCGTATCGTACGCCGCGCGGGCTTCCCCGGGCTCCCGGCTCGTTGCAGGAGCTTACCGAGCGCGCGTCCTCGGAAGGCTGGACTATTCCGCCGATTCTTATTTCGTATCTCAAAGCGAGTCCCGGACTTATTGCGTTCGACACAGCTGTAGACCGCGATTTCGGACTTGCACGGGAGATCGCAGTGATGGTTCCGGTCGATTCGATAACGCCGAAAACCAGGAAGCGAATTGTTGACCCGTACATCTCGGTCAATCCGGGGCGGTTTACGCGTTAGACGTCCGGATATGTTTGACCAATTGCCCAATTCCGGATAGTGTTCACTGATAATGCGTGTAAATACAACGAAATTTTGTTCAGTTGGCAGTACCACTCCTGGGTGTGGAGAAGGTGGTGCCGGTGCGAGAACCGATGGACGTCAAAGCCTTATTCGCCGCTACAGCGGGTCCGCTCGTACATTCGGTTTCATTGTAATGCTTGCACTCGCCGCGGCCTCGTTGGCCGGGGCACCACAGGCGGAATTATGGCCGCGATGGGAAGAGCACGATCCGAGCAGTACTGAAACGGTGAATCATGCACAGTGGGCACGGTTTCTCGACCGCTATCTCGAAACCAGCACCCGCTCCGGCGTAAACCTTGTGCGGTATTCTGACGTATCCACTTCCGATCGTGCGGAACTGCAACGCTATATTGCCATGCTCGAAGACGTCATGGTGTCCGACCTGAATCGTGATGAACAGATGGCCTACTGGCTGAATCTCTATAACGCGGTCACTGTTGAGCTGATTCTCGAACACTACCCCGTCGACAGCATTCGGGACATCAACATATCGGGATCGCTCTTTAATCGCCATCCGTGGGACGCGGAGCTCGTGGAAGTCGAAGGCGAGGCGTTGACACTGAACGATATTGAGCACCGGATTATTCGACCAATCTGGGAAGACCCGCGAATTCATTATGTGGTTAACTGCGCCAGCATCGGTTGTCCCAACCTGCAACCGACTCCGTTTACCGGCGACACATACGATGCGGTCTTCGACGAGGCAGCTCGTGAGTACCTGACACACCCGCGAGGTGTGCGATTCGAGGGCGATACCCTTTATCTTTCATCGATATTTGACTGGTATTCCGAGGACTGGGATGATAGCAAGCAGGTGATCGTCGATCACATTATCGAATATGCCGAAGGCAGTACCGCGGCGCGGTTACAGACGTTCGCTGATGAAGGATACGACGGACGCGTGAGATACGAATACGATTGGGCACTGAACGAACCGTAAGCGGAGGAATCATGGCAGAGTGCAGAACCGTAACGGTGCCTAGTACCGCCGGGTAAGGTATTTCCGTGTGCACGGTAAGCTGGCATATACATGACTGCGGATATGAGCTGCTATTTAATCGCGATGAGCTTCGAAGCCGGATGCGTGCGCTGCCGCCTTCCGGAGAGTATTGTAACGGCATATCCTACGCGGCGCCCACCGACAGCGATCGGGGCGGAACCTGGATCGGGGTAAACGAACACGGCGTTACTCACTGCCTTCTCAATGCGTACGAGAACGTTCATGCATCCGCATCCTCACCGGATTCCGGCTTCAATGGAGTGCGCAAGCCGGGCGGCGCTGACGCAGCGACGCACGCGATGGCCGACCGGCCGAGTCGCGGTGAAATAGTTCGCGATGTACAGTGCGCAGTTGATCTGTCGCAGACCCGCGAAATTCTCACCGCAAAGCTCGAATCATCGTGGTATCCCCCCTTTTATCTGTTGAGGATATCTCGACACGGTACTGTGCGCTTTTTCTGGAACGGCGCGTCCCTTGAGGAGCAACCCGACGTTACGCCCCCGGTTACCACCTCGAGCTACCGGCCGGAGGCGGTGCGCAACCGGCGGCAGCAGGTCTTTGCCCGGATTATCGGAACGCCTGAGGATTCCCACCCGACACCGCAACGTCTCTTTCGGTTCCACCGTACGCGTGACCGACGGTATCCCGCGCTCGGCCCCTGTATGTCGCGCAGCGATGCTCAGACAGTGAGTCTGACCCATATTTCCGTGCGGGGCTCTTCAACCGGGTCGTGCCTCCCGGATGTCCGTATAGGCTATGTGGATGGACCGCCTTCGATTCTGAGGTCTCTGCCGGAGCCGGATCGACTCCGGGCCGGCCGTCTTTATCCGATTACTCCGATCGACATTTCCCGCATGTTCGCCGAGCGTGCCCCCCACATTGTCCGCCGACTTCCCCCGGGTACTCTGACTCTTCTTCGCCCGCTGTTGCGCCTTCAGCTCCTTAATGCCGGTCTTCGCAGGCTTTCGACTATGGACGTGGCATCCATGTTCGAGTATGTGCTCGATCGTCTCGGCGTCGGCGTCCGAATCGAGGGGCGTGAGCATTTAAAAGGCATATCAAGACCGGTGTTCGCCTGTAACCACCCTTCAGGTGGAATCGAGGGGATGGCAATGATCTCCACCGCAATCCGCGAGTTCGGTGACATTGCGCTCCCGGCAAACGAGATCCTTTCGCGCATCGTGCCGCTTCGGCCTCATATCGTACCGATAGACCGGTACCGGGGTAACGCCGCAATTGCACGGACGTTCAGCGAGCTTTTTGCCGGTGGCCGCCCGGTCCTTGTTTTTCCCGCCGGCCGGACCGCCCGCGAACGGGAAGGAAGGCTTCGCGAGTATCCGTGGCGCAAGTCGTTCGTCACCGGAGCCCGCAAGCATTACCGTCCCATTGTCCCGACATGGATCAGCGGAACGAACTCGCGCTTTTTTCACCGCATATACCGCATCCGCACGGCGCTTAACATCGACCTTAATCTTGAAATGTTTCTGCTCGTGCGCGAGCTGTTCAAGCGCAGCGGGGAAGAGCTCGTAATACGGTTCGGCCCGCCGGTAACCGCGGACGAGCTTGTGTCGGAGCACACGGCCGGGGCGAGCGATGTGGCGATTGCGAATGATATCCAGTATCGCGTTGAGCACGTGCTCGGCTCGAGGGGCCGGCCCAGTCAAACAAACGAGACGCCGAACCCGCACCCCGTATCGCAACCGGGCTGTAAGCGCTCACTGTAAGCGCGCAATAACAGCCCGCGGCAGCAGTTTGAATATGCGTCCGACAATGCTCCAGGGCATACGTGGAACGCTGGATGCTTTCACCCGTCGTTCAACGAGCGAGACGATTTCCCGGGCGGCGGTCTCCGCATCCACGAGAAAAGGGCGTCGCCGCAGAGATTCGTTAATCGGGGTTGCAATAAAGCCCGGGTGCAGAAGCGTTATATCTACATTGTACCGTCGGAGCTCCGCGCGGACTCCTTCCAGATAAATGCTAAGGCCCGCCTTGGATGCCGAGTAGGCTGCGCTGCCGGGAAGTCCGCGGAATCCTGCGATCGAGGAGACGCCCACGATGTGTCCGTAACCCTGCTCCCGAAACAGCGTCGCTGCCGCATCAACAGTTGCCATGGCTCCGGTAAGATTTATGTCGATGGTTTCCCGGGCCTCGGCGAAATGCCCGGTGCCGACCTGTCCGCGATGCCCGACTCCTGCATTTGCAATTACGATATCGAGCCCGTTGAGCTCTTCGGCAAGTTCAGGAATTGCTCTTAAGACATCCTCGTAATCGCGGACGTCAAGTGACCGCAGTGTAATCGGCGTGGCTCGTTTGCGTTCATCGTCTTCGCGCGCTATCTCATCACGAAGCTCCTCCAGCAGATTATAGCGACGTGCCGTCAGTGCAAGACGATAGCCTGAGCGCGCCATTTCGAGTGCGAGTGCTCTCCCGATCCCGGACGACGCTCCGGTAATCAGTACAGCTTTACTGGCAGTATGTTTCTTATTCCGCATATTGGTCCTGTGTTCCGCTGAAGATAACAGAATCGTAGTCCAATGTGATGATCGACGCAGAAAAACGTCGTCTGGAAGTCCGTGCCGACCATCGGTAGTATGCCGGCATGGATAGCGCGATTCTGTTTTCCGCAATCGACTGGCTTGGCATTGGACTGGGGTTTCTGCTCATAGGCGTCGTACTGACTATCGCATCTATGCTTGACCGATATCGTCTTTGCGCGCCCTTCGTTACCCGGAAGGTCGTTCATATCGGAGTAGGACACTGGTGGTTTGTGGCGTGGTACTTTCACGGGTCGGTTGCTCCGGCACTTGTCGGGCCCGTTGTGTTTACCGTCGCCAACTACCTTTTCTACCGCCGTGAGCGGGTTCATGCAAATGAGCATACCGGAGCCGGCGCTAACTTCGGGATCGTGCTGTATCCGGTAAGTCTCATAATTCTTGTGGTTGCGTCGTGGAGCGGGCCGCTATCGCATACAGCGGCGGCGGCAGGTGTCATGGTAATGGCTTGGGGCGATGGGCTTGCGGCCATTGCAGGTGAGACTATCTCGCGCAGGGTCTCGAACCGCTCCGCCGCAGGGATTTCAACCGGTGTCCTTGCGGAGAGCCTACCGTTCCTCCCGACCGGTGAGGCCTTTGGAAGCAAGACGGTCGGCGGCTCTGCGACAATGTTTGCGGCCAGTTTCCTGATCGTTTCCGCGCTTGGGCTGAGTGGTGCCGTACCCTCGGTGTTCCGCACACTGGCAGCGGCAGCGGGAGTGGCCGGCATATCTACTGCCGCAGAGGCGTTTACCCCCTGGAATCTCGACAATATTTCGGTGCCGCTGCTGGCCTCCGGCACATACATGCTTCTGATTGGCGGGGCCTGATCTGGATATCCTTTTGACATTCCTCTAATAACGCTGGTAGAGTCATTTCGATAAAAGTTGCACATTCCCACGACGTTTCAGGAACAGTGTCCGTCGGATCGTGGCCTGAATGTTAAAAAACGAACAATCGTGGGAAACTGAAAGGAGGCTTTTAATGATGAAACGAGTAATGGCCTTAGGCCTTATCGCGTTTCTGCTTGCAGGCGCATCATTGTTTGGTGCAGGCCAGGGTGAGCAGGTTGAAATCGCGATGGTGACCGACGCCGGCGACATCGACGACGAGTCGTTTAACCAGGGGACCTGGGAAGGTATTGTCGAATATTCCGAACGTGAAGGATACGCACATCGCTATTTCCGGCCGGCCGAGATTTCCGACTCCGCGTACATCGACGCAATTGATCTTGCTGTACAGGGTGGCGCCCAGATTGTTGTAACGCCGGGCTTCCTGTTTGAGGCTGCAATTTATGAGTCCCAGCAGAACCATCCCGACGTTAACTTTGTGCTCATTGACGGGGAACCGCGTGATCCGGACGGCGACGCCGTAGTTGCCGACAATACGGTGGCAATCTATTACGCCGAGGAAGAGTCCGGTTTCCTCGCCGGATACGCTGCTGTAAAGGACGGCTTCCGTGAGCTCGGATATATGGGTGGTATCGCCGTTCCGGCCGTTGTCCGCTTCGGCGTCGGGTATATCGCGGGTGCGCATTACGCGGCAGCCGAAATCGGCGAAGAAATTGTATTTCCGGACAACCGCTACGATTACCTAGGTAACTTTGATCCGAGCGATGCACATAATGCACAGGCAGCAAGCTGGTATGCCGACGGAACAGAGGTTATTTTCGCGGCGGCCGGTGGTGCCGGTTCAAGTGTCATGGCGGCAGCAGAAGACCAGGACGCATGGATGATCGGCGTTGACGTTGACCAGTCGGAACAGAGCGACCGGGTGCTTACCAGCGCTATGAAGGATCTCGGTCAGACCGCACAGAATATACTTGCCGACTTCCATGCCGGAAACTTCCCCGGTGGCCAGACTCTTACGCTCACCGCATCGGAGGATGGTGTTGCACTGCCCATGGAAACGTCGCGCTTCCGGGGAGACTTCACCGAAAGCGATTATGACGAAATTTTCGATCGGATCGCAGGCGGAGAGCTTGAAGTTCCGGAAAGCTATGGCGAGCTGATGGACTTTATTGATGCACATGGTCTCCAGGAAGTGGAGATTCAGGAATCGACGGTCCAGCCGTAATTACTGTCGCGGTTATATCGCGTGTTTTTCAGTCCGTGGGCGCCCTCGGCGTCCATGGACGTATCATACAGTCTGAATAATCCATGGCCAGGCGTCGGTCTGGACACTCTTCCGGTGTCCGGGCTGCCGGCCCGGTAGGACAGTATCGTTTGAGGATCCTTCATGGAACACGTCATCGAAATGGAACAGATCACCAAGGAGTTCCCCGGCATTAAAGCGAACGATGCGGTTGATCTGAAGCTCAAATACGGTGAGATACATGCACTGCTCGGGGAAAACGGTGCGGGGAAATCAACCCTCATGAGCGTGCTCTTCGGTTTGTACGCAGCCGACTCCGGGACGATTCGGGTTCGTGGCCAGGAAGTGGATATCCGCAATCCGAACGACGCGAATCGGCTCGGAATCGGAATGGTGCACCAGCACTTCAAACTTGTGCACAATTTCACTGTTGCGGAGAACATTGTTCTTGGCTATGAGGATGTCGAACGCGGCGTTCTTCGATTCGGTGACGCAGTAAAGAAGATTCGGAGCCTCAGTGAACAGTACGGCTTGAAGGTCGACCCGCAGGCGAAAATAGAAGATATTTCGGTCGGTCAGCAGCAGCGCGTTGAGATCCTCAAAATGCTCTACCGTGAGGCCGACATTCTCATATTCGACGAACCCACCGCCTCATTGACTCCGCAGGAGATCTCCGAGCTTATGAAGATTCTCAAGCGGCTTACAAATGAGGGAAAGTCCATAATCCTTATTACCCATAAGCTCGAGGAGATCCAGCAGGTAGCTGATCGCTGTACTATCCTCCGGAAAGGCGCCTACATAGATACGGTAAATGTTGCCGAGACCTCTAGCGAGGAACTCGCCGAAAAGATGGTTGGCCGTAAAGTTGTGTTCGAGATCGAAAAACCCGAAGCGAATCCGCAGGAACCGGTGCTTGAGGTTCAGGACCTGTATGTAAAGAATCGCCTCACCGAGGCAGATGTTGTAAAGGGAGTAAGCCTTGTCGCGCGCCGCGGTGAGATTCTTTGTGTAGCGGGTATTGAGGGAAACGGTCAGACGGAGTTTGTATACGGGCTGGTCGGCCTTCTTGGAATTGCCTCGGGCAAAGTGCTTCTGAATGGCCGTGACATAACCGATCTTTCCATTCGCCAAAAGAGTCTTGCCGGGATTTCGCACATCCCGGAAGATCGGCAGCGCCACGGGCTGGTGCTGGATTTTCCTCTCGAATACAATCTTATTCTTAACTCGTATTTTCAACCTCCGTACCAGCGTTCCGGTTTTCTGCAGTTTCCCGTGATACGTGAGCATGCCGACAAGCTTATCGAAAATTACGATATTCGAAGCAGCAACGGCGCCTCTTCACTCGCTCGAAGCATGAGCGGGGGAAATCAGCAGAAGGCGATTCTCGGGCGTGAAATAGACCGGGGAAGTGACCTGCTTATCGCCGTACAGCCTACTCGCGGCCTCGACGTCGGTGCGATTGAATTCATACATAAGCAGCTCATCGCCGAACGCGATGCCGGCAAGGCCGTACTGCTTGTTTCGCTTGAACTCGACGAAGTAATGAACCTCAGTGACCGGATTATGGTCATGTACGAAGGAGAAAACGTCGGGGAGTTCGATCCCCGGAAGGTCACGGAAAACGAGCTTGGACTCTATATGTCCGGTTCGAAAAAGCAAAAGCGAGGTGCGGCATGAGCGACTCCATCCTGAGGCGCGGATGGCAGCGCCTTTTGACGCTGGCGGCGAACCGTCCCGGTACTATCAGTGCACTGTCGAGCATCCTGGCTATTGTTTTCGGGCTACTGTTCGGATTCGTTATTATGCTGCTTGCGAACCCCGGGGATGCGGTTCCCGGATTCATAACCATATTGCTTGGCTGGTCTCAGCAGGGTCTCCGCAGTATCGGTAATACTTTTTACTTTGCGACTCCGATTATCCTTACCGGTCTCAGTGTTGCGTTTGCCTTCCGTACTGGGCTGTTTAATATCGGGGCGACCGGACAGCTGACAATGGGCGCCTTTACCGCTGTCTACATTGGTGTGAACTGGGGTTTTCTCGGGCCATTTCACTGGGTAGTTGCGCTTATCGGGGCTGTAGCCGCCGGCGCAGTCTGGGGTGGAATCGCGGGAATGCTTAAGGCATACCGGAACGTCCACGAAGTTGTCGCCACGATTATGTTGAATTACGTGGCTATGTACATGAACTCAATGCTCATAACGCAGCTTATTTACAACCAGCAATATGCCCGCGCACAATCGCCGCAGGCTTCTGCTCTTATACCGCGGGCGGGCCTGAACGATATCTTTGTCGGCTCATCAATTAATGCCGGAATTCTTATCGCCGCGGCGCTTGCCGTTGTGCTGTTTATCGTCATTGACCGTACCGTACGCGGTTATGAACTCAAGAGCGTCGGGTTCAATCGGGATGCCGCCCGATACGCGGGCATGAACGAGAAGCGCAATATTGTCATTTCCATGACAACCGCAGGAGCGATTGCAGGACTGGCCGGAGGGATCATGTATCTGGTTTCCGGCCGCCATCTCGAGCCTGTTCACCAGCTTCTGCAGGAAGGGTTCGACGGTATTGCGATTGCGCTGCTCGGTCTGTCCCACCCGATCGGTGTGTTCTTCGCGGGAATATTCTATGGTGCGCTTGAGCAGGGTGGCCATTACCTTCAGCTGTACGATTTCGTACCCGAGATCATCGACATCATTATATCCGTGATCATCTATTTCGCTGCGCTAAGCCTGTTCCTGCAGAAATTTGTGGCATGGTATATTCGTCGCCGCACGGGCGCAGAGGTCGAGCTCAAGGAAGGGAGTGAAATCAAATGAGTCAGCTTGTGGGCATAATCTATTTCCTTTTTCCGCTCATAATTGCCTCGATGGTTCCCCTCGCGCTCGTAGCGCTTGGTGGACTCTACAGCGAACGAAGCGGGGTAATTAACATTGCACTTGAAGGCATTATGGTCATGGGCGGATTTCTCGGTATCATGACTATGCGCTTTCTTGAGCAGACAACAGCAATGCCATTGCAGCTTATTGCTGCCACGGGATTGCTGGTAGGCGCGATCGCAGGGTGTATCTTCTCGGTTGCGCATGCCTACGCCTCGATAAACATGAAAGCAAATCAGATTATCAGTGCAACCGCGCTGAATCTCTTCGCGCCGGCACTCGCGGTGTTCGTGGCGCGTACCATTTTTCTTTCGCGTCGTATTGTGATCAGTGGAAACTACCTTATCCGGGAAGTCCCGATCCTGAGCGATATCCCGGTGATCGGGAACCTGTTCTTTACGCGTGCGTACCTGTCCACCTATATCGGGGCGGCGCTGTTTATCATTCTCACATTTGTACTGTACAAGACCCGTTTGGGCCTTCGGCTTCGGGCGTGCGGAGAGAATCCGCACGCGGCGGATTCAGTCGGAGTGAATATTTACCGGATGCGCTATACCGGTGTTCTCGTTTCCGGCGCGCTTGCAGGTATGGGTGGTGTGATTTTCGTTCTCAGTTTCGCAACCCGCTTCGACGGGACGGTTATTGGATTCGGGTTTCTTGCGCTTGCTGTAATGATTTCCGGCCAGTGGCACCCGAGGAAACTCCTTTACGCAGCCTTCTTTTTCGCAATGATGCGCGTTATTGCCGCGACCTACTCGGGGCTTCCGATCCTTGCTGATATTCCGGTACCGAGCCAGATTTATCGAATGTTGCCCTATGTAGCAACGCTCGCCGTGCTGGCTTTCACTTCGAAGAACTCGCGTGCACCAAGAGCTATTGGTGAACCCTATGACGCCGGCAAGCGTTAGTTACCGGTGAATCGTGCAACGTCACCAAGTGTTGGTGACTGGTGAACCATGCCACACCTGCACGCTTTGGCTATTGGTGAACCATGCCGCGTCGACAAACGTCAGGAGGACAGGCTACGTTGGAACTAAATAAATATATCGATCACACCCTGCTTAAGCCGGCGGCCACCCGCGCGGATATTCTCAAGACAGTTGAAGAAGCCAGGGAGCACAGGTTTCGCGCTGTATGTGTAAACGGATGCTGGACCGCTTTGTGTGCTTCGGAACTCCAGGGAACCGACATTTCGGTTGCGACCGTTATCGGGTTCCCACTTGGGGCGATGGCGACTGGCGCAAAGTCTTTCGAGGCTGAACGGGCAATTGAAGACGGCGCGGTGGAACTGGATATGGTTCTGAATATCGGCGCGCTCAAGAACCGGGAATTTGAAGTTGTCCGAAGTGATATTAAAGCTGTAACCGGCACAGCGGGCAATGTGGCACTTACAAAAGTGATCATTGAAGCTTCCGAGCTGACTGACGAAGAAAAGCAGCTTGCCTGCGAAATCGCTGAGTCTGCCGGGGCAGCATTTGTCAAAACGTCTACAGGATTCGCGTCGGGAGGGGCGACAGTCGAGGACGTCGCCCTCATGCGGCGGAACGTCGGCACTCATGTAAAGGTAAAGGCCTCCGGAGGGATCCGTTCCCGCGAGGATGCCGAATCCATGATTCGTGCCGGGGCCGAACGCCTGGGTACGAGCGCCGGAGTTGCGATCGTCCAGGGGCAAACCGGAACGTCAGCCTATTGAGAAAGTAGTCACGGCTGAAGTCCGTCAGACAACATGAAGCTCCAGGTCGAATGATTCGAGCGTACTCTGATCTACGGCGGAGAGCTCTGAGTCTGTGATAATGGTATCGAATTCATGAAGCTCCGCAAAAAAGTCGCGATACACGACGCCGAATTTCGAGGAATCGGCAATCAGTATGTTTTGAAGCGAGCTCTCCATTGCCGCCCTTTTCGTCTCCCGCTCGAAATCGTTTCTTGAGGTGACCCCAAACTGCGGACTGATACCGGCGGCTGAGATAAACGCCTTTGAGGGGCGATGTCTGCGGATAAGCTCGAGCGACTCAGGGCTTTCGAACATCATGAGATTCGCATGATACCGGCCGCCCCCGAAGAGGATCTCCCGCGTCTCAGGTGCGCTGATCGCTGCAAAAATATTCATTGCGTAACAGAGAACGGTCAGAGACTCTACGCATGGAAGCTGACCTGCCAGACATTCGGTGGTCGAACCGCTGTCGAGGACGATTGTCTCTCCAGGCGCAATCAGCTGTGCTGCGTATTCGGCTATACGGCGTTTTTCCGGCATTCGACGCACGCTTGCATCATGAAGCGAGTACGGTACGTCATTACCGGGTTCTATCGCCGCCGGCGAAAGTGCTGCTCCTCCATGAATGAGCTTTACAATGCCTTCCGCCGACAAAGAGTCCAGATCGCGGCGAATTGTCATGTGAGAAACACCAAGTCTTGAAGAGAGAGCATTCACCGGCAGTGCTCCTTCTCCCTTGAGAAGCTGGACAATTTGGTTGTGCCTGTCCCGTTTCTTCACCTAAACCGGCTCCTTGTGCGCATACTATCGCGAAAGTGCGATCTGTCAAACGGATGGCTCAGGCAGCAGCAACCAGTCGAGAGGCCTGAGTGGTCCCCGGGGCCGGCTCCTGCTTGCGGTTGTGTCCCCATGCACGTGCCCGGGCTGCTGCGTGCAGGCGTTGAACAATGCATGTCCTGGAGCGACTGCGGCAAACAGCTCATCCGCGACGCATGTAATAGGGGTTTTATGCAATGTTTCCGGTATACTCATGCATTTCCTTGCGTGTTGCGCTTGCTCACTGAGTACCGGCTCTAGTACACTCCCGGTTTACACGGTGGGGGCAAACTCGTGATTTCTGACAATTTTGTCGGTTTCAGCTCCACCAGAAAATTGTTGGGAGGTATAGAATTATGGCTGATGGTCCTCGCAGAGAGAGCTGGGCCAGTCGTCTGGGGTTTATCCTGGCGGCAGCAGGCTCTGCAGTCGGTCTGGGAAACATCTGGCGTTTCCCGTACGTGGTTGGCACGAACGGGGGTGCTGTCTTCGTACTGATTTACCTGGTTGTCGTTCTGATTATCGGGTACCCGCTCATGGTCACCGAATCGGTGCTCGGGCGATCGAGTAAGCGCAACCCGGTCGGAGCGTTCAAGGCATTGGCCCCACAGAGCATGTGGTGGGTTGCAGGTGCCCTCGGGGTGCTCACCGGCTTTGTTATTCTCTCGTACTACTCGGTTGTCGGTGGGTGGTCGCTCGCATACACGATTATGGCGGTCACCGGTGAGTTTATGGGGGATGTAGCCCATGACGAACTGTTCATGGGACATGTGGGACAAACCTGGATCCCGCTCATCTGGCATCTTGTATTTATGGCACTGACCGTGGCGATTATCTCGGCAGGAGTCGTGAAGGGTATTCAACGGTGGGTACAGTATTTATGGCCGGTTATGGGTGTCCTCATCGTGATCCTCATAATCCGCGCTGTCACGCTCGACGGAGCAGGGGAAGGCATTGCATTCCTGTTTAGTCCGGATTTCAGCGAAATTACCGGACGTACGTTCCTCGACGCGATCGCGCAGGCGTTCTTCACGTTGAGCCTTGGTATGGGTGTTTTCATCACCTACGGTAGCTATCTCAGTGATCGTGACAACATTCCTGGCAGCGCCGTTTCTGTTGTAGGTATGGATACCGGTATCGCGATTCTCGCCGGCCTGGTTATTTTCCCGGCCGTGTTTGCGCTCGGCTTTGACCCTGGTGATGGAGCCGGACTCGCATTTATCACACTTCCGGGAGTGTTTGCCGAGATGCCGCTCGGGCTTGTCTTCGGCACGCTCTTTTTCCTGCTTCTGAGTGTGGCGGCACTTACGTCGGCAATTTCCCTCCTCGAGGTTGTGGCGGCATGGCTTATCGATGAAAAGGGATGGGCCCGGAACAAGGCTGCACTCGTGCTTGGCATTGTTATCGCGATCGTCGGGATACCTGCAAGTCTGAGTTTCGGAGCAATTGGTGTCGAGGTGCCGAATATCGGTAATCTTTTCGACCTGTATGACTGGATCGCCAACAGTATTTTCCTGCCGCTTGGTGGACTTCTGACTGCTGTTTTTGCCGGCTGGGTCTGGACTGCGAAATCGGCACGAGAAGAGGCCAACAAGGGCGGTGCCGGAATCAAGGTAGGTTCCTGGTATGGGCCAGTCATTAAGTATGTGGTTCCGCTGGCCATTATCGTGGTTATGATCGTAGGAATTGTGGATACTTTTGTTTGACAGATAGAAATTACGTTGTACTCTGAAGCGGCGTGTACGCGTGATACAGACGCCGCAACGAAACCGGGGGCGGCTTTTGAAGTCGCCCCCGTTTTATTGGGTGCACCCGGGAGGTGCACCCGGGAGGTGCGCCCGGCTTTCTGTATAGCAACTTCCACGG
>CAZMEV010000028.1:0-2560 GCA_964565375.1 uncultured Spirochaetaceae bacterium
GGCAGAGCAAACGGCTCATATCCGTTAGGTCGGGGGTTCAAATCCCTCCGCCGCTATTCTTTTCCTGGATTTTTGTATTTAAGATATCTGCAGTGATGGCTCAGTCCGGGTCGGCCGGCGGATCCTTGGATGCGCTCCACCGGGAAAGTTCGTCTATTTCCCGGATGAATTCGTCGACGTTTTCAAAGTTCCGGTACACACTTGCGAATCGTATGTAAGCTACCCGATCGGTGTGATAGAGGCGCTTGAGTACAAGGTCTCCGATCTGTCGCGACTGTATTTCGAAACTCGGCATTCCAAGGATTGCTGCCTCGTCCTCGATTTCCGAAATGATCACCTCTATCTGGGCCTGGCTTACCGGGCGTTTTTCGAGAGCCCGTTGAACCCCCCGTTCGAGCTTTGCGCGCTCGAAGGGTTCTCGACGTCCACTGCTCTTTACGACCATAAGCTGCTTTTCTTCGATTCGTTCGTAGCTCGTAAACCGGTAGTGGCAGCCGAGACACTCCCTGCGCCGCCGGATGCTTTCTCCGGCGGCAAGGGAACGTGATTCAATAACGCGGTCGTCGGTGCTTCCACATCGTGGACACCTCATGCAGCATCACCCGCCGACACTGATATCAACAGATGGACGCATTTCCGCGAGTACGGAAATTGCGTCGTGAACCGGATGATCCGCGAACGCCTCGAATGCATTGCTCTGGATCTTCGCGCCGGTATCGAGTAATGAGTAGGCACCCTGATCGAGGTTATAGTCAAACCGTGGGGCCCACTTTCTTGCCCCGAGCCGCGCTGTCGTGGAGCAGTTGTCAACCATGAACGCAACACCCCGGTAGTGCATGTATGGATTCAGGCTGTCCACCGCTTCGATCACCGATTCATTCACAATTTCCGACCATGCATGTCCGGCCTCGTTAAGAATATCGACCTGAGCGATCATACATGCTACATATACACCGGCGGTAAACGGATGGAGTCGTACTGCGTCACGCTTGCCACCGGAACGAACCGACTCGCCGACCCGCCACAGTTTTGTTGTGTCTATGGTTGTCATTCCGAAGCGGTCGAGTCGCTCGTTTGCCAGAATAACCGAACGGATTTCGTTTCCGCTTCGCACTTCCTGGTAAATCTCGTAAAGGATTTCGTAGCAGGGCTGGTAGGCTGCCGAGTATGCTTTCTCGAACTCCCGCTTGCCGTCGGCGTCGAGCGATTCATATACAGCCCGGATTCCGCGATGACTGATTGTCTCGGATATTGGTCCGGTGATCGTTTCAACGGCATCGAGATATGCCTGTTCCTCGTCAACGCCTTCGGTAACATAGCGGCGAAACAGGCCTTCAACTATTCCGTGTACGGCTCCGAGCAGAATGCCCCGTTCACCGAATATATCTGACCGGAATTCCATTTCCAGGCTCGTCTTGAACGTGAACGGTGCTCCCAATGCAATCGACCAGCCGATGGCGATGTCGGTAGCGCGCCCGTCAACATCCTGTTCGACACAGAAACTGGTGTTGATTCCTGCTCCGTTGATTTCCTTTCCCTGTTCATAGAGCCGACGCACCGACGGGCCCATGCCCTTCGGACAGACACCGATAACGTTCATATCAGCGGGTAGCGAATCGCCGATTGCCTTCAGATGCCCGATGAGAAATCCGTGGCTCAAACCGAGTGTAGCTCCGGGCTTCATCGCATCGAATATTTCCCGGTAGCGTGCCGCCTGCGCCGCATCCGAAATAAGAAGCAGCACGAGGTCGCTCTCGGCAACCACTTTCATCATTTCCCCGAGCGTTCCCTCCGACTCGGAGAACCCAGCCGCTTCGGCTGCTTTCCATGAGGAGGAGCCGTTTCGAAGCCCTACGGTCACCTGTATATCCGTGCCTTCGAGGCTGTCGCGCAGGTTCTGCGCCTGCGCAGGTCCCTGGCTTCCCCATCCGATCACACCGATGCGCTTAATGCCGGCGAACGCTTGCGGAAGCTTTGTAAACAGGTCTCGACCGCCGCGAACGATTGATTCACGTTTGCCCGCGAGTTCAATCGTTTCCTTCTCAAATACGTTTGTTTGAAAATCCAGATTCATAGCGGCGAATATAGCACGTGATCTGGTATTGGTGCGAGAGGCAAAATCGAATGTTTATCGAAGCGGTTGCCGTTGCTTATGTGGATCTGTCCCGGACAGTTGGATGAGCCTCGGACAGTAAGCCCCGGGCGGCAAGTGCTTCTGCACGAGTGTCTGCGTCGCTGAGGAGTTCTGTCAGAAGCGAGGACAGAGCCGCCGGGCCGAGCAGCCGGCGCAACGGAATTCGGCGGGCAAGAGCCGCTTCCCGGCGCACGCGCAGGCGAGTCGTGACGCCGGGAATATGAAGGACGGTGAGCCAGAGAGAGAGCGCCACTGTCGCAATTGACATAACTATCCGGCTTCTCGCGCGGCCGATGGCATGAGGTCGGCGACGACGGCCTCGCCGTAGATCGCTTGTGCCCACAGTCTTCATGCGGTGAGACTCGCGGTAATCATTTTGAAATGATGCTGCAGACTGAAATGATGCTGCAGACTGAAATGATGCTG
>CAZMEV010000028.1:2660-18562 GCA_964565375.1 uncultured Spirochaetaceae bacterium
AGACTGAAATGATGCTGTAGAAAGTCGGGCGAGCGCGGGTTGCCATGCAAAGGAGGTGATATACAGATCTGCTGCTACGATCATGAAACAGAAACGTATGAAAACAGCGATACGATCGGCCAGTGCGGTGCTGTCACTTCGCAGCGCCGTCAGAAGTGCGAGCAGGAGCACCGGCCAGGCGCTCATAAGTACGGAATGGACCGGGCGCCGCGCAAGTATCGCGGCAAGCAGAAGCAAGCCGCTCAGCCCGGCAACTGCTGCTGGAGACACCCAGACGATCGCCGCCTGAGCTGCCAGGATGACAAGAAGTGAGCGCCCGGGCGGAAGACGATAAAAGAACGTGTCCGGTCTGCCAGTAGTAAATGCAGTTGTATTCTTCAGCAATACCGGCTCCTTATTCTCTGCACATGGTGTGTCCGGCTCGAATGCTCGCCACCATTACACCCGGGCTTTGGGAGTATCGCTCTTTTTGAGCCAGCTCATTTCATCAACGGGTCCCCGGATGCGAAGACCGAATGCTTCTACACGGGCCCGATCCGAAGATGATACCAGATCATCGGGCAATCGAAACACGTGAACCGGTCCACCGGGCTGAAGAACAAACAGCCGTTGCGCGTGTGCAAGGATTTTTTCCGTTTCATGGGTAACCGCGAGTACCGCTCCTCCATGGTTCGTGTAGGAAATTAATGCTGATAGAACCCGGTCTACGCCGCTCCAGTCGAGGTTTGCGAATGGTTCATCACATATGAGCAGGCGAGGTGAAGTTGCCATTGTAGCCGCAAGGGCACACAGGCGGGCTTCACCACCTGACAGGTGCTGAATCGGCCGTGTCGCAAGATGTGAAATCCCGCAAAGCGACATAACTTCGGATGTGCGTCGTGTACGTTCATCAGGTCGCCTCGCGAGTGAGAGGTGTATGTCTTCCTCCACTGTCGCCCCTAACAGGTGAGCGTTTGCATTCTGGAGAACGACGCCGGTATGCCCGCGCGCCGGTCCGCTGATCGAGCCGTTATCCGCTTTAAGTATTCCGCCAAGGACGCGGGCGAGTACACTTTTTCCGGCTCCTACGGGCCCGGCAAGCACGGAGATCGCTGTATCCGGAATATCCAGCGAGATGCCGTCGAGAATAAGGGTTCCGGGGGCAGAAACGGAAATGGTATCTGCCGAGAGTACTGGAGTATTGCTCATGTGCCCTGTTTTCCTGAGCGCATCGTTGTGCTACTCATGCGTCCTGTTCGCGTGTGGTGTCATCGTATGCAGCGCCCGAAGGAGAGCGAGTGGTGATTTCGACAGGCGAGCGTTCAATGGCCGGAAGAACCAACGCCGCCGCGACCGCTTTCGCAATGTCTCCAGGCAGAAACGGCAGCATTCCGGCAGCGATTGCTGCGATCGGAGACAGGTCGAGTACCAGCGACATCCAGATCACTCCCGGCACGTATATCGTCATAATTCCGGTGGCAGCGGCGAGCGCTCCTGCAAGCGTGCAGCGCAAGGAGGTTCGCTGTGAAAGCAGTCGAAAGATACTGCCGGAGACGATGGCTGCCGGTACATAGCCGACGAGAAACCCGCCGGTCGGACCGGCAAGATGTGCGAGCCCTCCGGCGCCTCCGGCAAATACCGGAAGTCCGGCGAGCCCGACTATCAGATACATCGTAGTCGCGGCGGCACCTGCGGCCGGACCGAGTACCATGCCCGCGAGAATTGCGAATAGATTCGCTAGTACGACCGGGGCAGGGGAACCGGGAATCGGAACGGCGATATAGCTACCCACCGCTATGAGCGCTGTGAACAGCGAGATGCGTGATACTTTTGTTGCGGTATGAATATCCATAATCTGTGTACTGCCAACAGTACGCAAGTAAAAAGGGTCTGCCAAGTCCCTGTAAATGTGTACTTGGCAGTAATAATGGGGTTCGTTAGGATAGCCGCGATTACTACTGGAGCGTAATGCATGCTGTATAACCTCGGGCAGATACTCGTCGACACTTATGGCCCGTTTCGCCTGTTCACGTCGTTCTCATTTCTCATTTTCTCGGGGACCGTCGTTGCTTTTCTGGCCAGCCTTATCACCTTGCCGCGGTTTAACGCTGTTCTACCTCATGACCGTGGAAAAGAATTTGCCGTTCAGGCCTCGGTATCAAAAGGAAAGCCGACCGGGTCCGGCGTAATATTTATTACCGTTTTTGTTCTTGTCAGTCTTCTGTTCGTACCGCTGCGAAATGAGGTCATTCTGGTTCTCGCTCTGACGTATCTGGCAATGCTCAGTGGCTACCTCGACGACCGAAGCGAGAAGCCATGGGGAGAATACTTCAAGGGTCTGATAGATTTTCTGCTGGCACTGGTCGGAGCAATTATTCTGGCACGCTCACGATCGGTCATCTGGCTGCCGTTTATCGCCGGTGAGTTCGCTGTACCTGCCTACGTTTTTATTCCCGTAGGGGTGATTATCCTGTGGACAAGCATTAACAGCACGAACTGCACGGATGGTGTTGACGGTCTGTCGAGTTCGCTCGTGTTACTTGGACTGCTGAGCATGGGCGTGTTCATGTACTTTGTGATCGGCCACACCGATATATCCGAGCACCTGCTCCTGCCGCACTATCCCGACGCGGCAGTATGGGCGGTCATGGTGTTTGTCATGGTGGGCTGTCTGTCAGGGTATTTGTGGTACAACGCCTATCCGAGCGAAATCCTCATGGGCGATGCCGGATCGCGGGCAATTGGTTTCTTTCTCGGCTGCTCCATCCTTCTTGCGAGGAATCCGTTCCTGCTGTTTATCGTCGGTACCGTTATCCTTGTTAACGGAGGTACGGGACTTCTGAAGGTAACGCTGCTTCGCTTCCTCAATGTTAATATTTTCCACTCGATCCGTTTTCCGCTTCACGATCACTTTCGAAATGTCAGGGAATGGTCTAACACGCAGGTTCTGATCCGCTTCAGTCTGGTTCAGATACTGCTCATTATCGTATTGTTCGGAATGTTTCTGAAAATCAGGTAAGCGCTCAACAGACGTCCGGGATGATACGGATTCCGGTTATCAGGCCGCGTGATTCAATTCAATATGGAAATCCACTTCAGTGTATATCTGGAATCGTAGCGTGGATCAGGGCTCCGGTACGGGTCGTTTCCCCTCCGTGCCGTTCCACCAGGGAGTGCATGTTGCGATTTCCCGGGTAGAACCTGACAGAAAGCATCCCGTTTTCCGACACCATCGTGTTTCTCCCGGAAGTAAGCGCGTTCCGCAGCGCAGTAAGCATGGCGTCGGCATGGCCCGCCCAGTCGCCGATATGAAGAAGCGGGCCGAGTAGCACAGAGGGGTCATCAGGACTCAGTGCGATCAGCCCGCAAATCCTGCCCGTGCCTTCATACAGTCGCAGAGTGAATGCGGGTAGTTCGCGTTCAAGCACGCGTCTCAGGAGGTGAGCCGCCTCCGCACGCGCGGTGGGAAGGTCGGGAAGTGCTGCTGCCTCCCCGGTATTGACCAGTGAAATAAACCGGGCCGCGGCCTCGGTATCCTGTTGGGTAAGCGGGCGAATGGCGACATCCTTCATAGTGCGGGTTCCTGCATTCGGTTATATCCCTACAAAAAGAAACGACGGCTGCCATGGGGAAAACATCAACCTGAAGTACAATCCTCCCATGGAGCCATTACTTATGACGCGTCTGCGCGCAGGTTCATGCGACCACCGTAGGTTGTCTTGAGATTATCTTCAGTGAAAGATTGAGAAACAGGCCCGGAGGTGATAATTCTGACATTCAGCATGGTAATCCAGTCGAAGTAGTGCTCGGCGGTCTGCAGATCGTGATGAACAACCAGAAGCGTTTTCCCCTGCTGCTTGAGTTCGTGGAGAATCCCTACCAGTGCCCGCTCGGTTACTGCATCGACACCCTGAAAGGGTTCGTCCATGAGATATACATCAGAGCGTTGCAACAGCGCCCGTGCGACAAATGTACGCTGCTGTTGCCCACCCGAGAGTTCGCCGATCTGCCGTCCGGCGTATTGCTCCATGCCGACGACTTCGAGTGCCTGCATGGCTTCATCCCGATCGCGTCGTCGTGGCCGGCGAATCCAGCCGAGCCGCCCGTAGGAGCCCATGAGCACCACATCGAACACGGTAGTCGGAAAGTCCCAGTCGACACTCGTGCGCTGGGGAATATAGCCGACCCGACGCCGTGCCTTCCGGTAGCTCTGTCCGAGTACCGAAATCGAGCCGGCCGCGGGCGTGACGATTCCGAGAATAGCCTTGATTAATGTGCTTTTGCCTGCGCCGTTCGGACCTATAACTCCGGCAATGACCCCGGAAGGGATTTCAAGGTCGATGTCCCAGAGCACCGGCGTTTCATCGTATGCAACGGTCAGGTCGGAAATCTCGATAGCAGGCCGCCCGGATGGGGGCGCAATGTCATTAGGGGTATCTTCGAACGTCATACAATGTAATATTATCGAAAATGCTGCGCTGCGTCACGGGACTGGGGACAGTGCAAGGCATTATTTAATTCCGCGGGCAACGGGGCTGGGGGCTTGATGCGCGAGGCCACCGGCTGTGTGCCTTGACGACTGTCAGCCGCTTCCATAGATTGAGCGAACACCATGGCCAGTGAAAAAGCATCCGAAACGGGCACGCTCGGAATTATTCTCATCGGAGACGAGATCCTTTCGGGAAGCGTCGTCGATAAGAATTCAGACTACATCATAAAGGCCTTTACCCGCATTGGGTATGAGGTTGAAGAGATTCGTATTATCCCCGATCGGAGAGATCGGATCGCTGAATGCTTTCGTGAATTTGCAGCAAGGTTCGATTACGTGATTTCCTCCGGCGGTGTCGGACCTACTCATGACGATATAACGCTCGAGAGTGCCGCCGACGCTTTCGACGTTCCGCTTGTACTCGATGAGAAGCTATCCTCGTTTCTTGAGAACCATTATGGTGATCGCATGACCGAATCGCTGCGGCGGATGGCCATGGTGCCGAAAGGCGCTGAAACAGGGTTTGAGTATTCCGACGGAAGCTGGCCTTTGATACGCTTTTCGAATGTCTTTATTCTACCGGGCCTGCCCCGGGCGCTTCAGGACAAAGTTGACCGCATTATCGAACGCATTCAGCCAAAGGGCGGCTTCACATACGCGGAAGTGTTTCTGACTGCCCGCGAGTCGGATTACGTTGACTGGCTGAATACTGTTCAGGAGGAAAACCCCGACGTTGCCATCGGCTCGTATCCGTACTGGGACCAGCCGGAGTATAAAACCCGTATTACAGTTCGCTCGCGAAACGCAGAGACGGTGCAGGCGGTGACCGGTACGATCGTCGATTTCGCGAGAGAAAACGGGTGGCTTGTACGCTGGAACGTGGAGGGTCACAGTGCGAGCGCTGCCGAGCACCGGAATGCCGGGCAGGAGTAAGAGAAATATGCCGCTTGAATTTATCGAAAATGGTCGCGGCGAGAAGCCGATGGTCCTGTTGCACGGATTCGGAGCGACAGCGGCGGATCTGTATCCTGTAGGACAACTTCCACAGGCGGCCGCATTCCACAGTCTGTATCCGCAGGCGCCGAAGCAGATTACTGTCTCCGGACAGACGATGGGCCGCGCCTGGTTTCCGCGGGAAGACAGCGAGCTTTCGCAGGCGCTCTTCGGATCCTACTTCTCCGGGCTGGAGCGGCTTGACCCGCCCGGACTCGCTCAATCCGGCAAGGAGGTAGTCGAGCTGCTCGAAGCCCGGGGTATTTCTTCCGGGCAACTTGTTATCGGCGGCTTCAGTCAGGGAGCAATGGTGGCGATAGAGACTGCACTCACGCTTGCCCGGAACGATGATCCGCCGGCGGCTATGCTGCTGTTTTCAGGCGCACTTATTGCAGCCGACAGATGGGAAAAAGAGCTTCCCCGGCTTCAAGGGGTTCCGGTTTTTCAATCGCATGGTAACCAGGATCCGATACTCCATCCCGACCAGGGTACCGCCCTCGGGAATGCGCTCGATCATGCCGGCTGTCTTCGTACGTTTCACGAGTTCGACGGAGCACACACGGTTCCTGACTCCGCTCTTGACCGTGCATTCGCCATGCTTGAGTAGTCCGGTATTCCGCAGCCTGCGATCAGGTGCTGCGACTGCGGCTGATGGAGGTGTTTTCCAGTTCTTCTTCCTCATCCGGTTCCAGTGAAGCTTTTGCCGAAATATCGGTGACACGCATCGTGATGCCGTGTGTTCGCTCCGGGTCGTAGCTGACCCGGTGACCCGGGAATCCCGGACTCAGGCTGATCTCGCGAACGCCTGCTTCAAGCGACGTATCCACCGGCATAAGCTCGAGTTCTCCGTTTTCAAGAGAAAAAATGGCTCGTCTCTGGACGGGGTCAACGTGATCGTAAGGGTCCGAGCCGATAAGATCTGTGTATACCGGAAGTGCGGCGTCGAGGTCTTCTACGCCGATCTGCAGGTGAAAAATGCCCTGAACACCGTTGGGATGATCGGTGGAGGCTTCGTCGAACGGTAGGGCTGTTTCGCTTACGCGAACGAGGGGAAGCTCCCGGGGCTGCTGGTTCGGGACAGCAAATCTCGCTTCGCTGTTCTCTCCGCCGATATTGCAGGAGGTGGTTGTTTCGATCCATCCGGTGGACATCATCGGCGTGTCTGTGTCGGATGAGCCGGTGGCTTGCGGAAACGAGGGGGCCCTCAGGATTGCGTCAATGAGACCCGGTCGGGGATGCTCAAAGGATATGGTTCTGCGATATCTCAGCGCATGCTTGCCCGAGTTTCTGGCTTTTCTACGAAAGCGTGCGGCAAGACGGCGCCGTCTGCGGAGACGTGAAAGGACACCGCACGGCCGCTCGAGGAAGTGGATATGTGTTCCGTTGGCGAATGCAACGAATGCCTGCCGTGTCTTCGAACCGAGCCCGAGTGAGGCATCCACTACGGTATATCCCATGTCTTCGAAGCGTTCTCGCGTCTGTTCTATGGAGTCGACAAGTGCAACCGCACTTTCGATTCGCAGTTTATGCTCTTGCATTGCGCTGAATGATAGAGTGACCGTCGGCGACTACTCAAGGCCGACAATATGCCGTTGAAAACGTAATAAGGCCGACCGGATACCTTCGCCAACTGTGCAAAACATAATGATATGTTGAGTCACGGTCGTTTGACCCGCACACATCAGTTGAATACATTCAAATGCGATGATCGCACCCTGTGAACATGTAATCCTGCGGTCGTTGAGGAGATTCTGATGAAAACATTTCGATTTGTGTTTCTGTTTGTGCTTTTGCTCTTTCTGATACCGGGCTTCGTTTTTGCCGGTGGAGCCGGTGAGGCGGAGGAAGCGACAAAAGGACCGATCACCGTTGCGTCGAAGATCGATACCGAGGGAGCACTTCTTGGTAACATGATCGTACAGCTGCTCGAGGCGGACGGGTTTGAGGTCATCGATGACACTGAGTTCGGGCCGACCGATGTTATTCGTGAGGCGATCATCTCGGGTGAGATTGATATTTATCCGGAATACACCGGTAATGGCGCGTTCTTTTTTGACGACACTGAATCCGACGCCTGGAGTAACCCGACGAGCGCATATGAGCGTGTGCGCGAACTTGATCTCGAGGCAAACGACATCGTCTGGCTCGCTCCCGCCCCTGCAAATAATACCTGGGCCTTAGCGATCCGGTCTGATCTCGCTGAGGAGCATTCCCTTCAGAGCCTGGCTGATCTGGCGGATTTCATGAACGACGGGGGAGACGTAAAGCTTGCTGCAAGTGAAGAGTTCGTGACCCGGCCAGATGTTCTCCCGGCGTTCCAGGAGGCGTACGGATTCGAGTTCTCAGACGATCAGCTGCTTGTTTTTTCCGGTGGCAACACCGCCATGACTATTCAGGCCGCCTCCCAGCAGACCGACGGAGTGAATACCGCAATGGCTTATGGAACCGACGGTGAACTCGCGGCGCTTGGACTTACCGTGCTTGAGGACACTGAGGGCGTTCAGCCGGTATACGAGCCCGCTCCAATTATTCGTGCTTCGATTCTCGATGAGTATCCGGAAATCGAAGAGGTTCTCGAGCCGGTCTTTGAGCAGCTCAGTCTTGAAACATTACAGCAGTTGAATGCCCGCATAGCGGTTGACGGCGAAGCAGCAAGCGCTGTAGCGCGGGATTGGCTTGAATCCAACGGATTTCTCTGAGCACGATTTTTCTTAACCAGTTTCATGCCTGAATCCGACAAGCTGTCTTCGGTAGATAAGGTTGTTCTTTTCGCTGTCTTTCTCGGAGGGAGCAGCCTTTTCTTTCCGTTCTTTGTGGTAAAGCAACATCGACTTGACGCCGGACAGGCTATGCGACTTTTCGAAACCGGACCCTGGGTATTCGCACTGACGGTCGCGATACTGGCCGCTACTGCGTGGATCGGAATGAGATCCGACCGTTTCCGCTCCGGTGACGAAGTACTGTTTCCGGCAATAGTTATTTTTGCGCTCCTTTGGCTATGGGTCGGTACGGCTGCGACAGCCGAGCTTGCGGCGTTCGGCTTCGATCGAGGGAGGGTAAGTCCGTCCTCAGGATTCTGGCTGCTGCTTCTCTCCACATTCGTACTGTTTACTCACGGGCATGCATCTGCACGGCGGCGGGTATTGCGGACCGGTCTGGCACCGGCACTTGTACTTTTCCTGGTACTCCTTTTTGTTTCGGGTGTTCTTGACGATCTTGCATTCGTCCGGGAGTACTACACCCGCGAGTCCCGCTTTGCCGGTGAATTCGTGGCCCACGTGGGTCTGGCGGGAGCGGCAGTGGGAGCTGCGGTGGTATTCGGTATTCCGTTAGGAATTGTGGCCTACCGGAACAAGCGCCTGGAAAAACCGGTGTTCGGGCTGGTCAGCGGTCTGCAGACCGTCCCCAGCCTGGCGCTGTTCGGCCTTATGATTGCCCCGCTTGCAATTCTTTCTCAGCGCTATCCGGTGCTCAGGGCAATGGGGGTTCGGGGCGTGGGCAATGCCCCGGCGCTGCTCGCGTTATTCCTGTATGCGCTTTTGCCCGTTGTACGAAATACCTTCACAAGCCTTCGTGTTATGGACCCCGGAGTAATAGATGCGGGTACCGGTATGGGCATGACCCGCAGGCAGCTCCTTTGGCGTGTCGAAATTCCCATTGCATTGCCGATTATACTCAGCGGAATTCGGGTATCGGCGGTGCAGACCATCGGGAATACGACGGTCGCTGCGCTGATTGGTGCCGGAGGTCTCGGGAACTTCGTGTTTCAGGGACTCGGGCAGGCAGCTCCGGATCTTATCGTCATGGGTGTAATCCCTATTGTCCTTCTCGCTGTCACAGCTGACAGAGTCTTTCAGTTTCTCGCGGACCATGCTGTTCCCGGCCCGAAACGGAGGCGGATTGCATATGATTGAGTTTGATCACGTATCGAAAACCTACGGAACCAATGAAGCGCTTCGCGATGTGACATTTACGGTTCCACAGGGACAGGTATATGTGCTTATTGGACCGTCCGGGTGTGGGAAGTCTACAAGTCTGAAGCTGATTAACCGGTTGCTTGAACCGACTGACGGCTATGTCCGGGTCGACGGCACACCGGTGCGCGAGTTCCCGCCGCAGGATCTTCGCCGTGGAATAGGCTATGTTATTCAAAGCGTGGGCTTGCTGCCGCATATGACCGTCGAGCAGAATATTGGAATTGTTCCTCGCCTGCTCGGGCAATCCCGGGACGAGCGCCGCCGGCGAGCAACTGAGTTGCTTGAGCTCATTGACCTTGAGCCGGATACATATCGCCGGAAGTATCCATCGGAGTTATCCGGGGGTGAAGCGCAGCGCGTCGGCGTTGCTCGCGCTCTCGCAGCCGACCCACCGATTCTTCTTATGGATGAACCCTTTGGGGCTGTGGATCCCCTGACCAGGGAGGTGTTGCAGCAGGAGTTCATTTCCATCCAGCGAAAGCTGCGAAAAACGGTCATCTTCGTGACCCATGATCTCGATGAAGCTGTTCGTGTCGCTGATGTCGTGGTGCTGATGAAGGACGGGGAAGTGGTGCAGGAAGGTGCGCCTGAGGAGATCCTTGGAGCCCCCACAAACGATTTCGTCCGTGATTTCGTGGGTACGGATCGTGCTCTGAAACGGCTCGGGCGCTTTACGGTGCAGGAGTTCATGACCGGCGTGCCCACGGTTTCCGAAGGACAGCAGGTCGACTGGGAACGGTTTTCTAATGTTGATGCTGTGTACGTGATCGATAAGGCGTCGCGATTGCTCGGGGCAGTGCGCCGTTCGGGAAAGACATCAGGCGTTTCCGACTCGTCGACCATGATGCCGATTAACAGTACCGTGAGAACAACAGAAACGCTTCGAAATGCCCTCGCAGGAATTCTTAATACCGATCTCAGCGAAGTACCGGTTGTTGATGACCTGGGCTGTCTGCTCGGAAAGGTGACCATGGACGAGATTTTCGCTGCGGCCCCGCACGGAGAAGCGCCATGAAGACGCTGATTCGTTCAATTGCCAAAGCCGTCGGCGTGATTTTCATATTCGCACTGTTTGCCGCGTTCGTATATCGAAGCGATGTTCGAGTCCCCGTGCTGCAATGGTTATTTCCTGATCAATCGGAGCTTGTGTATGGGCGAGTCTCGCTTCCGCTGCTGGTGCTTCAGCATATACATCTCGTAGCGATTTCCAGTTTCGCAGCCGCTGTAGTGGGACTGAGTCTCGGCATTTTTGTGACCCGTGGGGTAGGCCGGGACTTTCTGCCGTTAGCGCGGGATTTGTCGAGTCTCGCACAGACATTTCCACCGGCAGCCGTGCTGGCACTTGCGTTCCCGGTACTTGGATTCGGTTTTCAGCCGACACTTGCGGCGCTTTTTATTTTCGGATTGCTGCCGATTGTGAACAATACGATAAGCGGAATCGAAGCGGTTGATCCTGCGCTTGTAGAGGCGAGTGTCGGGCAGGGCATGAGACCACATCAGGTTCTTTTCCGTACGGAACTGCCGCTGGCCGCTCGTGTCATTGTCGCCGGTGTACGCACCTCGGTAATTATCAACATAGGAACCGCTACGATCGGTTCCACGATTGGTGCGGGCGGTCTTGGTACGATTATTATCGCGGGGCTTGTCCGCAATAACACCGCGTTTGTGCTCACAGGAGCGGTCACCGCGGCCGGCCTCGCGCTGATCGCTGACTGGTCGTTTGCTCGAATTGAATCACTGTTTTATGATCCTCGCGAACGTACAGCGGGGTGATTGATGTGATTGACACAGAATTAAGCCGAGGCCACATAGACATTATTCGCGAAGTCTTCGTGTATGCCGAACGGTTTCGCGATCTGAGCTTCGTCGTGAAACTCGACAGCGCCCTGTTCTCCGGTGATGCCCTCAGTGCGCTCATTGCAGATATCGCGGTCCTCAGGAGGGCTGGGATAAAGGTGCTGATCGTCCCGGGCGCCCGGCGGCGAATTGATGAGGTGCTTACTCATTATGGGATCGACAGTGACCATGTTGCCGGCCGGCGAGTATCGCCCCGCGCCGCTATTCCGCTTATCCAGATGGCGGCATTTGACGTTGCGAACCGGGTAATGACCCAGCTTTCCGCCCGGAACATGTACGGGGTTGTTGGCAACTGGGTGCGTGCCCGAGGCGTTGGTGTCGATGACGGAGTAGACTACGGGCACACCGGCGTCGTGGACAGGGTTCACCGGGATGCGGTTGAGCGTCTGCTTGCCGCTGATTTCATTCCGGTGTTTCCCTGCATCGGCTGGAGTGCAACCGGCAGTCCTTACAATATTTCTTCGGACGAGCTTGCTGTTGCATGCGCCCGTTCGATTGGTGCCGAAAAACTGTTCTTTGTAACCAATGGATACGCAAACCTGGAGTCCATATTAACCGTCCCTGAAGATGTCCCGCGTGAGGAAGACGGGCGGGTAAGTCGACTGACTGTAGAACAGGCCAGCCGTGTTCGAGACATGTCCCGGGACGATTCCCAGCAGATTGCTGCCCGCCGGCTGGAGCTTGCGATCAGTGCCTGTCGTTCCGGCGTCAGGCGGGTTCACATTGTCGACGGGCAGTCCGACGGCGTGTTGTTGAGGGAGATATTCTCCAACCTCGGTGCCGGCACGATGGTTCACTCAAATGAGTATGAAAGCGTGCGGCCCATGCATGCCGATGACATTGCAGCAGTGCTGCGCCTGCTTCGACCGTTTGTAGAACGGGGACAGATTCTGCCTCGTTCGGACGAAGACATTCGGAGTCAGCTCCCGGATTTCGCGGTGAGTGAGGTCGACGGTACCGTCCGGGCCTGTTGTGCGTTGCATGCGATCGGCGACAAGGAGGGGGAAATTGCTGCGCTCGCTGTTGATTCCCGCTTTGCGAGCCTCGGAATCGGGGAAAAGCTTGTCCAGTATCAGCTTGTTCAGGCCAAGTCGCGCGGATTTCGTTGCGTGTTCGCGTTAACAACCCGGGCATCTGACTGGTTTGAACAACTCGGATTCGTCCGTGCCTCCGTAGGTGATCTGCCGGAGGGGCGTCAGGCCCGGTATGACGGACGGCGGAAGCCCCGCGTGCTCGTTCATACGCTTGATGCTTCCTGATAAGTGCAGTGGAAAAGTATGGTGCAACAATATTTCTGGACCACTTTCGCAGCGTGTGATAGTTTGCGGAAGACAGAGGTGACAGAGTGTCTATACAAGTAACGGCCGGGGAAACGGTGGATAAGCGTGAACTGCTGGCGCATGTCAGTATGTTTTCCGAGCTCGACCGGACCGAGCTCGAGCGCATCGCGCAATACAGTGAGTTTCTTCAACTGGAAGCCAACGAATGGCTCTTTTCGCAGGGAGACGACGGTGATTCGCTGTATGTTGTGAAATCCGGAAGCATTGTCATTTCGCAGACCCAGGGCGAAAGCAAACAGGTTGACATTGCGGAGTTTGTCGCCAACGAATGCTTTGGCGAAATCGATGTTCTGCACAGCGCACCGCGAACTGCGAGTGCACGGTGTGAGGCACCGTGCGAATTATTACGCTTCCCGAAGCAGGGAACGACATTCGAGGAAATTTTGAAGTCTGACCCGGCGACTTCAGCAAGGCTGCTGCAGAAGCTGATTATCGCGATCGCAAATCGTATTCGCGAAACCAACAGCCTTATATCTCAGAAATCACCGTGGGTAGAGCAACTTCGCAACCAGGTCTTCGGCGACAAACTTACTGGTATGTTCAATCGTTCCTATCTGAACGAAGAGTTACCACGTCTCCTTCGGGAAGATACTGCACCCTTCGCTATGCTTATGGTCAAGCCGGACAACTTTAAACTCATAAATGATACCTACGGTCACGATGCAGGGGATCTTGCGTTGCGCCTCATTGCAGCTACTATTCGAACATGGGCCGGTGATTATACTTCAGTTCGGTTTCGCGGAAATGAAATGGCTGTTCTGCTGCCGTCTACTGATAAACATGCTGCGCGGCGCCACGCCGAGGAACTTCGTACGAAATTGTGCAGCCTCGATCTTGAACCGATTACCGGGGTACCAGGCGTCGAGTTTCCATTCAGCGTGGGCGTTGCGGTGTATCCGGATGATGCCGGCGACGCGCAAACGCTTGTTGAGCGTTCTCACGCGACTCTGTTTGCTGCGAGGGAGCGGGGCGCAAACAGGACACTGACTGCCGATCATGCGTAATATGCAGAAGAGATATGCACCTGAAATGAACAATTTTCTCAGTACCGTAGACATTTTTTCCTCGCTCTCACCGGATGAACTCAATAAGGTCGAAGCATATTTATCGAGAGTAGAGTCCGAGCCGGATACTGTCCTTTTTCGTGAAGGAGATACCGGCGACAGGCTGTTTATCATTTCCTCCGGACGTGTCGGAATTACCGTACAGAGCTCCGAGGGGACTGAGCTGGAAGTTGCCTCATTCGGTGCCGGAGAATGTTTCGGAGAAATGACCTTATTCGATCAGGCCCCGCGCTCAGCCACGTGCAGGACTCGCGAGGCGACCTCTTTTCTCACGCTGACAGTCGGGGATTTTGATAAGCTTATTAACAATCAACCGGCCTTGGCGATAAAGATCATGTACCGCATGCTTAATATTACGACTGAGCGGCTGAACAGTTCGAGTAATTTCCTCTCCGACATGGTGCAGTGGGGGGAAGGCGCGCGAAAACGTGCAATTACCGACGAGTTCACCGGTTTGTACAACCGGCGTTTTCTCGATGAGGCCATTGAGGAGCAGATCGCCAATGCCAGAGCATCGAATACGGCGATTGCGCTCATGATGTTCGATCTTGATCACTTTCACGCTATCAACGACGCCTACGGGCAGCAGGTTGGAGATCAGGTGATCAAGGATCTGGTACCGATCATTCGCGACGTGTTCCGGGAAAGTGACTTTCCAGCGCGATATGGTGGTGATGAGTTCACCGTCCTTCTTCCACGCACAAGTGCGGATGAAGCGCTGAACATCGCACAGAAGCTTGTCGAAGGCGTTAAAACCGCTGATACACTTCGTCGCCAGGATGGGCCTATTGATACCGCGACAACGAGCGTGGGGGTGGCGGTGTTCCCCGATCACGGAACGTCGGGCAAAGATTTGAGCGATAATGCAGATTACGCGCTGTATCAGGCAAAAGAACACGGCCGCAATCAGGCGCGTTTGTACGATCCCGACAGTCGAGGAGCAGATACATGAAACAGCCCGCGGCAACAATTGCCGAGCGAAACAGAGTTGTTGAACGTATTATAGAGGCTCTTGATCAAAGAAGCGGGTTCCTTGTGACCGGCCATAAAGCTGTAGATGAAGACTGTCTTGCGGCCATGGTTGCCTTCTCGCTGATTGCTACCAAGTTTGCCAAAACTGCGACAATTCTTGTAGAAGGTCCAATTCACGAGAACCTCGACTTTCTTGTGCGCATCTGTCGCTACAACGCGATTGAGGTCATTGATCGTCCGGAAGATGCCTCGGATTTTGACACGGTCGTTATCTGCGATACCGCAAAACGGGATTTGCTCGCCCATCGGGAAACAGTACTTAACCTGGTTGCGAATCCGGATATCGAGGCATTTGAAATTGATCACCATCTTGAATCCGACAGTGAGTATCTGACCGAACGCGACTGTGCGCTCGTCGATCAGGCAACCAGCGCGAGCGAACTCGTAGGTCTGGTTGCGTATAAACTCTCAACAAAGCAGGCGCTGCTCGAAGAGCGACAGGTATTCGAGATTTTCACCCGAAATGTAGTGCTGGCGATCCTTACCGGCGTCATCGGCGATACTCAAATGGGTAAATTCCTTCACAATCGGAAGGAACGGAGAATGTACGTCGCCTATATCGAAATATTCGGGAGCATGCTGTTCGAAAAAACACAACAGCAAAGTAATAACCTGGCAAGCGTAGAGCAGCTTTTCTCTGAATTGCGGAAACTATCCCGTCGGGAGGAAGAGTGTTTCGATCAACTTTTCGGGATGCGAAAACAGGACGGTGCGGTTTCATATTTGAGTATCAGCGAAGATGAGTACCGTGCGCTCGTCGAACGCTATGGCGATGAATCGCTCTCTACGGTGTTGCGTACGGTAGCTGACTCGCTTGCCGAGGACAGCGGCAGGGTGAGTCTGGTAGTGTATTCCGGTCGTCCGGCAGGCAGTGAGCTGCTACAGTGTCGTGCGAGACGCAGCAAGCACTACAAAAACATCGATCTGCGCAAGCTTCTTACTCAGATGAACATCGAAAATGGTGGTGGTCATCAGGGTGCGATCGGATTTCGAATACCGCTTGCAGAGCTTTCGGATATCGAAGCATTTATTGAACAGTTGCTTTTCGCGTTGAATGACATGGTACGTAAGGCGGAGGTTGCCTGAACGCCTTCAAAGCGGTGCATTCTTCGCTGTCAGCCCAAGTTGAGCCATGCAGCCCAAGTTGAGCCAGGATGCTCAAGTTGAGCCA
>CAZMEV010000028.1:18662-31494 GCA_964565375.1 uncultured Spirochaetaceae bacterium
CAGCCCAAGTTGAGCCATGCAGCCCAAGTTGAGCCAGGATGCTCAAGTTGAGCCAGGCAACTCTGCTGTTGTTTTCCGCGCAGTTTTCGCTGCGAGCTGAAGCCTTGCGGAAGGCCGTATTTCCCGGCTTGCCTCAGTTTGATTCCGGCTTAATATCGGAAATCGAGAACGGATAGCGTCGCGGGGTGACGGTACCGTGCGGAACATCGCTGTCGCCGGTGATCGCGCCGACAATTTTCGGGGTATGGTCGTGAGCGGTGGCTACGAACACATGATAACCTTTCTGATCTCCGGAAACGGCGGTGCCGGCCACATAAAGGCCCGAAACGCTGGTCTGCATCGTGCTTCTGTCTATAACAGGGGCGGATTCCTCGAACTCCGCGCCGACCTGTTCGAGCAGTGAGATATCACCGCGGAATCCTGTAAGCATCAATACGAAATCCGCCGGTACTTCGGTTTTCTTCCCGTTGTCGTGCGCATCCGCGAGGAGCACGCTGTTTGTGCGTATTTCCACAGGGACGGTCGACGGATAGAACTCTACGTACCGTTTGCCGGTGAGAATGGAAAGTTCGAGATGCAGGCGGGAATTGGTGCGGTCCCGGTCGAGCGCGGGGCGCCGATAGCTGAGACTTACGTCGGCTCCGGCGCGAAAGCACCGCAGTGCCGCTTCGAGTGCGGAATTGCGTCCACCGATAATGAGCAGACGCTGCCGAAAGTACTGGTGAGGATCTGTGAACCGGTGCGAAACGTGTGGAAGATCTTCGCCTGGTATGCCGAGCGTATTCGGTCTGTTCATGTCTCCGGTCGCGAGTACTACCGACTTAACCTGATAGCGCCGGCGGTCGCCTCGGGTTTCGGTGGTAACCGTAAACCCGTGTTCGGTCCGTGTCAGGGAGGTGACCCGTTCATAGAACTGAATGTTTAGATCGTGGATTTCAACGACGTTGCGCAAATATGCAAGGTAGACTTCACCTACGAGTTGTTCCTGATCGAGCGTCTGAACTGGAACACCGGCGATTGCGCAGCGTTCAGGCGAGCTGAAAAACCGCGCATGTCTCGGCCATTTTGTAATCGTATCCGCAAGCTGTCCGGCTTCCACGTGAATATATGGAACGTTTTTTGACTTGAGTCCTGCGGCTACTTCTATACCAATGGGGCCCGCCCCGATTACCATTACATCTGCATCCATATCGCCTCATGACAACATACCGTTTCAAAGCGACAATGGCAAAGCACTTTGCGCGGGAGGAAGAATGAAAGCGCTGCAATGGACTGTGAGGCTCAAGCCGAAACGAAGGGGGTTTCATCTGGTCACGGATGAAATTCTCGGCCAGGCTGAAGGGCTTCGCGATATCGAGTCGGGCATCTGCCATGTTCACATTAAACACACGAGTGCCGGTCTTACACTGAACGAGAGCGCGGATCCGGATGTCCGTACCGACTTTGAACAGATATTCAACCGGCTTGTGCCCGAAAATGAACCCTACTATGTTCATACGCTCGAAGGGCCGGACGACATGCCCGCTCATGTAAAATCGTCGCTCGTTGGTGCGTCGGTCAGCGTGCCGATTTCCGGGGGGCGCTTTAATCTCGGTACGTGGCAGGGAATTTATCTTTGTGAATTTCGAAACCGCGCCGGTAGCCGCTCGCTGGTGGTGACCGCCTTGGGTGAATAACCATGGCACTTGCGACAATGGCGTTCGAACGCTCCGCTGCGCTTTGAACCGGATTTGCCTTCTGTGCTAATCTCCGGCTCATGTCTCAGGCGAACAGTGAAAGTGGTGAAGGTGGTCTCGATTTTATCCGCCACTGGATAGAATCGGATAACAGAAGCGGTCGGTTCGGTGGACGGGTGCAGACCCGTTTTCCTCCGGAACCAAATGGATATCTGCACATAGGTCATGCAAAGGCCTTTAATCTCGACTTCAGCGTTGCCCGCGAGTATGGTGGCTTCTGCTCGCTGAGGTTCGACGATACGAATCCGGATCGCGAAAACGTTGAATATGTCGATGCCATTAAGCGTGACGTGCGGTGGCTCGGCTTCGACTGGGGCGAACACGAGTATTTTGCCAGTGACTACTTCGAAACACTCTATGAACTCGCCGAAAAGCTGATTCAGAAAGGGCTCGCCTATGTAGATGAACTCGGCCCTGACGAGATTCGCGAGTACCGTGGTACTCCCACGGAGCCTGGGAAGAACAGCCCCTACCGGGATCGTCCCGTGGAAGAGAACCTGGACCTGTTTCGTCGAATGCGGGCAGGAGAGTTCGACGAGGGCTCGTGTGTTCTGCGGGCGAAGATCGACATGGCCCATCCGAACATTAATATGCGTGATCCCACCATGTATCGCATCCGGTTTGCGCATCACCACCGGACGGGTAATAAGTGGTGCATTTATCCGACCTATGACTGGGCTCACGGCCAGAGCGATTCGATCGAAGGGGTTACGCATTCGCTGTGCACGATCGAGTTCGAAAATCACCGCCCACTTTATGACTGGTTTCTTGATGCGCTCGAAATCCATCATCCCCAGCAGATCGAGTTTGCCCCGCTCAATCTCACCTATACCGTAATGAGTAAGCGCAAGCTGCGGGAGCTTGTGGAGGGTGGATACGTTCAGGGATGGGACGATCCCCGTATGCCGACTCTGTGCGGTCTGAAAAGACGTGGCTACACGCCGAGTTCGATCCGCGAATTTCTTCGACGTATCGGTATTTCGAAAACGGAAAGCACCATCGACCTGAGTCTTCTTGAACACTGCCTGAGAGAGGAACTGAATAAAACGGCGAATCGTGTGATGGTCGTTCTCGACCCGGTGAAAGTAGTTATTGAAAACTACCCCGAAGGCGAAATAGAAGAGTTCGAGGCTGTCAATAACCCTGAGGATTCATCAGCCGGTACACGAACCGTGCCGTTCAGCCGTGAACTCTATATTGAGCGCGGAGACTTCATGGAGGATCCTCCGAAGAAGTTCTTCCGCCTTGCTCCTGGACGTGAGGTGCGGTTGAAACATGCGTACTATATCACCTGCGACGAGGTAATCCGTGACGAGAACGGCGAGATTGTCGAGCTTCGTTGCAGCTATGATCCGGAAAGCCGAGGTGGCGATACGCCCGACAAACGCAAGGTGAAGGGGACGCTGCACTGGGTCAGTGTGCCTCATGCGCTGCCGACCACAGTCCGGGTGTATGATAATATGTTTACCGCCATCGATCCGACCGATGTTGACGAAGAGGTCGGTGAGCAGTGGCTCGACAATTTCAATCACGAAAGCCTGGTCACATACGCAACGGCGAAGGCCGAACCCGGACTCGCTTCCGCCGAGCCCGGAATGCGATTCCAGTTTCTTCGGCACGGATATTACTGTGTGGATTCGGCGGACTCGGCGCCGGGCGCTCCGGTGTTTAACCGGACAGTAGCGCTCAAGGATACGTGGGCGAAGCTCGAACAGAAAGGCAAGACAGGATGAGTGGATCCGGTGACTCCGGAGGTGAACAGTATAACGACCTTCCTGATCAGGAACGTCCCGATGGTGGGTTCGCCCCGAAATTCAATGAAGCCGGGCTGCTGCCTGTCTTTGTCACGGATGTGACGACCGGTGAGGCACTCATGCAGGCATGGATGAATCGATCGGCGCTCGAGCGTACACTTGCAAGCGGCGAAGCACACTATTTCAGTCGCTCGCGTAACCGGATGTGGAAGAAGGGCGAGGAGAGCGGTCATATACAAAAGGTACGTGAAGTCCGCATCGACTGTGATCAGGATGCTCTGTGGGTGCAGGTTGAGCAGAAAGGGGGCGCGGCCTGTCACACCGGATTTCGGAGTTGCTTTTATCGCACGTTACGCCTCGGGGAGTGCGGCGAAATCGTGTTTGACGAAACGGCGGCTCCGAGGGTTTTTGATCCGCGGACGGTATACCGCAAAACTGAAACAGGTCTGGAGGATGGATAGCCTCGGTTACTTCGTATAAACCCTGTCGAGTGCTCGCTTCAGAGCAGCAAAGTCGATGGATTGCACCTGTTTAAGTATCATATTGCGTCCGTTGTAGAGAATGACAGCGGGCGGGTTGAAGACACCGAAACGGCCTGCGGCGGTCGGGTGTTCATCGAGAAGCAGAGAATACGAGGTCAGTGGAGGATACGCGCGAAGCATGCGGTTGAGACGTCGGAGCAGCTCCGGACATTCTTCGCATTCTTCCCGCCACACAAACATGAGTACAGGGACACCCGAGTCTATAGCCTCGCCGAGGTCATTCATATCATCCAGAGCAATCATTGACACAGGAAGGAGCGTAGCCCGCCGGCTGCCTCAGACGCAAGCGGCCGGTCGAAAGCTTCGCTCTTCTTCGAAGTACCCGGGCCTGTCGATGATCCGCAATGCACCCGGCCTCGTGGGTGCTTCCAGTTCGGGGGTCGCTTCCGGATGAGCACGTTACGGTATCGGCTCACCTCAAACCCCGGCCTCGAAGACATTGTTGAAACAGAGCTGCGCGAGCGCATCAGCGCCATTGCCCCGGATGCGGCGATCACGGTTAAGCCGCAGGGGCTTGCCGGTGTGGTACAGCTTGATCCGGGAGATATCGAGCGCGGCACTCTCGAGTCGCAGCTCTGGAAGCTGCGGTCGGTGTTTCATGTTATTCGCCATCTCGAAACCGTTACTCTTTCGGCTCCTGATATGCTCAGTGAACTGCTCGCAAAGGTGGGGGAAACCGAGTTTCCGGGCGTTACCCCGGAGGATACATTTCGTGTTACCAGCCGGAGAACAGGAGAACATCCGTTCGGAAGCATGGATATCGAACGGGAGGCCGGTGCGGTGGTAAATCGGACGACCGGTATGGGCGTCGATCTCGAGGGCTTCACGGTTCATGTGCGGGTGGATCTCAGAGACACAATCGGAATGATCGGTATGCAGCTGACGAGCACCGGACTTGACAGGCGCTACGCGTGGGCCTTCCGTCCTCGAGTGGCACTGCGCACAACGGTTGCATATGGAATGCTGCGACTTGCAAACTTCAGTGAACCGCCGCAGTCGGTTATCGACCCATTCTGCGGCTCGGGTACGGTCCTGCTCGAAGCCGCTTCGCTGTGGCCCAATGCGCGAATTGTGGGATGTGATAAGGTGGATGAATGTGTCGAAGGCGCAACGGCCAACGTCTCGGCAGCCGGCTTCTCCGAAAGGATCGAGGTCCGGCAGGCAGATGCCCGCGATCTCGGCGAGCTATACGAGGCCGCTTCGTTCGATGCGGTTATCTGCAATCCACCCTTCGGTGTGAGGCTCGGTCAGAAGACCGACTTCGAGCACCTTTACCGGCGATTTCTGCACGGCGCAGAGCACGTGCTCGCCCGCGGCGGTCGGGCCGTCTTTCTCGGGGGCAAACGTCGTCACCATGTCGCGCACATTGTCTCGCGTATCCGGAAGCTCCGGATCGTGCACGTGCGCGTAATAGAAACCGGCGGAGTGTATCCGGCGATTTACGTGCTTGAACGCATACCGTAGCGGACCTTTCGAAACAGGCGGAACAGCCGCCGCGCCTCCCTCGGATTGAGCGCGGCCCTTGCGAGCAGATCGCGTACGAACAGCCGACTGGTATCCCTGTCGTGCGCGCCTGAGAAGCCCACTTGGGCCACGATAGCATTCGCCTCTTCGGCAAGCTCGTCGATCGTTTGCGCAGGGACCGGAGTGAATCCTTCAGGCGGCGCAGTCATGGCTGCGCGAAATACTTCATAACAGGCAATCTGCACGGCCTGCGAAAGATTCAGACTCGGGTAATCCGGTGAGGTCGGAATACGGCAGGCGAGGTGACAGGCATCGGTCTGCTCGGTGGTCAGTCCGTGTTCTTCGTTTCCAAATACCAGTGCTGCGGTTCCACCCGAAAGCGATGCGATTCGAGTGGCGATAGCCTCCGGTGTGCGCGAAGCGTGTTTGCGGTATTTGCCCTGACGGCGGGTGTAGGCGACCGCGAGGCTGCAGTCGGCCACCGCTTCCTGAACTGTCTCGTGGAACGTTGCTGAGTGGTATACATCGGCAGCATGAACAGCTGTAACTGCCACTTCGTTGTCGTCGTAGCAGCGTCCACCGGGAACAACCGCGAGTTCGGTGAGTCCCATCGTTTTCATAGCTCTGCATACGGAGCCGATGTTTCGGTTTTCGTCCGGCCATGCGAGCACGACCCGGACTGTTGCGGGTAGTCGCCCGCGGTCAGGCTTACCTTTTGTGTCATTCATCGCGAGATGCGATGAGTATTACTCGTAAGAGGTGCAAGCGGCAAGAATTTTGCGTGTGCTGTCGACCGCGCCCGAGGGATTCTGCCCAACGGGAGCGGTCGCGCGCGCGTAAGTCATCATTATTCTTACGCGGATTTCTTACATGGTCGCCAGGATCTGTTCTATCGCCTGTTCGTAGGCTTCTTCCACGGTGAGGTCGCCTTCAATGACTCCTGTGACAGCGGTTCCCCAGATTCCGGCTATCTCCGCGTCGAACTCGCTGACTGTCTGTTCAGGAGTATTCATTGCCACCTCAGCGAATATCTCACGCACCTGCTGACCACCGTAGTAATCGACTTCCTCTTCCATTACCTCATGGTCGTACAATTCTGTGTGTGCCGGGAAAAGGTCATGGTTGCGAAAGTTGTATAACTGGGCCTCTTTGTTCGTCGCCAGGAACTTAATTACCTCCCACGCAGGAAGGACTTTGTGGCTGGGAACCTCTTCGGGGATGGATAGGTAGGATCCTCCCATGCTCGCGTTTTCCGGCAGGCGGGCAACGCGCCAGTCCTCCACGTCGGGAGCGATCCATTCCCGCAGTGCGCCACCGAACCATGCGCCGTTGGCTGTCATTGCTACCGTGCCGTCGGAAAAGGACTGAATCCACTGCTCGCTCCAGGCTCCGAGGTCTGCATCGACACCTGCCTCCCGCACACTTCGTACAAGTTCGAGAACCTCGATGAAATCCTCACGGGGCTCGAGCGGGTCGCCGTCCTCGTTGATCCAGTCTCCCTTTCCTCCGCCGATCGGGACATCAGCAACTTCTCCGGCGGTCGGCAGGGCGAACTGGTCTATTTCGCCGTCGTCGTTGGTGTCCCGGGTAACGGTTTCGGCGATCTCCAGAAACTCATCCCAGTCGGAGATATTCTGAATCTGCTCTTCGGTGACCCCCGCCTCTTCGACAAGATCCTCGCGGTAGAATAACACTGCCGGCGCGATATCGACCGGCATGGCTACAAGGCGTCCGTCCTGTGTTGTCGCGTTGGCCATCGCAAAATCGACGATATCCTCACCTTCGTCGATCCCGTTGAAGGGTTCTTGAGCAAGATCGTGAAGCCCACCGCCGGCAACGAATTGTGCAATGTATTCGATTTCCAGGGATTCTATGTGATTGGTGGCTTCGCCGGCGGCAATTACCGTTGTCAGACGTTCATGGTGTCCGTCGAAATCCGATGCCTCAAACTCCAGTTCTATATTGGGAAAGCGCTCCTGAAATGCCTCCGTTTCGGATAGAGGAGCATACGCATCTTCGAGCCCGAATGTACCGATAGAAATCGTGTATTCCCTGTCGGGATCGTACGGCTCAAGATCCTCTACTTCCTGCTGCCCGCCGGCAGAAAGCAGCATAGTAGAAAGCAACAGAACGGTTGCCACGCTTGTAATAAAACGAACCATGGAAGTCATTGGTTCCTCCTTAATGTATCTACAGTTCAGCACTGCCCACTTGCAGTAGCTTGCGTGCCGCAATAAACTATGCAAGCAGATTCGCACCGGAGCGAACAGCTGTCAACGGTTAATAGCCGCGGGAGGAAAAATGATGTGGAAAATTACACGAGTAGAAAGCGCACCGGAACAGGATCGGCAGTGGGAAACGGCAACGATTCGGCCGTTGGCGGGAAAGGGACGGCAGCAGATCGACACGAGTCGCCGCTATCAGACAATGGCGGGATTCGGCGGAGCGTTCACGGAGGCGGCGGCATACACGCTGAGCCGTATGCCCGAAGATCGCCGCACGGAGGCACTGACAAGCTATTTCGATCGAAGCCGGGGTCTAGGCTATTCAATAGGTCGGGTTCCCATTCACAGTTGTGATTTTTCACTCGGGAACTACACATACATTGCCGACGGCGACGAAACGCTCGACAGCTTCTCGCTTGAACACGAGGAACGCCGGCTCTTTCCAATGATTCGCGATGCAGAGGCGATTCGAGGCGAGAAGATCCCACTTCTTGCCTCGCCATGGAGTCCACCGGGGTGGATGAAAACAAACGGCGAAATGAACAACGGAGGGAGTCTGCTGCCGCAGTACCGCGAACTCTGGGCACGCTACATCGCGCGCTATGCGAACGAGATGAGGGGCAAGGGGTTTAATCTGTGGGCGCTCACGGTGCAGAACGAGCCTGCCGCCGTTCAGACGTGGGAATCCTGCACCTATTCAGCGGAGGAGGAACGCGACTTTGTTCGTGACTTTCTCGGACCCGTTCTCCACCAACAGGATCTCGCCGACATTAAGCTTCTTATCTGGGACCATAACCGCGATATAATGGTGGAGCGCGTGAAGGGAGTGCTTGAAGACCCGGACGCCGCGCGCTTTGTCTGGGGTGTCGCTTTTCACTGGTATATGAGTGAAGCGTTCGAGAATGTCGGGGCGGTGCACGATCTGTTCCCGGATAAACACCTCCTGTTTACAGAAGGTTGCCAGGAGGGTGGGGTGCATCTCGGGGCCTGGAGCACCGGGGAGCGCTATGCGCGCAACATGATCGGCGACTTCAATAACTGGTGTGAAGGCTATCTTGACTGGAACCTCGTACTCGACGAGACCGGTGGCCCGAACCATGTGAACAACCTGTGTGATGCGCCGATCATCGCCGACACACGGAGGGGCGAGCTTCACTACAACAGCTCTTACTATGCAATCGGACACTTCAGCCGCTATGTTGCGCCGGGAAGTCGGCGCGTCGGTCTCGAAGGAGACAGCGAACTTCAGTCGGTTGCATTTGAGAATCCGGACGGATCAATCGCGCTGATAATGCTCAACGGCAATGACGAAGAGGCGAGCTACGACGTGAGCCTCGCTTCCAATGGTTCGTCTGATGCTACCCGTGCACAAGGGACACTGGCACCGCACGCAATTGTAACAATTGTGTGGGAGCCCGCTTGAATAAGCGACGGAGGAATCATGTATACGCTATCCGATGACCAGCTCGAAGTTTCGATTCTCGACCCCGTTGCCGATCGCGACCGAATGGGGCCCCGGTACTGTACCGGCGGGTACATCTTTCAGATCGAGGATGCCGGTCGTCCGCTCCTTTCCGGGCCTACGTACCCGGAGAACTTCAACTGGTTTGACGGGCAGGGTATTCCTGATTCATTTGCGCAGGCTCCGCTTCGCTCGCTTCACTCACCCTCATCGCAGGCGCTCATTCCGGGCATTGGGCTTTGTGACACGAGTGCGAAGACCATTCTCGAACACTGCGAATGGGATGTTCATGCAGAGGATCTGCGTTCAGAGAACCTGGGTGCAAAGGACGCCCGCGCTGAGGACTGCCGGATCAGATTTCGCAACCAGCAGAGTTGGGAGGACTACTCGTTCGTTCTCGAGCGGGAGGTGAGCCTTTCCGGCAGGGTTCTGAGTTCGCACACCCGAATCGAGAATCTCACTGCTGTTCAGTTTCCGATCTCCTGGTTCCCGCATCCTTTCTTTCCATTGCCGTCAGACCCGGATAGCGCCCTCTGCAGCTTTCCGGCGCCGGTGGAAATCGCTCCCGGATCCGCCTTCTATCTGTCCGAAGACGGATATCTGCGCTGCAGCGACCCGTCGACGCTTCAGCCTGTTTCCGTTCGATGTAACAGCGCAGGGCCGCTGACTGTTCTGCAACACCACCCGCATCTCGGACTTGTTGCGGCACGTTACAGTTTTTCCGCCGGGCATATTCTCGCGTGGGCCAACCCGAAGACGTTCTCCTTCGAGCCGTATCTCGAACAGACGATCGGCGGGCGAATGGCGTTGGAGTGGAGTGCGGAATACCACTTCTGAGCGCCGGTACAAGCAGCGGGGTTAAACTCCTGCGACGTGCCGCCTGCCACGCGTGGCGTTTGATTTCGGGGACCAAGCGTTAGTTCCTCGCAACAAAGAACGCGGGTAAAAAAAGGGGTTGCAAGCCAGACATATGTCCGGAGAAAATAGGCTGATGGTTAACCCCGGCGCTACACGGGAGCGCGTCTATCAATACGTTAAACGCCGTATTCTCGAAGGAAGCCCGCCTTCTGTACGGGAGGTTCAGCGGGAGCTCGGTCTGCGCGCGGTGCAGAGTGTGCAGGAACACCTCGATGCGCTTGTCGGCGAGGGGCGGCTCGAGAAACTCAAAGGGGTTTCGCGCGGATACCGGCTTCCGGGAGCTGACCGTCGTCCGCGGATGGTGCCGCTTCTCGGGCGGGTGCAGGCAGGTGAGCTGACCGAAGCGATCGAAAACCTCGAAGGGTATGTGGGCGTCGATCATGAGGGGAGCGACGAAGAACTGTTTGCTCTGCGAGTGCGCGGGCGCAGTATGGAAGGGGCCGGTATCCACGAAGGCGACATCGTCATTGTGCGCAAGCAGGCGACAGCCGACAGTGGACGGATCGTCGTTGCCCTTGTCGATAACGAAGCGACGGTGAAGCGTCTCAAACGAAGCGGCCGGCGTGTGGAGCTTCACCCGGAAAATCCCGACTTCAGCGTTATTGTCCCTGATGAAGGTGTCGAGCTTCTCGGGGTGGTCGTGGAAGTCAGACGGTATCTCGAAGTGCAGCAGTCTTGATTACCAGACATTTGTCTGGTAATCTGTAGACATGATGAATACCCGGCCTGCATCCCTGGTTCGTGCTTCAGATCTGCTTTCCCGTGATTCATCTTTTTCTTCCTCTGTGGCGCAGGCTGCGTCGCGTTGGTCCCTTTCCAATCTGACAGGCCGCCTTACCGAAATTACCGGCAATGCCCGGCTTTCCTCGCTTGCAAAAATTGTGCGGGAAGCGCAGATGCACGCCGGCGGTGTTGCATGGATCGGTGTGACGGGATCGCTCTTTTTTCCGCCGGATTTCGAACAGCGCGGTATCCGTGTGCACGATATCCCGGTTGTTATGCTGCCCGGGAAATCCGAAGACGGTGAAATAAAGCCCGGCGATAAGGCGGCTCGCGCAGCCGAAATTCTTCTTAAAAGTTCTGCATTTTCGCTGGTTGTTATGGATCTCGGAACGCACAGAGCGGGGACTGCAGCGCTCGGCCGTATGCTTCGAATCGCCGGGGTTCACGAGTGTGCGGTGGTTGCGGTAACCGAAGGCGAGCCCGCGCTCGGGTCGCTGACAGGGCTTCGCATTGTTACCGGTTTTGACCGCACAGGCGGTGAATCAGAAACAGTCTCGCTGTCGCTTACCGCCGTCAAGGATAAGCAGACGGGACCATTCTGGCAGGAAACGGAGGTGTGCCGTGCGCCGCATGGCCTGTGTTGAGCTTCCGCGGCTGCGTCTGCAGCTACTGCTCCGGGGTCACGAACAGTGGCAGGATATGCCTGTCGCCCTTGTTTCGGAAGACAGACCGCTGGCTCCGGTGCTCGAAGTAAACAGCGCTGCTGCAAAGGCCGGAGTACAACCGGGCATGAAATATGCAACGGCACTGTCGGTTGTTCCCGATCTGCAGGCGGGCGTCACAGGGGATGCGGCAGTCGAAGAGGCGGTCTGTGAGCTTCGTTCGGTATTCGCGACATTTTCTCCGGCTGTGGAACACTGGGATATGGCCGAGGGGGTGTTCTGGCTTGACTGTGAAGGGCTTTCACGGTTGTGGAGCAATCTGTATTCCTGGGCCCGCGAGCTGCGGGGGGCAGTTTCGGCACAAAATCTCTATAGCCGGATCGCGGTGGGATTTTCCCGTTTTGCAACATTTGCGACCGCACTGCGGGGTGGGGAAACCGCGATTGTGGTCCATGAGTCGCCGGAGGGCGAACGCGAGAAGGCGCTCGACATGCCGGTTCGGAGGCTTCCGCTCGATTCCGCGGCTATAGAGCCACTCGAACGGCTCGGTATCCGCACAATACGAAACTTTCTCGATCTTGATTCCGGAAGCCTTGCATCGCGCTTCGGCGAACGCGCCGCGGTGCTTCATCGCTTTGCCGGAAGTAAAAACGAGCTTCCGCTGCAGGGGCAAAGTGAGACTCCGTCCTATAGCATTGAGCAGGAACTGCCGTCGCTTCTCAACCGTGAAGTAATTGCCTCGCACCTCGCACCTTCATTGCAGACACTGTGCTCCAGACTTCGGTTGCGGGGCAGACGCGCTGCACAATTAACCCTTTGTCTTCGCGACGAACGTGGAACCGAATATACCGAGACAGTTTCTCCGGCCGAACCGAGTGGCGACGCGCACTTTCTGCACAAACTTCTGCTTTTGAGAATATACACGCTTCAAATCGGCGCCCGTGTTGTTCACGCGAAGGTCAGTATATCGCCTGCACAGGAGCAGCCGGGGCAGGCGCTGTTGTTCACTCAGCACGATGAGCAGGGCGCTTCGTGGGCCCGTGCCCGCTCACTTTTGCAGGCGGAATTCGGCAATGGGGCGCTTGTGCGCGTTATGCCGTGTGACGCCCACCATCCGGGTGAATGCTTCAGGCTGGTGCCTGAGGGATCGAATGCCGGCTGGAGCGGTGACTCACGGCAGGGTCAATCAAACGGGCGGGGTCCAGCGATCGAAACGAACGACCCGGACAAACCTGAAGAATCCGGCAAAACAGGCAAATCCGACGAGTCGCAGGTTCTCGTGCGGCGCATTCTGTTTGAACCTCAGGCCTGTTCCGGGATTCCCGCCGGCAAGCGTTTCGGTCCGT
>CAZMEV010000029.1:0-2528 GCA_964565375.1 uncultured Spirochaetaceae bacterium
GGTTGTGTGTAGCGCCCGGGTTGTGTGTAGCGCCCGGGTTGTGTGTAGCGCCCGGACGGAAATCAGCCGCCTGTCGGGCCGGCTGTTCACCAGATTGGGGGATAGCCGCCGGGAACCGAATCTCACGGGAGAGCCCCGGGGCGATCGGGGAAACATCAACCTCCCGCTCTTCCAGAACGATACCATCGAGCGCGAGCGAAAAGCGGAAGGTGAGCCAGGAGGTGTCGCGAAAGTCCTGACGGTTTTCGACGACGATGCGTCCGGCGGCTGCGTCGGCGGCGGTGAAGCGGATGGGCTGCACAAGCTTTTTGAACTCCCACATGGCCGGGTGCGGTGTGCGGTCGGGCCAGATGAGGCCGTTAATGCAGAAATCGGCGTCGTTCGGCTCGTCGCCGAAATCGCCGCCGTAGGCCCAGTAGGTGCGACCGTCTTCGGTTTCCTTGAGAATGCCCTGATCGACCCAGTCCCAGATAAAGCCGCCCTGAAGGCCTCCGTGCGCGCCGAAGTAGCGCTCGATCACGTCCCAGTAATCGCCTAAGCTGCCGTTGGAATTGTTCATGGCGTGCGAGTACTCGCACATAATGAGCGGCCGGGGGTCGCGGGCCGGAGCTGCGGCCGGGGCCGTCGCTGCATGGGCGTTCGCCGGCCCATCGGCACTGCGGGCAGGAAACGACCGCGCGTCATCGCCGGCCGCCGCGCCGGTCCATCCACCGGTTCGCGCCCACGCCTCGATGTCGGCGATTTCCGGATACATCGGTCCGATAATGTCGGTGACCTCGCGGCCGCGGCTCCAGTCGCGCGCGGGCTGGCCGTATTCGGCGTGCACGGCGCCTTCGTAGTGCAGCACCCGCGTCGGGTCAATTCTTCTGACCCACGCGGCGGCCGCGTCGTGGTTGGCCCCATAGCCGCTTTCGTTTCCGAGGCTCCAGGAAACGATCGATGGATGGTTGCGGTCACGCATGACCATCCGGCTCACACGCGAGAGGAAGGCCGCCTGATAGCGCTCGTCGCGGCAGAGCTGATCGTAGTAATGGTGCGATTCAATATTCGCCTCGTCCATAACGAGAATGCCGTACCAGTCACACAGATCATACCACCTCGGGTCGTTCGGGTAGTGCGCGGTGCGCACCGCGTTGAAGTTGAAGCTCTTGAGAAGCCGGATATCCTCGAGCATGCTTTCGTTCGTGACCGTCTTTCCAAGCCGGTCGTCGTGCTCGTGGCGGTTCACGCCCTTTATCATTACCGGCTTCTCGTTTATGAGTAGCTGCCGCTCGGCGATTCGCACACTCCTGAATCCGGTTCGAAGGGCCACGTGCTCGACCGCCTCATTTCCCCGCCACAGTGTGACGAGCACTGTGTAGAGTACCGGTGTTTCCGGAGACCACAGGTCGATGTTTTCACACATGAGCCGCATGCGCGCGTGGTGCGACCCTCCGGCGAAGGAGGGGGTGAAGCGCACGACCGGAGCACCGGACTGGGATGCGCCGGCATCACTATCGCCCGCGGCGGCTGTGTGACCTTGGTGGGCGCCCGCATCGGACGCGGCGGCGGCGTGACCATGGTGGGCGTCCGCATCGGACGCGGCGGCTGCGTGACCATGGTGGGCGCCCGCGGCGCGGGAGTGCGCTGCGCTCCCGCCGCCGTGGCGACCGCTACCGGGATACTGTGCGGTACCATCCTGATCCTCCGGCGACGGTACACCGGCACGTTCGAGGGTAACCCCCTCGAGTACCGCCTGAGGGTCACGCTCACCGGCACGGTAGACGGCGGCGGTAATGCAGGCGTCCTCAGGGAGATCTCCGGCCGGATTTCGCCGATCGAACAGCGTAGACAGTCGCACATCGAGCTCGAGCGTTCCGGAGTTTGCACCTCGCGGAGCTTCCATGGTTTCGACGGAGGTTGTGCCGCCCGGTAGTTCATGACTCAACGGCGTGGCATGGACCCGCGCATCCTCCACAAACAGATGGTCGGTGAACAGCAGGTCCACGTCGCGGTGGATGCCCGCCATCCACCACTGGTCCTGATCCTCAATAAAGCTTGCGGCCGACCATCGGATGACCACGATCACCACGGTGTTTTCGCCGGCGCGCAGCAGGTGTGAAACGTCGAACTCGGATGGCAATCGGGTATCGGTGGCGTATCCTGTTTCGAGGCCGTTTACGAAGAGGTAGTAGCAGCTTTCCGCACCGCCTACGCGAAGTACCGCGCGGGCGCCCGAAAGAGACTCGGGCACATCGACTGTCGTGCGATAGACACCGGTGGGGTTTCCCTCCGGCACATGCGGCGGCCGATGCGGGAACGGCATCTGCACATTGGTGTAGTGCGGCCGGTCGAATCCCTGCATGGTCCAGTTGCCCGGAACAATGATTTCATGGGGGAGAGTCTCGCCTTCGGGGGCGATATGGCGGCCTTCGAGCGCCTCGGGGCGATCGAGAAGCTCGAACTGCCACCGGCCGTTAAGTGACCGGCGCGCAGGCAGTGTGTCAGCGGGCGCGGTTTTCGCGGCCGGTTCGGTCTGGCCTGCTGGT
>CAZMEV010000029.1:2628-21534 GCA_964565375.1 uncultured Spirochaetaceae bacterium
AGGCAGTGTGTCAGCGGGCGCGGTTTTCGCGGCCGGTTCGGTCTGGCCTGCTGGTCCGGGCCGGCCGGCGGGCGCAGTTTTCGCGGCCGGTTCGGTCTGGCCTGCTGGTTCGGGCCGGCCGGCGGGCGCGGTTTCTGTGGGCGGCGCAGACTGACCTGCCCGTTCGGCCTGACCAGCGGGCTCGGCCGCTGCGGCGAGGGCGGAGTCAGCGGTTGCCGCGTGAATAAGATGGGCACGGGCCGGCAGCCGGCCCCGGGCGGTCAGGACAGGCTCTTCCCACTCGCGCGCGGCCCGGATACGGGCTGCCGTGGCCTCGGCGGCAGCCAACGAAACAGGTTGCTGGTGATCGGACATAAGTACCGAAGACAGTACTCCGTAACCGACTAAGCCTACAAGAAGATTTCGCAACAGCGGCCGGGCCGGTAATTCCCCGGGCATGCTGTGCCGGCATTTGTGCGATCAGACAGGCGCTCCGCTACGGGATCTCGAAACGAAAGGTAAAACACGCTCCGCCGAGGTCAGAACACGCTTCAGAACAGCGCTCGAGCTCGGACCCGAGACTGTCGCGAACGAGGTACGCAACGAGCCCGAGCCCGTGTGAAGAAGACAGATCGAAGCCGTCATGGTCCGCAAGCCCCGGCCCGGAATCCTCCACGCTCACCACAGCGGTTCCGGCATGGTCCCGCGCCAGGCATATGGAAATATCTCCGCCCTCCGACGGTTCGAACGCATGCTCGACGGCGTTGGCTACGATTTCAGTGATCGCGACTCCACAGCTGACTGCCCGCCTGCTGTCAACGACAATACCGCGTTCGAGCCGCGCATGAATGTGCACCCGGCTGTTCACGGTATAGACATTGTTCAATGCACGGACTACGTCGTCGAGGTATGCGCCAAGATCCAGATCATTGCCCCGTTCCTGCCGGTGAATCGCTTCATGGAGCGTGCTGAGTGCGGCGAGACGGGCCTGACTTTCGTCAATGACTTTGTTGGCAGCGTCCCCTGCTCCGGCGGGCCGGTTGAGTTCCAACAGGCTGGAAATGAACTGAAAATTGTTTTTGACTCGGTGGTGGGTTTCCTTCACAAGTTTGTGGGCCCGTTCGGCCTGCGCTTCCGCCTGGCGCTGCGACGTCAGATCGGTAAGGGCGACAAGCCAGCGATTTTCCGATGCCTGCTGCAGATACGAGACGGAAACCGAAACGAGGGGTTGCTCGCCGGCGCTCAGGCGCGCTTCGAACACCTGGGCATGTTCGCCTCGGGTGGACTCTATCCGGGCACTCGAGAAGGCTTGCCGGTCCTCCGGCGCAAACAGCATGCTCGAGGATGACCCTGCAAGACTACCGGGCGAGCGCTGCACGAGCGTCGTCGCACGCTCGTTCACCTTCTCAATGAGCCCGTCTTCGTCCACCACCAGATAGCCGACCGGTGCCTGGTCGAAAAGTGCCTCGAGAAAGAGTTCGCGTTCGGCAAGCTCGGCGCTGGTGCTGCGCAGAGTCTCATTCTGCGCCTTAAGTTCAGCGATTCGATACTGGTTTTCACTACATGAATCCGGGTTTACCCCATGAACCCGAAGCCAGTCATCCGTCGAACCGCAGATGGCACGGTATTCTTCGGAGGTCAGTTGGATGTCATAATCAGTTGAGCTGCAATTACTTGAGCTTCCGCCCATGGAGCCTCCCCGGATATCATGCAAATGGTATCCTGATAAGATCAACTCTGATGTACCTGTTCTCATCCGTCAAGGTCAAGTCAATGGCCGGAACCATAATCCTGCGGGTCTGACTCCTCCTTACTTATACGGCGTACGGTCTGCTCGAGTTCAAGATTTGCGCTGCGAAGCTCGCTGTTGAGAAGGCGCAGTTCCTCACGGGCCGATTCCACTTCCTCGTTCATGCTCTGCAGTTCCTCATTCTTCGCGTTGAGCTCTTCGGTCCGCGCCCGCAGGTCGTCGTTCGCCGCCTCGAGGTCCTCTATAACGGCGAGATAGTGTTCGCGAAGCGTGGTGAGCTCCGACTCGAGCGTGCGCACATAATCGGCATTCCCGCCGGAGGACCCATGCACGGATACCCGATCATCCGGCCGCTCATCCTCCACCACGGACGCAGCCGGTTCATATGTCCAGTCCGGGCGGAAGACAATAGCAAGCATGCCGGCGACACTCTCCGGGGCGTCGAGCCGTTCAACCCGGAAGTCTGCACGTGTCTGCCCGGCCCCGGTGCCCACGTACACACCTCTTCGCTCAGCAGCACCACCGCCCTCGCGCACCGTCCGGATGGCCGCGGCCATCTCACCACGCAGCCCCGAAACAGCCAGGTCGACGACATTGCCCGAGAGGATACCCTCCGAGTGCTCCAGAAACCAGCCCGCCGACCCGTGAATGTAGCGAATCGTTCCATCCGGCGCACATATGATCGTCGGGGCCGTCGCAGTTCGCTGCAGAATCCCGCTTACCTCCTTCAGAAAGCGCGCACGTGCCGTAGTCGGTTCATCCGGACGTGTGCGCGATTTCCGGCTCTCGGAGGCGGCTCCGGATTGAGGAAATTGCTCGAGTGAGCGGTACGCTGCAGCATCGGGAACCGATTTGAACACCGGAATGCCCGGCTCTATGGGACGGAAGTAGGGCTCAAGACGCCGGCCACCCTCCGACTGTCCGAGGAGCAGCACGCCCTCCCGCTTCAGGGAGAAATGCACCGCTGCGGCAACCTGCTGCTGTCCTTGTTCATCCAGGTAAATCATGAGATTCCGGCAGCTCACAAGGTCCATGCCCGAAAGTGGAGGATCTGAAAGGACATTCTGCAACGAAAACGAAATCATGCGGCGAACAGAATCAACCACCTGCCATGAGTCTCCCGTCCATTCGAATGCGCGTTCCCGCCAAGCCGGATCCATAGCTTCAAGCGCGGTGTGCTGATAGCGCCCGCGTCGTGCCGTATCAATCGCAGTTTCGCTGATATCGGTCGCATACATGCGCACAGACCGCTGCGTCCGGGTGGACTCGAGAAGCTCGCGCAGAATAATCGCAAGCGAATAGGCCTCTTCACCGGTCGAACAACCGGGAACCCACACGCGAAAATCCCCCTCACCTCTACTGAGCGCCGGTGCGAGGACCTGTTCGGCAAGCCATTCAAACGTCTCGGCATCACGAAAAAAGGAGGTCACCCCGACGTTCAGCTTCTCCACAAGCCGGTGCTGTTCCTGCGGGGAACGGACAAGAGAACGCGTGTACTCGTCAATAGTGCGGTAGCCGAGGTCAAGCGCCCGCGATTTGATGCCCCGGTACAGTGACGCCGCCCTGTAGCTATCAAGACGCGCACGATCGGTCTCGGACAGTCTTGAAAGAACGCCCTCGAGCTCACCATATTCTTCGGCCGAAAGCCCGGATTGGGAGTCGAAACGTTCAGGGTATTCACCACCGTTTCTGTCGTCGGTCATTTTCCATTGAGATTATACTATGCAGGCGGCGCATGAAGATACAACAGCAATGTCGGTTTCGCGCAATTCTTTCCCGGCAAATCGCTGACGCCGGGCCTACAGAAGCAGAACCGAGACGAGAAGCGCGCCGCCGGCACCGTAGAGTATCCCCACGATAATTTCCGCCGGCGTATGGCCGACCATTTCCGGCACAGGTGTAAATCCGGACGTCTGCGTTCCCGCCGGTTCGCCCCGCCTTTCACCTTCGGCCACGCTGTCGCTGCCTGACTCAGCCCGCTGCACGGCTTCGACGCCCCGTACGTCTCCGGCGGTGCGTTCGAGTGCCCGCTCGAGTTCGTTTATGCGCACCGCATGCATCTGCACGTGACCGCGGAGCCGGTAGGCGTCATAGGCGACAATCGCACCGAACACGAACGCAACGGCGAATACATCGCTGTCAATTCCCGACCGGAACGCTACCGCCGCGGCGAGCGCCGCCGCGAAGGCCGAATGGGCGCTCGGCATGCCGCCCGCCGTGACAAAGTAGCGTGGAGCCACCTCCCGGTCCCGGATGGAATACACCACAAACTTGAACAGCTGGCAGCTCAGCTGCACCACAACGGCAATGATCAGCGAGGCGGCGGGGACAGGGAGGTTCGTCATGAGCGAGGACTCCATAGCCGGCGATTATTCTCCCACGCCGACCGCTTCGTTTCGAAGGATTTCGCGCGGCTTGGATCCGTTGGCCGGCCCGACGATTCCGAGCCGTTCCATCTCCTCGACCATCCGCGCAGCCCGATTGTAGCCGATCTTCAGCCGCCTTTGAAGGTAGCTTGCGCTTGCCTTCCGCGACTGCTGTACGACCGAAATGGCCTTCTCGAGGAGCGGATCTTCGAGGTCTTCCTGCATATCGGGATCTTCATCCTCGTCTATGAAGATCTCGTCGTCTATGTACTCGGGCTCGCCAAGCGTCTTCACGTGGTTTACAACCCGTTCAACCTCATCCTCGCTGAGGAATGCCCCCTGCATGCGAATGGGAGCGGGATCCCAGGCTGATGTAAAGAGCATGTCACCACGTCCAAGCAGCTTCTCCGCGCCCTGCGAATCGAGGATAATCCGGCTGTCGACCTTGCTTGCCACCATGAACGCAATCCGCGAAGGAATATTCGCCTTTATGAGCCCGGTAATAACGTCGGTACTCGGCCGCTGGGTAGCCAGCACAAGGTGTATGCCTACCGCCCGGCTCATCGCTGCAAGACGGGCGAGTGTACTTTCAAGCTCCTTGCCCGAAGTAGCCATGAGGTCGGCGAACTCATCCACAACGATAACAAGGTACGGGAGCGTCTCGGTGGCAAGCTTGCGCGCTTTCACTTTCTGGTTGTAGCTCTTGATATCGCGCACCTGCAGGCTGTCGAGCAGGCTGTAACGGCGCTCCATTTCGTAGAGCGCCCACTGCAGCGCCTGAAACGCGCGCTTCGGCTCGGTAATCACCGGAGTAAGCAGATGAGGAATGTCGTTGTAGAACTTCAGCTCGACGATCTTCGGATCGATCAGGATCATCTTCACGTCCTCGGGCGGACGTCGATAGAGGATGGAACAGATAATCGAGTTCACGCACACACTCTTTCCGCTCCCGGTAGCACCGGCGATAAGCAGATGTGGCGTCTTGGCAAGGTCAATAATCTGGGCATCACCGGGAATGTCCTTTCCGATTGCCATGGGAATGGACTGCTCCTTGTCGTTAAACGCCGGCTGCTGCACGAGATCGGCAAAACTGACTATGGAACGGCGCTTGTTCGGAACTTCGATACCCACCGCGTGCTTTCCGGGAATCGGAGCTACAATACGTACGGTCTGGGCTGCAAGGCGAAGCGCGATATTGTCCGCGAGGTTAACGATCTTGGTAAGCTTTACACCGGGGGCCGGAAGAATTTCGTACATCGTAATAACCGGCCCTTTGCGTATTCCGGTTACCTCCGCCTCAATGCCGAACTCCTGCAGGGTATAGCGAAGCGTCTCTCCGTCGCTTTTCGTGCGTTCATCGAGCTCCCAGTAGTGTTCATTGGGATACTCGTGGAGCAGCCCTTCGATCGGCACATTGTAACGCGGCTTTCTGCTTCTGCCGGATTTCTTCCGCGAAGTACGTGCCGGGGCCTCAGGCTGCGACTGCTCGGGCTGCGACTGCTCGTGTTGCAACTCGTCAGACTCGTCCACTACTTCAACGCCGGCCGGCTCTTCGTCCGGTTCATCCATTGATTCGTCGGTTGAACGCTCTGCCGTTTCCTCGAGGTATTCGTCGTCCTCGTCGTAGTCGTCATCCCACGTCGCGTCTTCGTAGTACTCCTCTGCGTCGTAGTCGTCCGGGTAGTCGTCGCCCGTGTAGTCCTCGGCTGTGTAGTGCTGTCCCTGCGATTCATATCGGGGCGCTTCGCCGGCTTCAGCGGACCAGGGTTCGTCCTCGTCGACAGCCTCGAGCTCTTCGATGGGCATCATGTCGGCGGGAACTTCGTTCTGTGATTCCCGGCTACCCTCTTCAGCAGTAGCCTCTTCAGCAGTACCCTCTTCAGCAGAAAACCCGAGCAAAACCTCATCGCCCTCGGCATCGACACTTCGAAACCGCCCGTCGCGAAACTCAACGATAAGCGGATCACGCACATCCGCAGACGAAGCGGCCGACTGCGAAAACTGCGCCGACTGGCGCTCCTCCGGTGATTGCCGCATGGCCTCTGCTTCCTGCTGCTGTTGTCGCTCTTCCTGCTCTGCGTAGTAGTCGACCGCGGGATCGTCGTCGAACTGGACGCGCGACCGGCCGGCGGGCCAGGCAATCTGCAGCCCTACACCGTCATCGTCGGATGCAGCGCTCTCCCGTGGACGCACCACCGGGGGAATGTCCTCCAGCTCTGAGTCGTCCTCTTCAGCCGACCCATCATCGACAGGTGTACCACCAGCCGGCGCATCGGCGGCAGACGGATCCTCAGCAGGAGCATCGTCAGCAGCGACCTCACCACCCGACGTGTCGCCGCCGCCGGCCTCATCGGCAGCCTGCGCGGCCGCCCGGGCTTTACCGCGGGGTGTATATCGCCAGGCAAACGCCGCGGCCGGAGCCGGAAGCTCGAGCACCTCGCGGGAACCATCGACCTCAGAGTCCCTCCGACCGAATCCGGCGTCGTGCCGGTCGCCGTCGACGCGGGACCACATATACCAGACCGCGACAACGAGTGCTGAAAGCAATGCGGTGAGAAGGGCGAAGGCTGCGGCACCAGGGACGAGGCCGAGCATCTGTTCGACGCCTGCGGTCACGGGACTTGCGCTTACACGGGCATCGAAAGCGAGCCGGAGCGCCACCGCGAGGGTAAGAAATGGGAGAATACTCAAATTAAGGGCCAGGATCGCGGATGCTCCGCTTCCCCGACGGACCATGGCAGCGGCGACAATGAGATACACGGGAATATAGGCCGCTGCAGCGTGAAAACTGGCAAACAGAAAGCGCCCGGGAAGCGCGAACACCTGGAGAAACCCGGCCGGAACCAGATTCACCAGCGGTATGACGGACAGACTGACAACCACAAGCATGCCGAGTGTGGCAAGCACGGTCGCGGTCAGAGAACGAATTGATTCTGTAAGCTGCTGCATATCCCTCCCTCCGGCTGCATTTATGAGTATCGGAGGAATGCGGGCGATCCTTAGGGGTGGTGCGCGGTCGATTGGCGAGCGATTGGCGGTATGGGGTCAGCGTGGGGCATGGGCAGGCCGCTGTAAGGCGAATAGCGGCGCGGGCTGCGCGACGCCTTCCTGCGCCCATTCTTAATCGCTTCCGGCCGGTTAATCGCTTCCGGCCGGAACTATGCCGGGAAAGAAGTCTTCGACCGTCGCGTTTACGCTTCCGTCCTCGTAGAGGTGGCGGTAATGAACCGCGGAGACGAGAATCTTGCGGATGTAGTCACGTGGCTCATGAATGGGGACCGATTCGTGAAACAGAATCGGGGGAAGATCACCACGAAGCGCCTGCCACCGCCGAACCCGTCCCTGGCCGGCGTTGTAGGCGATAAGCGACGGCGTCCAGGTTCCGAATGACCGGTACAGATCGGACAAGTAGCGGGCGCCGAAGCGGAGATTTGTTTCCGGGTCGGTCAGGTCGTAGTCGCTGACCCCGAGCCGTGCTGCGACATCCGCGGCCGTCGCCGGCATGAGCTGCGCGAGGCCGGTGGCACCCACCCACGACTGAATCGCCGCATCGAAGTAACTCTCTTCCCTCACAAGGCCGTAGAAAAGGTACTCGGGAATATCGTATTCATCGGTGACCGGAAGCAACTCGTCTTCGTAGGCGCGAGGATAAATGAGTTCGGCCAGATCCGTATCGATAACCACCCCTTCAATGCGACTGAGCCGATTTGCAATGCGCAGCGATTCGAGCAGCTGCCCGTCCGCGGCAAGGCGTTCGGCAAGCTCACGCGTAACCGATTGGCCCGAACGTCGGCCCTCGCCATATACCGCCTCGTATGCGGGTCCGAGCAGTCCGTACTCGAGGTAGCCGGAAATAAGATCGTCGTCCGGGCCGGGCACGACCGACCGCTCCACATCCCGCTCGCCGGGAAGCGCGTGCGGCGTTTCACCGAGCATTACCGCGCCGAGAATGGCATAGTAGCGGCTTTCAGTCTGATTCGCCGCCTGTTCGAGCAGCCGCCGCTCTGCTTCCGCAGCGTCCTCGTCGGCTGGAGGCGCGAGAAACCCGGCACGCAGCGCGGCGGCATAGGAAACTCCGTACTGTGCGGCGCTTCGCCCGGACGCATGGGCCCGCACGGACGGGTAGGCTTCGGCGAGAAGATCCCACCGGCGAGCTGCAATAATGTTGGCGAGCAACCGTTCAAGCGGCCGATTATGTCGCGCGGCCTCCGAACTGCCGTCGAGCCGATCGTCGAGACGCTGCACAAGCGAAACGGGATCTGCGCTTACCGACGCATGCAGATAATGAAACAGGGCAGTATCACGGTCCCGGGAATCCCGCGCGGTATCAATTGCCTGCCCGAGTACGTCCACCGCCTCATGATTTGCACCGGCGTTACGATAAAGCCGCCCGGCACTCTGATACAGATAGGTGAGAACCTCCGGTGGGGCGGAAGGGTTGCTGTCGCCGTCTCCGGCGATAGAGCGCAGTGCCGATGCGCCTTCCCGTGGCTTGCCGCCACGGAAGTATGCCTCGCGAATATCTCCGATGACAGGCCGTGCCCAACGCAACTCCTTATCGAGTGCCTCGAATAATTCGTCGGCATTGTTGTTCCCGAACGTTTCGACTGCATCGTCCCATTCACTGTCGGCGACCGCCGCCCGCGCAGAGAGCACCTCGGCCAGCTCAGCTGTGACCCGCTCGTCGTACCCCTCCGAATCGAATGCCTCCACAAGCCGTGTGATCGCCGTATCGCGGGGAGCGTTCTTCACCGTCTGATAGACATAATCGCGCGCTTGCCCGTGTTCGCCGCGCTCAAATGCAGCAACCGCCAGCCTCGGATACAGCGCAGGGGTACCGGCCGCCTCGGAAGACAGGGCGGTAAGCTCCTCGTAGCGCTCGAGTTCAAGCAGCAGATCCGCCCGTGCCGTGAGGATCGCGTCCCTGTTAAACCGATCTTCAGGCAGATGCTCGGGCCGCTCGCCCTCTTCAAATTCCCCGCCTTCAATCTCCCCGGACAACGTCTCGACGATCGCAAGTGCGCGTCGCGCGCGCGGGGCAACATCAACCTCATTCAATAGAAGTTCGACAAACCGCAACCCGGCTTCACTGCGCCAGGGCTCGGCGTCCACCTCCCATTGCCGGGAGAAAAACTGCACGGCTGTTTCGGGGCGCCCCTTCTCCTCGAAAACCCGTCCGATGTAATAGGCGGCCCCTTCGTCTATCCGGTAGACAGGCTGCGATTCGGAGTATTCGAAATCTGAGAGGAACGAATAGTCGCCGCGATCGAGTCTTGCCATGGACGCCTCGTAATCCATGCCGAGGAAATGAGGCTCAGGCTCATTCGCGCAACCGGCAACCGTCAGCAGAAGCAGAAGCAGCAGGTGAATGCATTTCATAGTCGGTTCGGATTTTCTTTTCAGATTGATGGGTTCCCGGGTTGTGCATCATCGCCACCGCCACACGCCCCGGTGGAGCGTGAAAAACGGCAGCGCCGCGAAAACACTGCGCGCACTCTCAAGCGGCGGAATCGGCTCGGCCTGAAACGCGCTGTAAATCAGATAGACGACGCCGGCAAGTATTCCGAGCGCAAGAACCATATAGACCACAAAAAACGCAGCCGACGGACGGCGCGGCGAAGCATCTTCAGTCGCGTCCTCGGACGGACTGTCCGTGAGATACTCGGGCGTGGTTCCGGCATACTCCTCAGCGCGCTCCTCGCCGGAATAGTCCGGCTCGAGCTCTTCGGTTTCCGCGATGAACCCCTCGGGCTGTTCTTCGCTCGACAATTCGTCGAACCCTTCTTCCGGGAAGTCATCCGGCATATCGAAGATCGGCGGTTCCTCCAACTGGGAGCTGAGATCGTAGGCATCCTCATCAGATGACTCCGAATCCGTTGTCTCCGAATCCGTTGTCTCCGAACCGGATGGCTCGGAACCGGATGGCTCCAACGCCCCAGAGCCGACCGCCTCGAGGGATTCAGGCTCGGGTAAATCGTCATCCAGCGTGAAGTCGGCAGATTCAGTATCGGGGGACGCGGGCTGAGGCAGTTCGTCATCGAAAGAGAAGTCTTCAGAAAACTCTTCGGCTTCAGGGTAATCCTGAAACGCATCGCTTTCCTCGTCTTCATCCATGGAGAAATCCGGCATATCCCCGGTTGGTTCCCGTGCCGGCTCCTCGGGAAGCGATTCGCGATCGAGAAGACTGACCGAGAGACTCTGAGAATCGCCGGAAGCCCTGTTGGTGGCCTGTGCCCTCAGATTATTGTGGTCATCGACACCGGCAAGAAACTCAATTTCGACCTCACCCGCCTCGCCGGGCTCTATCCCTTCGATAACGAGACTTCCGATGTACTCGGCGGCCGAAAGATCGTCCCGGGGGCCTTCGTACATGTCAATGTTTACCCGCTCCTGATTTGCGCGCGCAGTTGTCAGGATAACTCGTTTTCTCCCGCCGGAATGACGGTCGAGAACCGGAAACCAGCTGCCGTCGGCAGTGCGAATGGCAATTACCGTGTCGTTCACCAGCGACCCTCCATGGTTCGTGAAGAAGCGTATGGCAGCCATGATTGCTTTGTCAACGAAGGCGCAGACGGCGCTGCGCCGTCGTTCATTGACGCCGTGAGTCCGCATCGAAATAATGGCCGCATGTCTCTCCCGGTGATTATCGGCATTCTGGCCGTAGGAATTATCGTTCTCCTGGCCCTGGCTGTCTCCATTGTAAAACGGGATCGAGCACGGTCAGGGCCGGATGAGAAGAACAAAGTCCGCGACCGCGCAACGATACTGAAGAAGGCCAACAAGCGCCTTGCCCAGAACCCGAAAGATGTCCGGGCGCTGAGCGAAATCGGCGACCTGTACTACCGCGAGAAGAACTGGGAGAAAGCATTCGCCACCTACGATGCGCTGCTTGAGCTCGCCCCGAGTGCTGAAGGTATCGATGAGTTCGACGTCACCCTTCGCCATGCGCTGAGCGCGCTTCACGTCGGGCGGTTCGATGAAGCCTATAAGGGCCTCGCCTACGCGCGCCAGCACCGCCCGGAACTGTTCGAAGTGAACTATAACCTCGGATACCTCGAGTATCGCAGGAAGAACTACGAGAAAGCGGCAGCGCTGCTTCGCGAAGCAAACGAGCAGCAGCCCGAGCACGGACCGACATTGCGATACTACGGTCAGGCGCTGTTTCGAATGAAACAGTATAAGAATGCCATTACCATGCTGCAGAAGGCAGTCAGCCAGGAACCGGGAGACAAAGAGTCACAGTTCGCACTTGCCCAGTCATACTACGAACTCGGTCAGAACGAGCAGGCACTCAAGATTTTCAGTCATCTGCGCGCCGATCCCACGTTCGGACCAAGCGCCTCACTGCGGGCCGGAGTAATCCGCGCACAACAGAAGAAGTATGAGCAGGCCATTAAGGACTTCGAGATCGGGCTGAAGCACGAAAACATTAAACAGGAGACGTTGCTCGAGCTCAAATACCGGCTCGCGAATGCGTATACCCGGAATCAGCAGGTATCCAAGGCGGCCGGACAACTGCGCGAGATTCACGCTCTTCGGCCCGACTACAAGGACGTCGCGCAACAGTTGAGTGCTGCCGAAGAGCTCAGCAGCAATCACAACCTCCAGGTGTACCTGCTCGGCGCTTCAAGTGACTTCGTCAGTCTCTGCCGTCGCATAGTGTCCGGATATTTCGCCCAGGCACAGGTGAAACTCGTGGATATTCACGTTGAATCCAACATGCATGCGGATCTGCTCACCGAGGTGGAAACGCGAAGCTGGGAAGACACAATCCTGTTCCGGTTCATGCGCACCACAGGGACCGTCGGTGAGCTTATGCTTCGGGATTTTCACACCAGGATTAAAGAGGTAAAGGCCGGACGCGGCATTTGCTTCTGCGCCGGAGACTTCAGTGAAGGCGCTCGCGCATTCGTCGAAGCCCGGCTCATTGATCTGCACGGAAAAAAAGAGCTGGATAAATGGCTTCAGAAGCTGCCCGGCAACTTCTGACTGGTTTTTGCATGAGGGGATCCGGTGCGTCCTGGATTCCGGTAGTTGCGGGTGCAGCGCGTCTCAGGTCCGGGGGTCGGGATTTCAAGTAGTTCCGAAGTCGGCGGGGCTCAGGTTGCGGTCGGCGGGGCTCAGGTTGCGCTTTGTCCGGCAATGCCCTTCTGCTGATCGCTATTCGAAGGCCCGGTTTTACGGATGCGAACAAGATGCCGCTCAGAGTCGAGCCGGGGAACCGTAACCGCATCCACCCGGACGTCGACCCGATCCCACTGCGCCGCAGTCGAAGCGGCGGCGAGTTCTTCGTTGAGTCTCGCTCGCTGTCCCTTGAAAAGCAACGCCTCCCCTTCCGGTTTGAGCAGCCGATAGACGAGCCTGAGCAACTCCGGGGTTAACGGAGCGTACGCGCGGGCGGTTACCAGATGACAGCTCTCCCCGGAAAGTGACTCGCTTGCCGTTTCGTGAACTTCGGTATTCGACAGCCCGAGAACAGCCCGGCAGTTCCGCAGAAATCCACAGCGCCGACCTCCCCGCTCAATAAGCCACACACGTATTTCGGGTACCGCGATAGCAAAAAGAAATCCGGGAAGTCCCGCGCCCGAACCGAGGTCGGCAAGCACCGGCGGATCGGCGTTCGCCCTCTGTACCTGCAGAGACTCGCGAAGCGCAGGGAGTGCCGCAAGGCAGTCGAACACATGTCGGACGATAAGATCGCTGCCTGAAGCGTCCACCAGCCGCAGCTTCGGATTCCACAATGCGAGCTCGTCGCAGTAGCGTTCGACCAGATGTATCTGCTGCGAGGAGAGGAGATCGGAGAGCCCTTCCTCGAGAAGTGTGCGTTCCGCTTCGGTCACGACCGGATCCCTTTCAGATGTGCGGCCGACGGACAAGCGCCACGCCGGCAACCATCAGGTGCCGGCAGATGCTCAACCTGAACGGCGAACACGGTCGGCCTCGAGGTGCGCCATGAGCACGGCTATGTCGGAGTTTCGGACCCCGGAAATCCGTCCGGCCTGCCCGAGATTCAGGGGTCGTATTTCTTTCAGCTTCTCCCGGCCCTCGTTGGAAAGCCCTTTGACCTGATCGTAGTCGTAGTTGGCAGGAAGCTTCATCTTCTCGACTTTCTGCATGCGGGCAACCTGCTTTTCCTGCCGCGCTACGTAGCCCTCGTACTTTACGTCAAGTTCCACCTGATGCAGCCAGCTTGTCTCGAAAGCCCGCTGACCATTTTCGCGGCTTGATGCCTCGAGATCTTCGCCCGGGGTTACTCCGTTTTCATCGTGCCGGCCGTTCTGCGATCCGCTGTCACCGTTCGAGATAAGCGGCAGGAGATCATCGACCTTGATCTCCGGATCTTTGAGCACCTGATAGAGGCTCTTGCCCAGATGCCGCTCGAAGACCGGACGGCGACCGTTCATGGCTTCAACCGCGTCGGATTCGAAGTCCCGGCTTCCAAGGTGACGCTTGCGAAGCAGTTCCTTGAAATGCTCAATGCGATCGCGCTTCTCGAGAAACCGCTGGTAACGTTCCTCACCGTGGAGACCGACTTCGTAGCCCTTTTCGAAAAGCCGCATGTCGCTTGAATCGTGGCGCAGAATAAGCCTGTGCTCTGCCCGGCTTGTAAACATGCGATACGGTTCTTTCGTACCGAGGGTCACCATGTCGTCACAGAGAACACCGATATACGCCTCGGCCCGACCGAGCACGAACGGCTCGGCGCCCTGAAGACGAAGTGAGGCGTTAATACCGGCCATGAGTCCCTGCGCGGCCGCTTCTTCGTACCCGGAACTTCCATTTGTCTGTCCGGCAATGAACAGACCGTCACAAAGTTTCGCCTCCATAGTAGGATACAGTTGCGATGGGTCAATGTAGTCGTACTCCACCGCGTATCCCGGACGCATGATCTGCGCGTGCTCGAGTCCCGGAATAGTATGAATGAACTTCTCCTGTACTTCCTCGGGCATCGAGGAGCTTATCCCGTTGAGATACATCTCCTCGGTATCAAGGCCCTCAGGCTCCACGAACACCTGGTGTCGATCCTTATCCGGAAACTTCACCACTTTATCCTCAATGCTTGGGCAATAGCGCGGACCGTTACCGACGATGAGCCCGGAATACAGCGGTGAGCGGTCCATGTTTTCCGTGAGGATCCGATGCGTCTTATCGCTTGTGAACGTTACATAGCAGGAGAGCTTCGGCCGGTCGACATTGGTGTGGCTGAAACTGAAGGGAACGATCTCCTCGTCGCCGAACTGCTCCTCCATACGGTCAAAGTCGAGCGAGGCACGGTGAACGCGCGCCGGAGTACCGGTCTTCATGCGGCCCATACGAAACCCGAGTTCGCGCAGCGACCGCTCTATACCTTTCGCCGCAGGCTCGGCCATACGGCCGGCTTCTTCATTGAACTCACCGATAAAAATCCGGCCGTTGAGAAACGTCCCGGTGGTAAGTACCACAACCGGAGCGGTAATACGCTTGCCCCTGCTCGTTCGTACGCCTCGAATATGCCGTCCACTTGAGCCGAATCCGGTCTCAGTGGCTCCCTGCATTGAGCCACCGCCGGTCCCGTCGGTGCTCTGGCCCAGAACGGTGGAGTGCACCCCGCCACGGCGTGCCTCAAAGGGGCTGTCACCGTCGGCGTACTCGAGAGCTACCACAGTATCCATATATACCTGCAGGTTCTTCTGCCGCTCGACGGTCTTCTTGGCAAGGACCTCGTAGGCTTTCTTGTCCGCCTGCGCACGCGGCGCCTGGACCGCAGGACCGCGACTGCGGTTGAGTACGCGGAACTGGATCATTGTCGAATCTATGAGCTGCCCCATCTGTCCGCCGAGTGCGTCAATCTCGCGAACCATATTGCCCTTGGCGAGGCCGCCTACGGCCGGATTGCAACTCATACGCCCGATACAGTCGAGACTCTGCGTAATTAACATTGTTGAGTAATCAAGGCGAGCAAGCGCCATCGCCGCCTCTATTCCGGCGTGACCGCCACCAACTACAATCGCATCGAAGTCCATAAGTGCCGTGAGTGTAGCGAAATCCGGGCACGCCGGTAAAGGTGAGGCGAAACTGTTTTTCCAATGATAAACGCAGTGCACCTGCCGTCGTCGACTTGATTCTCCGGCCTTACGTGTATATACTTTTTCATATATGATACAGGAAATAAAAGAGAAAGGCTTTGAACCCGGCGACTACATCGCAAATGTCAGGAACTACCGATCGCTCATGAAAAAGCTTGCCGAAGAGGCCGGCGTCGAAGAGTCGCACGTTGAACGCATCGGCGAAGCGGCGGCGACAAGAAATGTTTCATTCGCTTCGCTGATGACTGAAGACTGGTGCGGAGATTCCGCCTGCAACGTACCGGTGCTCATGAAACTCTTCGAGCAGGCGGAGATCCCGTTCTACATCGTTCGGGGATCCGAACACACCGAGCTGAATGACTTCTATAACAACAGCGGTGCCACGCACATCCCCGTCGTATCCATATGGGCAGAGGACGGGACTGAACTCGCCCGGTGGGTAGAGGCCCCGGAAGCGGTCTCGAAGCTCAAGGATGAATGGAAAGCAGAACGTCCTGAGTTCACGGAACTCTATGAGAAACAGAAGAGCGGAGACCCCGAGGCCCAGAAGGAATTCGGCAAACTCTACCGGGAGTTTCTTGAAACTATGGCTGAATGGTACCGCGACAGGGATATGTGGTCGGAGACGACCCGCGAGGTTGTCGAGCGTCTCGAGCATTCGTGAGTGTTTCACCACTCAGGAATCCCGGAGCGCCGGTCCGAGGCTGACCGCTATCACTTTCCCACACAGAAGTCTCCGAACATTGTGTCGAGAATGTCCTCCGAGGTCACTTCACCGGTGATTTCCCCGAGGGCATCGACGGCATCCTGAAGATCGACGGCGACCAGGTCGGCCGGAGCCGAGCTGCGCATGCTTTCCGCGGTTCGCTCGGCCGACTCGATTGCACGGCGAACCAGACTTGCCTGTCTTGCATTGTCAATGACCGTCTCACCGCCACGAAGCTGCATTCCGCCTTCGGTCAGAGTGCGCTCGAGTGCACTTCGAAACTCGTCAAGGCCTTCTCCGGTTTCCGCCGATATGGGAATAAATCCGTCGGGGGCCTGACCGGACTCTCGGTCAGCGATCATGTCAATCTTGTTCCAGAGCAGAATGCACGGCCCTGAGGCAGCGAAGGAGTCTATGGTCTGACGGTCGGCATCATCCATACCCCGCGTTGCATCCACAAGATAGATCAGGGCCGCGGCCTGTTCGATTACCTCTTTTGTCCGCCGGATGCCTTCCTGTTCCACCGACTCGTCGATCTGGCGGATGCCGGCTGTGTCGTAGAGGCGTACCGGAATATCCGCGATATCAACCGTCGCTTCAATGAAATCCCGCGTCGTTCCATGGGTTTCGCTCACAATTGAGCGGTCTTCCCTGAGCAGGCGGTTAAACAGGCTGGACTTGCCTGCGTTCGTTGCTCCGGCGAGGGCAACCTGCACTCCCGCCTGATAGAGCCGGCCCGAGCGATAGGTGGAAACGAGATTGCGCAACTCACTAGTGGCCTGCTCGAGCCGGACAAGATCGTATGCGATTTCCCCGGTTTCCTCTTCCGGGTAGTCGAGCTGAATCTGGACCGCGGCGAGAACCTTTACGAGCTCCTGTTTGAGGCGCTCGATTTCCTGCTCGAGACGCCCTTCCAGTCTTCCGAGCGCAAGGCTGCGAGCGGTGTCCGTGCGAGCATTGATAATTTCGGCGACAGCTTCAGCCTGGGTCAGCCCCATCTTTCCCGATAGAAACGCCCGAAGGGTAAACTCACCGGCTTGCGCCTGCCGCAGCCCTGACGCCTCAAGCGCGGTTGCAATCGAGCGGATCACGGGCAGGCTCCCGTGGCAGCTTATTTCCACCGAGTCCTCACCGGTGTAGCTTCTCGGCGCCCGATAGACAACACAGACAACCTGATCGATATGAGAGCGGTCCTGCGGATCAACAAATACGCCGACCACCGCGGTGTTGCCTGCAGCTTCCCGCAAAGCCTCCGGCCTCGAAAAGCAGGCTGCCACATGCTCGATAACACCCGGGCCACTCGTACGAATGACGGCCAGCGCGCTTTCGGCCGCCGGTGTGGCGAGGGCGTAAATGGATGTATCCCGGTCCTGGTAGGGTCTTGGAGCTGTCACGACTGTAAGTGATAGCAGAACTGCCGGGTCCGCTACCAGAGGATCGCGAGAACGATTAACGGAGCTTTCTGTTTGCGTCGGGCATAGTCTTCACGATTTCAGGGCTTTCTGTTTGCCGCCGAGCATAGTCTTCACGATTATCAGAGCTTTTTCTTGTGCAGCTATTCCGGAACCAATACAATCTGGCTGTACGGGATGTCTGCCGCCGGGCAAACGCGACCGGCGGCAGGCTTCGCTTTGCAACAAGGAGGAGCATCATGGATCTTTCCGATTTCGACAGTGAGCCGAGGAACAGCGCTGCCGACGCGGATCTCAGTGGAATGAGCAAGGCGGATGCACACCAGTATGTGCAGTCGTATGTCAGTTCGCTCAAGACGCTACAGAAACAGCTTCGTGAAGCCGAGGACGACCTTCAGCTGTGGCAGAAGCGGGCCCGGCTTGCGTATGACAAGAGCGACCGGGAGCTCGCGCGCGTAGCGCTGCAGAAGTGGGAAGAGGCAAAGTCCAACGTACACCGTCTGCGCGAAGAGGAAAAAGAACTTGCGCGAACGGTTGATCTTCTCAAGCAGAACTACCAGAAACTCAAGCGCACCCCCGAAATGACTGTCGACGCAAAGGCACTGAACGAACAGCTCGAGCAGGTGGTGGGGTCCTCGGAATCACGGAGAACAGAACGCGAGCTCAAAAACATCGACCTTGACTCCGAACTGGAGAAGCTCAAGCGAAAAATGAACCAGGAGGATACCTGAACATATGGCCAGACAACTTTTCCCCGGCGTAGCGCGCCCCCTGATCTTCGCCCATCGCGGCTACAGCGCCGTTAAGACGGAAAACACCATGAGTGCATTTCGGGGCGCCCGGGAGTGCGGGGCAACAGGTATTGAGCTCGATATTCAAATGTGCAGTACCGGAGAGCTCGTTGTATTTCACGACTGGACGGTAGACCGGATGACCGGGTCGACCGGTACGGTGATCGAAATGTCCTGGCGTGAATTGAGCCGGCTGTCGCTGCCTGACGACGAGCGCATCCCGCGGCTGACCGACGTTCTCAACGAGTTCGGCTCGAATATGTACTTCGATATTGAAATCAAGACGCGAGGGCGCGGCGGATCCGGTATCGAGCAGGCACTGGCGAGCATGATTCAATCACGTGGTCTTGCTGATCGCGTACTGGTAAGCTCATTCAATCCATACCCGCTTAAGAAATTCAAGCGAATTGCGCCGGATATTCCCACCTCGATCATCTATACAAAAGCCTCAAGCGAACTGCCCTGGTACCTTCGTCGCGGACTCGGCAGGCAGCTTGCCGGGACCGACGGGCTCAAACCGGATCAGAAACAGGTTACCTCGCTGAACATGCTACCGAGAAAGATGTTCGGTGTTTCGGTACTTCCCTGGACGGTGGACGACCCGGCCGAGGCGACACGCCTCGTGAGGGCCGGATGCGACGGGGTTATAACAAATGATCCGCCGAAGATTATGAGCGCCGTCGCCGGGACATGATCGCCTCCCCGGTCGAACGTGATCACATCTCCGGTGGCACATGATCACGTATAGAAGCACCCGATTGCCCACAGAAGGTTCAAGGTAAAGCACCCGATTGCCCACAGAAGGTTCAAGGTACTCGACCCGCAAGTTCTTCTGC
>CAZMEV010000029.1:21634-29359 GCA_964565375.1 uncultured Spirochaetaceae bacterium
AAGCACCCGATTGCCCACAGAAGGTTCAAGGTACTCGACCCGCAAGTTCTTCTGCAGCTCGGGTGCCGATGCGGCGAAACGCCGCGTTTTCGGCCGACTGCAACGAGCTGCCGGGACTACGAGCGAACCCCGACCACGAGGCGACAGCGACTCCACTGTCGGCGTCAAGCAGGGAGAAGTTACCGTCCACACGGACCAGCGGCTCGGGAGACTCGACCACCTCGCTTACACTGACCTCCGCGATCAGCACGAGTTCCACCGCCGGCAGCGCCTCGCGTGCACGAGCAACCACCTGTTGCTGGCTCAGACCGGCGGCCCTTCCGGAGGAAAACGCAGATTCAACAACGCGATATCCGCGTTCGCCCAACGCCTGGCGAAGCGTACCTGCGGTTCGTTCCAATTGTACAACTTCACCGCTATCGTTCCGCTCAGTAACAACTATGCTCACACGCTCACGATCACCGGTGGCCTCGCTGCCCGCTTCCCGCCTGTCATAGTCGATGCGCAATCGGGTAGCTCGCACCGCTTCGGCAATAGCATTTATTTCGCCGGAAACCTCGGTTCTCCGGAGAGGCCTGAGCAAACTGTCGAGATCAAGGCTCACATGAACGGAACCGTGCTCGAGCGCCGTTTCCTGCGGCAGGGAATAGCGTATGCGACCGCGGCCGTCGGTTACCGTTCTTTCCGAACGAATAATGGTCCGGCCACCAGGTCCCTCCGCAGGATAGCTTATACGAATATCGGCCCCCGGGACCGGATCTCGTCCTGCTTGATGTTCTGAGTACAACTCCGCAGTTATCGGCGAATCGGAAATCGAGCGTAGACGTAAGTTTTCGGCGATCTCACGAGCAGCACGGGCGTTCCGTCCGGCATTCCGGGATGCATCCTCCAGATCGCTTTCGAGAGCAGCCTCAGCTGCCTGCAGGTACAGCCGCAGTGCAGCAAAGTACTCGCCACGTTCCGCGTGCTCGCGAGCGCGCTCAGCGGTACCCTCTACTGCCTCCACCTGCTGTTCGAAAACGGCGGTCAACCGCTGACGCTCAGCCTCGAGCGCAGCCCGTTCGTAACCGGCGAGCAGATACACTCTGACTTCACCGTCATCCGATTCCACGTACCGGTCTTCCACACGAAGTCCTTCGATGCGGGCCCCCGATCTCTGCCGTACCGTCTGCGTAACCCGGCTCTCAAAGTCATCAAGTGATGCCGCGGCAACCGCTTCGGTCTCCGCCTCAACCCGCACTCCGAGATATCGCGTAATCTCGGCTACAAGGGATGCTGTCGCATCCTGTTCGGCACGAACCTGACTTCCCTCGGGATCCTCACCGCTGCCGCTGAAATACACGACGTCCGGCGATTCAGGCAGGGCGCCGACGACCCACTCCGGCGGTTCACGGTCCTGCACATCATCGGATGAAGGTCCTGTTGCACAACTGAGCAACAGGAGCGCGAGCAGAATTATTACTGGAAAGCGCAGGAAAAGGAACGATTTCATATGGTATATCCGGCGGACACTACCGAAGCGCCGTCTGAAACGCGGCACTCCGCATGGCCCCCTCTATAGTCCCTCTTCCTGCAGAGCATCTCGCACACGCTCCCGCACGGTACGTTCATTCTCAGTCTCGGGCTCCTGCATATCCGCTTCAACCGCCGAAATGGCATTGTCGACCTGGCGGTCGAGCACGTCCTGGTCTATGGTATACAGAACCACGTAGCGATACTCCTCGCGGTCGACGGTCTGGCCGTCTTCCTCATACCACCGGTACTTCACCCACCATTCTCCGGCCTGCGAAAATCCGCTGAACTGTGCATCCGAGAGCGTTTTCACGACATTTTCCATGTAGGTATCGATCTGATCGACTTCGCCGGCCGCGGCTCCCGCGAAGCGTTGCTCTACCCTCGTGCTGACCCTTTGGGCAATCTGGGAGGGTGCGCTGAAGTTCTGAGCCCACATTTGCACTCCCCTGAGGTCCTCGCCGCTTTCCTCCACGATCACCGCGTATTTGCCTTCGAACTCATCCATCTGTTCAACTGCAGAAGCCCCTTCGAGACTTACCCGCACCCAATCCGGGGCTTCCACCCCACGCGTGCTGCCGCGATGCTCGAGTACCACAAACGGCTGAACAGCCTCATCGGCCGGATCCGGTTCGCGTTCTTCCGGTGTACTCGCGCAGCCGGCGAGCAGTGCGATAAGCGCAACTGCTGCAAACGCCGGAAAAAAGAATGACTGATCTACTGACCGTTTTCGATTCTTACACCACATCTTCTTTACACTCCTGTAGTTTGGACAAAATACGTGTGTTCCGGTTCAAAGACCGGTATTGAATGTTATTGCCTTTCCACGGCGTATGACCTGGTACAGATCCTCCATGCCCGGAGTCGCCGCGCCGGCCTCATACACCAGGTCCTCAAGCTCATCGAGCGGCCCGTAGTGCCGGACGGTGAGTTGCGTGGATTCAGGACTCTGGCTTACCGTATCAACCGCAGAAACCTGATCGCGCAGCTGCGAGCGAAACCGGCTCACCATGCGGGAATCCGGGGTGTTCTGGATGGTGATCTCATAGCGAATTCCCCGACTCAAGTTCTGCTGCATAAGCGCTTCACTCTGCTCAATCATACGCGGCATTGCGGCGTGAACAGCACTCTGAACAGCATTGGACTGGGCATCGAACGCGTCCACTCTGCTTACCGTTCTCTGACTGCGGTATGGAACCGAGCCAAGAAGCTGTCCGGTAGATGTTTCATACATACGAAGCGTTATGTTCGCCTGTCCGTAGTGGGTATTCCCTTCGCTCGAGTGACTGACCGATGCATCGATTTCAACATAGATGTCGGCGTCCAGCCTCTGCGCCACCCATTGAAGAATACCTACATCCCGGCCGGTTTCCTCTTCATAGACAAGACGCTGGTCTTCCTTTATGCGTTCGACCTGCGATGAGTCGACGGCGAAATACCCGTTGGAAGCGAGATAGCTGTTCGCCTGCCCGACCGCCAGATCAAGCAGAAACGGGTCGGCACTGATTCGATCTTCATCGTAATAAACCATGTAGGTCATTGAATCCACAAAATCGCGAATGAACTCGCGCTGCTCTTCAGTGGCGCCGCGCCAATCTACTTCCTGAGTGTCCTGTTCCCGCGTATCCCGCTCCGTCGCATCATGTTCCCGGCGAGGCGAGTCTTCAGTCTCTGCGACGGACTGCTCCGGTTCCAGGCCGCTATCAATACCGTTTGCCTGCAAGGTGTTTCGAACCGCCTCGGCATTCACCTGTATAGTGAGTTCATATATGAACTCAGGATCATCAAAGGTGCCGATATTTTCCCGTCTGTGAGTTTCCATTGTTTCGTTGAATACGAACTGATTAGGATTTCGCGTTCTGTATACAACGTCTTCGAGCAGGTCATAATTCCGTTCTTCGGCGGCTTCGCCGATTTCATCGATTACAAAAGACCGTACTGCCTGCATTTTTGCATCGTTCATCGCAGTTCCGAACGTTTCACCACGACCGGTGGCCTCATATACCGGGCCCCGCTCGCCCTGCTCGGTATCAGTTGTGGCACATCCTGCGAACGCGAACACAAAGAAAACGATAGTCGCAAGTCCGCTCACTAACCGTGCCGTTCTTTCCGCAATACCCATACCAATCTTACCCCTTATCATCTAACTATCACCTGACTGTCAGTGAGCCGCCGATAAACGGGGCCTGTATTGCCGGCAGATCTCTCGCCGAGCCGGCACTCGTAGTCCACATATGGGTCCACCCCAGTTCAACACCAGCCATAATATCTCTACTCGTCTGAAAACTCAGGTTTAACCCCACTCTCCCGCCAACATGTGAGGCAGCGGGATCCGAGTCATCCTGGCCTGGTTGGTCGGCGCCCATTACGCCGGCCTGAATGGTCGGAGTCAATCGGACACGCCGGAGAAATATATTGGTCTCCAGCCCGGCGTATCCCCCGAAGAGCAGATACCCGGATTGCCCCACAAAGGGCACTTCAACCGTGATCATAGGTCTGAAGCGGAAGAACCCTCGATTTGCACTCACACTCACTCCAGCCATACCCCCCGCACCGCGCACCGATCCTTCCGCGAGGGCACCGGAGTTGAGAAAGGCGCCGCCGTAGACCCGGATATCAGCGCCACGACGCGGAACTTCGCGCAGCTGGTCTCCCACCGATGCTCCCTCGCCTTCGTAAATGAGCCTTCCGACACTGTATTGTTCATACACTTCGCTCACGATAATGAGGCCGGTCTCCACTTCGTCGGTATACCCGAAACTCGTCTGCCGCGGAGAGACAACCGCGTATTCATCGCCACGCCGCACCCCCATATTCCTGCCGAACTCCAGATAGATCCGGTCTCCGTTCCGGTCGATAATGGCACTGCGAATCTGGAACTCAGGAATCGAGCGCAGCTCGTACTCGAGCTGGCCCGGGATAGAATTGACCGCCGAGCGAACCGCCCGTTCGGGATTAGTGTTACGCCCTGAGGTTTCCACCCGGAATTGTGCCTGGGTGCGCTCGGAGTCCACGTCAAGGATGGTAAAGCTGGTTTCTATCTCGGCAGTATACTCGTTAGAACGGTAATTGTACTGCATGTCGTACCAGGTCACAGAAGGCACAACTACGATGAATCCTCCGGTGAGCGCACGGAAATCATCTTCGGTGAACGCCTGCTGCCCGAGAAGCACTTCCTCGGGAAGTTCTGTGTCGTCACTGCGATACTCCCGGATCGTACGGATAAAATCGTCGACATATTCGGCACGGACCCGTTGCGGAAACCCTACAACATCGAACCGTCCAAGATTAACGAAAACATCGCGAATACGTTCGTCCACAGCTCCGAACGCATTGTGAAACAGGCGATCCCAACTCTGACGCCCGGTTCCACGGAATTGAAACGAAAAACGCTCGGAGTCAATGTCGATTCGCATGAAAGGACCGGAAGGGGTGGTGACTTCCGGCTGTCCATAGTAACTCAAGCGGAATATCGCAACGTCCTGCCGCTCGGAAAAATCCTGAGCGTCAATCGGCGCCGTAAGCACCACCAGGGTTGTGAACACTACTATTACGACCGAAAACCGGCGGAATGCCATGCGTACAGGTTCTCTTAAATACGACGTCAATAACGATGTTATCTCTTACCGTTCTCTAGCTGTGTGAAACAGTATCACTCGTCCCAGGAGAAATCGAGACGCTCGGCCAGCTCGGTTCGATCGCGATGTGCAAGCACGCTCATAATTCGAAGCGGAACACCGCGATCCTCCGGATGGCGGGCGGTCATGCGGACTCCTTCAAATCGAGGCTCCTGAAGCTCAATAACCCGCTCCTCTCCCTCGGCGCCACGGACATACAGCGAATCGTTCTCGTGTCGCATACGAAGCAGCAACGTGCCGTCGGCGGCACCGGCGAAAGCGTCGACAGTGTCATCCTCTCCGAACTTCATGCCGCCGTCGGTCAGGCCGGTCATGAGATGGGCTCCCTCGTCTTCCGGGTACGCTTCGGAAAAGACGAACTCACCGCGGGCTTCGGCAGCCTCATCGCCGAGGGTGACTTCGACGATCAGATCCTCATCCTGGAAGAGAAATGCGGGAAAGTATACTGAAGATTCAGGCTCGAGCACCAGTTCACCCGCGCGAACCGTCACACGCCCCACAGTTTCAAGCTCGTCAGGCAGGAACAGCCCTTCAAATCCTTGCGCATAGGCAAGTCTCGAAGCGTAGGTGCTCTCCATTGCACGTTGGAACAGTCCATCGTCGATACTCAGACGGTCCTGCTCATCTCTGAAATAGACACCGAACTCTTCGACAAGTCCTGTGAATCCGGACGATTCATGCCCGAACCTCGTCACGCCGTCGCGAACCTCCAACTCCTCCGGATCACTGACTACCCTTTGCCGGGCTGCCTCCGTTGGCGACTCGCCCAGCGGCGAGGTGGGGAAGCCCACCTCGATTCGATCTATACTTGCAAGCCGGCCGTCGGCAAACCAGAGAATGGTGGTATATTCAGCCCCCGGCGACACCGAAACACTCAGCCTCACCGAGTCTTCCTCGAAAAACGGGTACCGTGCCGAGCTTTCATCCCGGCTACCGTCATGCTCCATGACGAGTTTCGGTATACCGTCGGAGTCGGTTCTCAACTCGAGTCCGAAATCTCCGCTGTGATCCCCGGTCGAAAACAGCACTGCGTCAGTGGGAGTACCGTCAGGGCGTAAGATTGCATTCAGGGAAAACGGAGCCAGACTGCTGCCGAGAAAGGGCACGGCAAGTCCCGGGATTTCAAAGCCGCTGTTGCCGTCGAGATAGTATCCGAACCGATCCTGCTCAGCTCTTAACTCGGGAAAGCCGAACGATTCTCCGTCGCGAACGTTGCTGTTCAGAGAGCCCCGCACTCCCTCATCGCGCACATTCCCTTGAAACCGGAGCAACGAAAAGTACGATTCAGGGGGGCCAAACTCGCCCTCTTCGTCATCCTCGCCACGACTTACGTAAATCTCATTCCGAGCCGAAATCTCGCTGTTAAACGCAAAATCACCACCCGGTCCGGGTTCAAACGGATAAAGATCCACCCGAAATCGATGTACACCTTCCTCCTCGGGACTTTGCCACTCTATCTCTTCAAGCCCGTCGGAAACCGGTCCGGAAGCAACCGTCTCGCCATTAACACTCCAGCGCAGCCAGGGATCCGAACCCTCAGCCTCGACCGTAGCCCGCAGAAGCGCTTTTGCCCCCGGAAAAACTCTCGCAGGCAAGGCACTTAACCCGGACAACTCATAGTCCTGTTCAACGACAAACAGGTGCGATCGCGCCTCGGCAAGCTCCGCACCGTCACCTATCACACGCGCCTCGATGGTAAACAGCCCGGGCGACAGTTCGTTCAATGGGAGATCCACATACAGATCAGCACCGAAGTCGTCACGACTGCGTTCGATAGAGGTTGCGACCGAGCCATCTTCAGCAATAAATTCCGTTTCAACGCGCTCGAATTCCGCGTTGTCGGGAACCGCGACCGCTACACGGTAGGTGTCCTCCGCGCGGCGAACCGCCCCGTCGTCGGGTAGATCAACGCGCATCTCTGCCCGACGCGCGCTTTCCGGCACGAAAAATGAGGTGTCGCTACATGCTGCTGCAAAAACCACCACGGCTACCAGGCCGAGTATTGTGGTGGCCTTCGGATACCTTTCTCCCACACTGAAGAAGATATCACGCACGCGCGATCTCGACGAGACCTGAACGGCACTTTCCGGCGAATATGTTCGAACAGTCGAATGTATGACGTTTTCGCGTCCGAATAGCCGCCGCCCGGCCCGTCCGCCCGCGGCCTGTCCACAGCGAGGGGCCCGTCCAGACCCAAGCCCTTCCACGCAGCCACACCGAAGGCCCCGTCCACACCGAGCGGCCGTTTTGAACCGAAGGGCCGTTACGAACCGAAAAAGAGACGAAAAAGAAGCCAGGCCACCACCACTGCTCCAATGAGCGCCCCGAGAATCGGGGCGAGAATCTGGCCCGCTGCGGCAAGCATGAGCAGTTTATCGGTGAAGCCTACTTCGTCCTGCCGCGCATTCTCCGGATTCTTATGATTTTCGCCCGTATACCGCGCAGAACGGGACCGGGAAGGGCTGTTTTTGTTAAAACCGTCTTTTACCGCACTCATGCATCAACAGCGTGCCGGACGACAGGATCGCACTTCAAGCATGGGTTCACCCGCCCGAGCATGGGTTCACCCGCCCGA
>CAZMEV010000029.1:29459-31479 GCA_964565375.1 uncultured Spirochaetaceae bacterium
AGCATGGGTTCACCCGCCCGAGCATGGGTTCACCCGCCCGATGCTCTTTCGACATGTTCTTTGCCACCGGGCGCAGCGACATCTTCCGGAGGATGCACGAGGTGACATGCCACCTTACGTCCCGTCTCGGTCGCCTTCAGCGGCGGTACCACCGACTTACAGACCTCCATTGCATACGGACATCGTGTATGAAACGGACAACCTGAGGGCGGATTTGCCGGACTCGGAACGTCGCCTGTGAGAATTATCCGTTTCTTGTCCTTCGCCTTGTCGGGATCGGTGACCGGAATTGCCGACATAAGTGCCTGGCTGTACGGGTGCAGCGGCTCACTGAAGAGTTCGTGCTTGGAGGCAACCTCCACGAGTTTTCCGAGGTACATAACGCCGATCCGGTCGGCAACATGCTTCACGACACTCAGGTCGTGGCTGATAAACAGATAGGTCAGCTGGAACTGATCCTGAAGATCCTCGAGAAGGTTAATGATCTGACTCTGGATACTTACATCGAGCGCGGATATCGGCTCGTCGGCCACGATAAGACTGGGATTGAGCGCAAGCGCCCGGGCAATTACGACGCGCTGCCGCTGTCCGCCTGAAAACTCATGCGGATACCGTCCACTGTGATGCCGCTGCAACCCGCAGATCTCGAGAGTGCGCTCGACCTTTGCGTCAAGCTCCCGGCCCTGCCCCATGTTGTGCACCTTCATTATCTCGCGAATCGCCGCACCGATGGTCATTCGCGGATTCAGTGCACTGTACGGATCCTGAAAAACGATCTGCATTTTCTTTCGCAGCTGCCGCATGCGCTCCGGTGAGGCTCCGAACACATCCTCCCCGTTAAAAAACACATTTCCCGCCGTCGCTGATTGAAGCCTCAGAATGGTACGCCCGGCCGTGCTCTTGCCGCAGCCGCTCTCACCGACAAGCGCAAAGGTTTCGCCGGGATAAATGTCGAAAGAAACATCATCTACCGCCTTCACATACCCGGTAATACGGCTGAAGACACCGGTACGAATGGGAAAATATTTCTTGAGGCTCTCTACCCGCAGGACCGGGTACTGTTCGCCCTGCTCGCTCTGCTCGGCCTGCATTTCTCTGGAACTCGTCGCCATCGTCAATCCTCGGTTGCCTCGTGTGCGGTTTCAAGCGGTCGCGCCTGAGCCTCGGTCTTATCAAGGTGAAGCCAGCACCGTACGCCGTGTGCATTCTCTCCATCGACCCTGCGCGGCATTTCGTGCCGGCAAATCTGCATGGCATGGGGACACCGCGGGTGGAATGGGCACCCACCGGGCATGTGCAACGGATTCGGTACCGACCCGGGAATAAAGGCGAGACGGTCCCGGTCCTCCTCCATGGTCGGACGGGAACCGATGAGCCCTCGTGTATACGGGTGTTGGGGGTTATGGAACAGGTCGTGAACCGTACCCTGCTCAACAATCTTGCCGGCATACATGACGAGCACACGGTCAGCCATTTCCGCGATCACACTGAGGTCGTGGGTAATAAAAATAATCGCGGTATCGAGTCGATCCTTCAGCTCCCGCATAAGTTCGAGGATCTGCGCCTGAATGGTCACGTCGAGCGCAGTCGTCGGTTCATCCGCGATAAGCAGCTTTGGATCGCAGCTCAGTGCCATGGCGATCATTGCCCGCTGACGCATGCCGCCGGAAAACCGGTGAGGATACTCGTCAATCACTTCTTCGGCTCGAGGGATACCCACCATTTTCAGCATATCGATCGCACGCGTTCGCGCCGTCGCCGCGTCCACATTCTGATGAAGACTGATCGCCTCGGTAAGCTGATTTCCGATCGTATAGACCGGATTAAGGCTGGTCATAGGCTCCTGAAAAATCATTGCAATTTCATTTCCACGAACCTTTCGTATCTGCTCAGCGGAGAGCTTCAGCAAGTCCCGGCTGTCCTCGAAGAATATCTCTCCGTTTTCGATATTCGCCGGCGGCATCGGGAGGAGTCGCAGAATACTGAGCGACACAGCCGTTTTTCCACAACCGCTTTCGCC
>CAZMEV010000030.1:0-5794 GCA_964565375.1 uncultured Spirochaetaceae bacterium
GCGTGTGCGGTAGCGGAAACTGTATCAAGCTCATTTCGCCGTGGTCAACGGAGCGTTTTCACAGGTTGTGGCTCGCGCGATAGCCTTTCCGGGGCGCCGGGATCGCTGGACATCTGTTTAAGTACCCTCGACACGCGCGGCCCAGCGGTGGCAAGCGAGCACTCGACACGCACGGGCCACCCCGGGCAGCATTAACCACGTGAGTGATGCCATGCGCGTGTGTGGAATTGATGAGGCGGGACGGGGCCCGCTCGCCGGACCGGTGACTGCGGCGGCGTTTATCCCTGGGGAAACCATCGACCTCAAAGAAAAAGAATTTGTCGACAGTAAGACCCTGTCAGTGCAGCGGCGGGAGCACCTTGCCGCGCGGATCGCTGTTTCGGATGCGTACTGGGCGACCGGCTGGGTCTGGCCGGAAGAAATCGACGCGATGAATATTCACAACGCGGCGCTCGAGGCGATGCGTCGTGCCTGGGAAAGCCTGAGTGGGGTGGCGGCGCTTCGCGGGCGGCTCCCGGAAATTCGGAAGATTCAGGTCGATGGTAAGTTCGTGCCCCGGTCACTGCCTGCCGTGCCCGCTGAAACGGTGGTTGAGGCGGTTGTCGGCGGAGACAGACTTGTGCCCGAAATCTCGGCGGCCAGTATTATTGCGAAGGTGCTTCGCGATCGCTGGATGGTTTCCTATGGTGCGTTTGACGGTCGATATGGGTTCGAAGTTCACAAAGGATATCCGACGGCCTCACACCGTGAAGCGCTCAGGAGTCTCGGTCCCTGCCCGATTCATCGGAGGACATTTCGCGGCGTGCGCGCTCATAGCGCTTCTTCCGCATGACGTCGAGTGCTTCGTTCATACCGTCGGCGAACGGAATAAGGTCTTCCTCGAACACCATGATCTGATGGCGTTCGAACTCGCCGCCGGCGAGCTTTTTGCTCTCCACAATGGACATGAACATGTCGCCCCTGCGGTTTTCCTTGATATTGAAGAAATAGGTGCGGTTCTCCCGGTTTACCCGTGAGGAAAAGAGCTCTCCACGCTGCGCCATGTGTATACACTCCTGCTTGATGGGTCCGGAACAGAGAAAAGCGCCATGTGCCGGGAAAGAGAGCGACCGATGGGAATCGAACCCACATCTCCAGCTTGGAAGGCTGGGGTAATAACCATTATACGACGGTCGCATGTAAGTGCCCGGCTGCCCCGCCGGACGTGATGCAGTTTATACCAAGACCTCAACGACGGTGTCAACGGGCTTGTGCCGGGCGCCTGGTAGACATGCCGCCGGGCGCCTGGTAGACATGCCGCCGGGCGCCTGGTAGACATGCCGCCGGGCGCCGGTGTGGCGCATCGTGCGATACCCCGGGCACCATCGTCCGGTGGATCAGTCAGTCCCCTGTGATACGAATTGCCCTGCCCCGGGTTTCGACGGTATAGGTCGTTTCATCGCCGTCGGAATTCACCTCTTCGGTCATTGTCACGAAGATTACGGCGTCGGCATCTATTGCGCGGGCCTCCATGATCATTTCGTAGGCGGCGTTTGCCCGGGATTTTGCGCTTGCACCTTCGGGCGTCGGCATATCGACCTGACCTGACCCGAGAGGAATTCCAATAAACGTTGGTGTCGCCGGCGAATCGGCGTCGGGCCCCGGGAGTCCGCCGGTGTATCCATAGCGTTCGCTGTCGCCTGTTATTTCACCGTTTGTCTCGTTACGGGTTACGCTGCCCCGCCCCGAGACCGTACCGATAACTGTATAATGTTCCCGTTCGAGCGGTGCCAGACTTATGTCCGGGCTTGAGATGTTCGCACTGGACGTTCGCGACGGCTCGGTCGCACAGCCGGTGGCAAAGATGATGAGAAGCGCGGCGATTACCGCAACGGTGTTTATGGATATGGTGACGGATTTCATGCTGGTAGTATCCCCTTATTTGCCTGAAAGAATAGTACATGAACGAGACATTTACCAGTTATGCGGACAACACTGACTTCGCAATGCTGTTCTCATCCGTGTTTGTCCTGATAGAGTACAGGATGTATGAGACAGATACCGGCTCAGAGTCTCGTGAGTATCCGCGAGCGCAAGCCCCAGTTTCCGATCACCGAAGAACTCGGTGATTATCTTAAACGGTTTCAGCGAAGTGAAGCATTTGACGTAGTGTATGACGATCTGCTTCGGTTTACCGAGTCCATTCCCCGCGAAACCTCCGACGGGAAGGACAGCTACTGGGAGATTGTTGTTTACTCACCGTCGGATACCGATGAGCTGCACCGGGAGCTGACCCGGATCTACGCTTTTCTCAAGACGCCGGACGAGCCGACATATACCGAACACCTGTACATAGAACGTGTCGAGTTCTGCCGGTTCGGAAACTCCAAGCCGTTTCGAATTAAGGTGGTTAACCGATACAACGATAACCACGACTATTATTACGTCAAGAATACCGATGCATCACGGGCCTACGGGCTGGAACTCGAGCACATACTCTCGCCCAACCGGATTAACTTCCTCGTGCACGGTACAACGCTCATCGAGGAGCATATCGCCGGTATTCCCGGTGATGAGTTCCTCTCTGAACGCATGCCTGCAGATCAACGCAACCAGACCCGGATTGCAAAGGAGTTTGTGAAGTTCAACGAACGGTGTTTTGCGAAGCTGCTCGGAGACATGCGCAGTTACAACTACGTCGTGGTCCTGACCGAGGATTTCGACATGAAGCAGTACCGCATCCGGGCAATTGACTTTGATCAGCAGAGCTTCGAGGGCGACCTGAAGATATATCTTTCGCAATTCTACAAGGAAAATAAACCCGCCGTCGACATCGTGTGGCGGCTGCTTCCGCCGAAGACGATCCGGCAGTACCAGAAAGAAGAGCGAAGCCTCATGGCCCGCAGGCTTGACGCTTCGCGGACGCGGGTTGATCGTCTGCTCGGTTGCATGCGCAATGACAGTATCTCGACGCCGGATCGTGTCGAACACCTGGCCGGTCAGCTCGCCAAGTATCATCATGATCCGAAGTTCGAGCGGATCGATAATATGGGCGAGCTCACCAGGCGGCATCTGCTGACGGTTTTGAACCGGCTGGAATCGCCGGTACATCACTGATATACTCGGGTTCAATACAGTCTTACCCGACAAGTGATGGGCTTTAATATACAGGCATAAGGATACAGAATACTTACAGATGGTATCTCAGGAGCAGCTGGAGGCGCAGCTCGAACAACTGCCGAACTGGAGAAGCGTAAGCTTCAAGTCGAATATCGTTTCGAGCCTCGAACGAATATTTTTCGAGGAGGAACAGATTTTCGATCTTCTCGAAGGGTTCTGGCGTGGTGTTCGCCTGTCCGGTACCGGAAGCGGAGTGGCAGGCGTTCTGTGCTACACGAATCGGCGGGCGTTCTTTCTGTCGAATGCCAGTTCGAGTGCTCAACCGGAGGTGCTCGAGTTTCCCGATATTCTCACCGCCGAGATTCGCCCAACGAGCGCGACGACAAAGCTTGCGGTCGAACACTCTGCCGGAACCTGTTTTATGAGCACGAAACTGCCTGAATCCGCTGCCACCGCCTTCGCTGAAGGGCTCAACAATATGCTTGCACGGACGCTTGGAAGTGGATCAGTGCCGGCTCCAGGCGATTCCGATACGAATCGCAGTTCCGGAAGAGACGGCAGCGGTTTTCAGGGCCCTTCCAATGCAGATCTGCCATCTTTCTCCGGTCCGAAGCCAGGACACGAAGATGGGGCGTCCGGCGGTTCCCCTTCCGGCGGTGGAATCGCCGGCATATACCATGTTGAGGATGACGGCGGAGGGCCTCCCGACGAGAACCGCGGCCAGTCGTCCGGCAGTGGCACAAGCCGCCTGCAGACGCTGAACCGCCAGCACCTCGCCGCCCGCGACATTTTCATCTCCATAAACAACTACAAACAGAAAACCCATGAACCGGGGTTCTTCCAGGCGCTTATGGGTGACCTGTTTCGCCTTGCCGACATGTGCGTCGGAGACCGAACCAGTGTGAACGAACCGGCGCGCCTGTTCCTGACCGTTGTTATTCTTCCGATGCGGCAAACGCTTGCCGACGACCGCGACCTGATTGTAGATCTGTTTCGCTATGATGATATTTCATATCGTCAGGCCAACGATATTCTGAGGCACTGGGACTACGTGCGAAACGAATTGCGCAAGTACCGGGCGTCGTCGAAGCAGGAGCCACTTCGAAGTCTTCAGTATCTGAAAGAGTACGACGAGCGCGAGGATAGCGACTACTTTGACGATGTAGCCGCAATTCTCTTCCGCTTCTGCGATCATACGCTTAAGAACTCCGGCATGCACACACAGCTTCGAAAGAAGCGTATCGCCCGGATTCGAACGCTTATTTACGGTGAGGAGGAGCAGCAATCCGGCTCCGAAACCGATGCCGAGCAGGATACCTCGGTTCGGGTGGAAGACCAGGAAGAAACCCTTGAGGACGTGCTCGCCGAGATTAACGAACTCATTGGCATGCATAACGTAAAAAAGCAGATCGACACGTTCGTCAATCTGCTCAAGGTCCACAAGGAACGCGAGCGACGTGAACTGCCGGTGACTCCCTTTTCCATGCATGCGATTTTCTACGGTCCGCCCGGTACCGGCAAAACAACCATTGCCCGCTATCTTGGCCGCGTGTACCGGTGTCTCGGGCTGCTCGAAAAGGGCCATATGGTTGAAACCGACCGCGCAGGGCTCGTCGCCGGCTACGTCGGACAGACTGCGATTAAAGTCGAAGAAATCGTGCAGCAGGCGCTCGACGGGGTTCTGTTTATAGACGAGGCCTACACCCTCAACCCGCGTACCGGCGACAAGGATTTCGGACAGGAAGTTATAGACACTCTGCTCAAGCGTATGGAGGACTACCGCGAGCGTCTCGTCGTTATTGCTGCCGGCTATCCGGATGAAATGAACGAGTTCATAGACAGTAATCCGGGGCTGAAGAGCCGTTTCAGCCGCTACTTCTATTTCGACCACTACACGCCGAAAGAGCTGCAGCAGATTTTCGATTCGCTCGTGGAAGGGGCAAGCTTCACGCTCACGCGAACGGCCCGCAAGGCGGTGCTCGATCTGATTACCGAACTCTACGAGCATCGCGGGCGCAGCTTCGGCAACGGCCGCATGGTGCGAAACCTCTTTGAGCACATTATTGAGCGTCAGGCCAACCGGATATCAAAGATTCACCCGTTGACCGATGAAGTGCTCTGCTCGATCACCAAACGCGATATCCCGAAGATCGGAGAATTCTCAGGTTGATGTTCCCGCGCGGCGCTGCATTCAGAGAGTATTGCCGGCTGCGCGGCGCTGCATTCGAAAGCTCTCTTTTCCAGGAAACAGGTCATTTCAGAAGCGGCTCAGAGTTGTGCTCGACCCATTCATCGTACAATGTTGAGATCCGCGACGTCCAGGCGCCGGGTGCCGGGTAGTGTATGTCATCAATGCGTCGAATCGGAACGATTCCACGTGTAGACGAGCATATGAAAGCCTCCTGGATGGATTCGAGTTCTGTATAGTGCACCGCACTCCGTTGAACCTGCATTTCCGGTTCCACCAGTTCGAGAACGATCGCGCGCGTTACCCCTTTCAGTATTCCTTCCTCCGCCGTGCGCAGGCAGGGCTCATGAGCCTTTCCTGCAACGAAGAATACATTCGATGATGAGCCTTCCAGTACGTAGCCGTTGTCATCGGAAAGCAGCACCTCGTACACGTTACGGTCAGTCAGGGATCGACGGGTACGGTCAGTCAGGGAGCGACGGGTATCCATCCAGGACGTGGTTTTTG
>CAZMEV010000030.1:5894-30061 GCA_964565375.1 uncultured Spirochaetaceae bacterium
CGACGGGTACGGTCAGTCAGGGAGCGACGGGTATCCATCCAGGACGTGGTTTTTGTGTCGGGGCGGCCGCGCGCCGAGTTGGGTACAAGAGCGCAGTCGATTCCGTGAACACGCAGTTCCTCAGGCAGCCCTGCGTACGGCTCCACCGCGATGAGAATGCCGCCGTCGCGAAGAAGTGTAATCCGGAATTTGCTGCGTTCCGCTCCTCCGTAATGATCAAGAACTTCGCTCAGCAGGCGACGAACACTGGTGGCGTCGACTCCCGCCTCGTACCCTAACCCCTCGGCGGATTCGAACAACCGTTTCAGATGACGGTCAAAACGGATTACCCGCCTGCCCGGCAGGGTGTGTGCCACCGTATACGCGCAGTTACTTTCCACCTGCTGTATGCTTTCTCCAAGCGAGCTGTAGCGTCGGACCTGCGTTTCTTCAAGCGGCAAGTCCGGATTTTCGATATGAACTACGGCGACCGGATTTTCGGCAAAAGAAGAGGATTCTCCTTCCCCTGTGCGATCAGTCAGGCTCATATCGGGCGATACTCATCGATCACACGCGGTTCACGCCGTAACACGTATACGTCCAGTACTGCTTTTGCGCGTGCGAAAAACTCCCGGATGTACACACCAAACGCGTCCGCGAACGGTACCGAATCGGCATTGTAGGCAACAGCATCGATGTCGTTATTATCTGCGACGAATACTGCTCGCTCGTTATGAAATCGCTGCGAAATAATGACGATACTGTTCTGTCCGTAGACCAGCCGGCTTCGTACCACCGAGTCGAGGGTGCTGAAACCGGCGTGGTCAAGGATAATCGCTTCCTCTTCGACGCCACGGTCGAGAAGCGCTTCCTTCATGCTGGCCGGTTCGTTATAGGAGATAAATCGATTATCCCCACTTGCAATAATGTATTCGATTTTGCCGGCTTCATAGAGGTCCACTGCAGCGTCTATACGGTTCCAGAAGAAACGGTTTGCGCCGCCTCCGCGCGAGTATCGGCTTGTTCCAAGTAAAAGGCCTGCCTTTCTTTCCGGAACGTCCTGTACGTTGTCGTAAAGCCGCTCATGCGCTGAGTTGTTCACCGCTGCTTCCGAAAATCCCACCACCAGGATAACAAATAGAATGGCTATTTTGGTAACAAATCCGGCAGCGGATCGTCTTTGATGCTCCACAGTTAGAATGTACCAAATTGGAGCCTTTCGGGACAGTAGGTATACCGGCAAGCTGCCGTCATTGAAGGCAGGCTGCAGCCTTACACCGAAGCTGCAGCATTGCCCTTCAGCCCTTCACAGCCGGGTTCAGAGTCCTGCGAGTGTATTGAGTGTGCTTCGCGCCTGCTCACGCACGATCCCGTTGTAGCGGCCGGTACTTATCTGGACGAGATTCTCAATCAAAGCGTCGTCCGCGAGGCCTTCGGTGCTTTCCGCGGCGATATTTTCAATGACTCTCAGAGTCGTGAACACCAGGTTCAGGTCCGGGTTCTCGCGGGCATTTTCACGAATCATTACGCGGGCGATATCCCGTGCAATGTCGGTGCGCCCGTCGAGTCCAACATTTCCGACAGCGTGCACTGCCTGAGACAGTACCATGGGTTCCCGCTCGAATCGGAGTACCTCGCGAATTACATTCCGCGCCTGGTCTCCTCCTACTTCTCCGAGAAGCGCGACAGCATCACGGCGGACATCAGGGAAGTTGTAGATCATCCGTCCACCTGTCCGTACCTGATATGAGCTGCCGTCGGTGGCAAGTAAGCGCAGGAGCGCTACATGCGCCGAATCATCCGGTCCAATGCGCCCGTCTTCCACGAGCTGGGTCAGCGTATCAACAGCAAGCTCTTTGTGGACACGTTGCGAGGATAATGCCTGCGCACGTAATACTCTGATTCCGGGGTCATCCTCCAGATAGAGCTCTTCGACGGTCATTGGTCGTTCGTCCGCTGTGGCCGTCATAGCGACCGCGAATAGGATAACAAAGATTGTGACAGTAAGCGTAAATATACGACGTCCCATGGTCTGCTGGTCCTCCACCCTTACAGTATAGTCAGTAACGACCAATTTTCCAGTAACCGTCTTCAGCAACCGCGAGCATAATTACCACTGCTTTGCCTTCGACTGTTGTGTAGGCAAGTGCCTGGTTGCTGTCGATAACCTCCACCGATTCCACTTCGGTTTCGGTCCTGCTTTTGACGACTACATGATCGAAATAATCTTTGAGTGTTTCGAGAGTAATTCCCTGATTCCGAAGCACCGGCTTTTGTGAAAGCTCCGCCAGGTATTTACCGTCCCCGTATCGCTCAACATAGCTGTCGGTTAACAATTCTTTCCATGTGGAATAGGCACCCTCGGCGATAAGTTCGTGAACATATCCGGCAAACTTGCGAACCTGCCGATAGACGGTGTGTTCAGGGATTTGCGTGAGTTCCTGTTCCGGGGCCCGCTCGGCGCGTTCATTGGGCCTTGGCACATAGTCTGAATGGGGTGCGGTGATCCTCGCGGCGGCTGGATGCACGGGCTCGACTGCTTTTACCGTTTCACTTCCGGCTTCTTCGCTGCGCAGCGAAACACAGCCTGTTGCCGAAAGGAGCAAAGCCGCTGCTAACGCCACTCCAGGCCGGTTCATGCGGAGTTGTCGCTTTTGCCTGACTGCTGTCACAAGGTAACAGTATGGCCCGACTCTCCCGGTGTCAATAATCGGCTTCACGCACACTTGCCTCAGTCGGAAGCTGACGGTACGATCAGAGACTGAGGCTCACGATGTCAAAACCTGATGATGTAGCAGAACTGCTGAATATGTATGCAACGAGAGCTGACTCAGCTCGAATTCCATTCGAGGGGTTTGTGCAGTTCTGTCGCAAACTTGCTGAGCGCCGGCAGGCTCAGGAAGAGCGATTTGTCGACCTTTCCGGTGAAAATGTTCGAAGCATTCTCGTCGCGCATTTACGAGCCCTTTCAGATCGTGGGCGTGCGAGCGTATCGTTCTCCGACGGTGAGCCGACTGAAATCTTTTTCGCCGAGTACTACATTGAGCTGTTGCGCAAGAAATACCGGTTAATCGAGGAACATCCGTCAACGCCGTTTCCAACCGAGGATAATGTGGATTTCCATATTCCCTCGGAGTCAATTCAACCGGTAGGGGTCAGCGAAGAGTTCACGAAGTGGATAGCTCAGGAGGCTGATGAAGGTCCTCCACGGATTCTTAGACTTCAGTTTCCCGATACGCTTACGAGCATCCTCGTTGTTTCGGACATGGTGCCTGAGCAACTGCTTCACGTTTCTATCCAGAAAATAAGGCTTCATCTGCGAAACGAAAAGCAGGCCGGCTATATGCACCACAAGCTCCTCGGGCATTTCCCGAACCGCGAAATTGCGTTGCGGGATATGCTCAATCAGTTGCTGACCACTCCCAGGGAATCAATGGCAACGGTCATGCATCCGACAGATTTCACCTACCATTTCTGGACTCAAGTCTGCAGCAATATAATCAAGGATCTTCGTACAGGGAATCAGGAAACCCCGGACAATGAACTGGGGCTTGGTCAGGCAGCGTATATGCTCGGCTACTATAACACCCATTTTCGGGGAGCCGATCAGAAGAAGCGGGAGATCGAGGCGGCTGAGAAGCTGCTTTCGGAAACAGTAGCGAAAAAGCATGAACCGTTTTCGTTCGCCGATATTGCTGAAACGAAGGACGATAAGGGTAATCCAATATCAAAACGGATATCCCGGGAAAGAATTGCCGAGTTCATACAGGAACGCCTCGAACCTGATGAGTCCCAGGATCTGCCGGAGATAATGCTTGTGCACGGCGGAGATGGTCATGACTATTATCTTACGACCGCCCATGCGCTGGGGTATATCCTCAAGCGTCGCTCCGAGCTCGCCGATTCGCTTCGAAACGCGTACACCAGACATTTCTATAAGGCGCTGAGACAGGATCAGCCAACACGATCAATGAAAAGCGACGAAGCGTTTGTCAGGCACATCGGTCGTGAGGTGGCCGCAAGAGATCCGGTCTTTGCCGGTCTCTTGAAGTACGAAATGATTTCCCTTCTCGCCCGGCAGGCGCCGGCGGATGCTGCATACAGCGAAGGGGTCAAGATGCTCATTTCAGAGTCTGACCAGCAGATTCGTCCCCTCGATGAGGTGTTCGAACTCGACCGGAAGAAACTGATCAAAGACGCTGAGCTTATGCTGCCCTTTTATCTCGCTACGCCCGTATTCCGAGCCATTGCACGACTGATTCGCCGGCTTGCCGGTAAAGGCCGTCAGGCAACGGTGGTAGAGGACGTTGGTGACGCCGAGCCGGTTGCTGCAGCCCGGGACAAGGGGGCCATGGTTCTTGATGAGGCTGATGGCTCCCGGAATGCGCGGGCAGCACGGGACAATGCGCTCAGTGAATCCGGCGATGGTGATTCCGCTCAGAATGAGGGATCGCGAAAATCGCGAGGTGCGATGAGTTCAACCGAGTATCGTAAAAAGGTTCAGGAGATTGCCCGTGAGTTTGTTCCCGAAGGACAGTCGCTGCCCGATGCAATGGAGGATCTCATTGAACAATGGAATCCTCTGATCGATGAAACAGCGAAAAAGAACCTTGTTGAGGATGTAAATTCGCTTGTCAGAGACTTCCTGCGTCGAATGCGGGCGGGGTTCCGTGTGGCACCGCCAGGACCGGACCGGATTCGCAAAATGGCGGAAGAACTCGCTCAGAAAGACGCTTTCTCAAAGATCCGGCGCAAAGAAGCGCTCAAGCGGTATATAGAACTGTACATGCTGAAACTGCTTGGCAAGCGTTAATTTCCAGCCACCAGATTGGTGGACAGAACGGTAACGAGTGCCCTGTCGGTCTACGTCAGCACTTCCTTCAGGGTTACCTCTCCCATGAAGCTCAAACGATCGGCACATGCATGAAAGAGCTTCATACACATGTATGCGTCATCCCGGGCACGATGGGCATTATTGGGAGGAATCTCGAGCATTTCGATCAGCGCCTGCAACGAATAACTTCGTTGTCGGGGAAATGCCCGCTGCGCAAGCACCTGTGTGTCGATTACTCGATTATTCACTTCCGGCAGTCCTGTTTCCTGGAGTGCAGCGCGGAGAAATCCCATGTCGAAGGACGCGTTATGCGCAATAAGAATTGAATCTTCACACATCGCCATAAAATCCGGAAGAACCTCTGCAATGACCGGTTTATTTCGTATCATTTCGCTATCGATACCGGAAACGCCGACTGCATCTTCCGGTATCTCACACTCCGGGTTCACCAGTTGTTCAATTTCAGCCTCAATAGAATCACCCCGAAATCGAACCGCTCCGAGCTCGACAATGCGATCGAGACCGGCGTGAAGTCCCGTCGTTTCGAAGTCAAATGCGGTGAAAACTGTACTCGAAACCGACTGTTCCATGTTCATGGCGCCGCAATTGTACCGATAAGCGTGTGCAGCGTGAAGTCGAGATATTGACGAGAACGCAAACCAGCCCTACGGTTACTTTCGTGAACTTCCAGCAATTACTCGACGATCAGGCGCTCGAGCATGACGACATCCGATGGTATCGCGCTGAGCAGATAGCCGATGAGCTTGTAACACTCTGTGAAAACCGTGACGAGATTACTCGACGAATCTGGTCCGGTGAACTCGAGCGCACACTACGATCGTTTGCGGATACGTTCGTTCGCGACGTACAGGACGGGTTCGACCGGGGTATTATCGACGAAAGCGATATGCATCGCCTTATCGCCGAGATTTCGGCCGCGAAAAAACGTCGAAACCGGACAATCGCCGGCGATTGAACCCCAGCCGTCGCCGGCGTCGAAAGGTTGTTTGCTGTTTCAGCAAGCGTTCCGCTTGTGCAGGGGCGGCGCAAGCTGTTCGGCAACCACCGCGGCAGCGATTCCGGCAGCGGTTGCTTGAGCTGTCAGAGTAACTGCTTTCCGCCCTATTCCGGCATTCGTTGCTCGAGCTCCTGCTCGATCTGCGATATCTGTTTCCCGACACGCCCGCGTGACGCAGAGACATCCTCGCCGGGTTCGCCTCCTATGGAGATATAGAACTTAATTTTCGGTTCGGTGCCTGAAGGTCGGGCAGAAACTTTTCCTCCGTCGGATAACTCAAACTGCAGCACGTTCGATTTCGGAAGATCAATGGACGAAATGGTCTCGCCTGTTTCCGGGTCAACGGTCCTGTGCTCGAGATAGTCGTATATGCGTACAACATTCTTTCCGGCGAATGTTTTCGGGGGTTCACGGCGCAGTGAGTCCATGAGGTCAGCCATAACTCGTGCTCCATCCTGTCCCTTGAAGTGGCGGCTTATTGTCCGCTCTTCGAAGTAACCGAACTGCCGGTATATTTCTTCGAGGCGTTCGAGAATGCTTTTGCCCTCGGTGAGATAGTACAAAGCCATTTCGGCGGTCACTACCGTTGCGGATATACCATCTTTGTCACGAACCTCGCGTCCGATCATATATCCGTAGCTTTCCTCGTCACCGAGAACGTACGCTGGTCCGCCGGGCGTTGCTTCGAATTCGCGGATTTTTGCCGCAATATGCTTGAACCCGGTCAGCGTGTCGTACACTTCCGCACCGTGATGCTCAGCCACGATGCGCTGGAGCTCGGTAGTAACAATGGTCTTTATGAACGCCGGTCGCTCGGGCAATGTGCCGCGTTCGCGATGCGAGCCGAGTACATAGTCGGCGAGCAGAACTCCGAGCTGATTCCCGGTTATCAGATGATAATCATCGCGCGAGAGTGCCTTGTCGCTTGAGAGGGCGTTGGGGTCCGGTACTGCGATTCCTATGCGGTCGGCATCCGGGTCGGTGCCGACGACAATTGTGGCCGATTGAGCAGCTGCCTGTTTTATGGCCATATGCAGCGCGGCGCCCTCTTCCGGGTTTGGTTGTTCGACAGTAGGAAAATCACCGTCGGGTTCCCGCTGCTCGGCGACGGTCGTTACCGGAAGGGAAAGCCGCTTCGCGATGGATTCCACCAGGTGAGCACCGGTGCCATGAAGCGGTGTGTATACCATTGAGAGCTTGTGGCCATGCTCACGGAAGAGTTCCGGGCGCACGATCTGTCTTTCAACCGCATCAAGATACTTCTGATCCATTTCATCTGCGAGGATGTGCAACAGGCCCTTATCCCGCGCTTCGCTTTCGGACATATCGTGAATATCGGACCCGACAGAGCGGACTTCCTCGATAATACCGGTATCGTGCGGAGGAACGACCTGACTTCCGTCGTTCCAGTATACCTTGTATCCGTTGTATTCCGGCGGGTTGTGACTGGCGGTGATTACCACACCGGTATCGGCCTTCAAGGTCCTCACCGCGAAACTGAGTTCGGGGGTCGGGCGAAGTTTTTCAAAGAGGTAAGTCTCGAATCCGTTTGCGCACAACACCAGTGCCGTAACCTTCGCAAAGACGTTGCTGAAGTGCCGATTGTCGTAGGCGATAACGGCCCGGGGACGACGGGTCTCTCCTTCCTGCTCCCTGACGAATCTCGCCACGTACCGCGCCAGTCCTTCGCTCGCCTGACGAACCATGAGGCTGTTCATCCGGTTGTATCCGCCGCCCACAATGCCGCGAAGGCCCCCGGTGCCGAACTCGAGACTGGTGTAAAACCTGTCTTCGATTTCCTCTTCGGCATTTGTTTCAAGAAGAGCCTCTACTTCGTCGCGAAAGCGTTCTTCTGTTTCCAGTTTTACGTATTCTTCAGCTCTCTTCCGTATTCTGTCGGAAAGTGACATATCTGATCCTCGCTCCTGAGTGGTTTGTCCGGATATTATGATCTATGCGCCGGTCGTATGACCTCACGCGTGAAATAATCGCGAACGTCGGCCGGGGTGTCAAAAACAGCGTCTGCACCCGCTGAAAGCAGATGCGCCCTGTCCCGGAATCCCCACGCGGCACCGAGTCCCGGCATATCGGCATTGTGTGCGGTCGCGATATCGACATCGCTGTCCCCTATGAACACCGACTCAGTTGCCTCGGTTCGGAGAGCATCAAGGCAGGCCTTTACCGCCGCAAAATCCGGTTTGACCGGTCTTTCGCTTGATTGACCGACTACCACGGCAAATGTTCCTTCTTCGAAAAGCTCACGAATAACCGTTTTCGCCACCTGTTCGCGCTTATTCGTACAGACGGCACAGGGTATACCTGCTTCCACAAGGGTGTCGAGTAACTCGTGAACACCACCGTACACGCTTGTGTGCTCAAACGGCACCCGGTCGTACTCCTCGATAAGAAGCCTGGTCAGTTCTTCGCTCGAAACATGTACGCCCTCCCGCTGTTCGCTGAGGTGCGCGGAAATGAGCCGTGCGAGCTCAGGCAATCCCCATCCAACCATCGATCTGACAGATTCTTCATCCACAGGCGTTCTGACCCCGAGGCGCGAAAGGGCTCGATTGGTTGCCGCCGCGATATCAGCAATGGAGTCCACAAGTGTACCGTCGAGGTCGAAGAGTACAGATCTGATTTGTTGTACCATTGCCTTGATTGTGTACTGGATTATGCGGCAGGCTGCAAGCCGTTCAGCACGACTATGGGATCATCAGACGAAAAACGGGGCGCTGAAGCGTTCGAGAGTTACTACAGGCAGCTTTTCGGGGAGCGTTGGCCTTCCCTGCGCGCTGCAATGGTTGCTCCGGCTCATCCTCCGTATGAACTTACAACTGCCGCCGACAGGCCCTACTATATTGATGCTTCGAGCGTGCTCGTTGCCTCGGTGGCCGGACCTGCGAGGAATCGTCACGTTCTTGACCTCTGTGCCGCGCCGGGAGGAAAGACGCTGGTGCTTGCCTTGAGCTGCAGCGGTGATTGCAGTATTGTCGCCAATGATCGAAGTGCCGCCCGTCGTAATCGGCTCAGGAGAGTTCTTGATGAGCACCTGGAAGCCGGAGTCCGTCGCAGCGTCACTGTAACCGGCCATGACGCCCGCCGTTGGGGGCTGCACGAAGCAGAGGTATACGATCTTGTGCTGGCGGATGTGCCCTGCAGCAGCGAAGCACACCTTCTTTCCGGTAGTGGACGGATCGACCAGTGGAGCCGGTCACGGGTCGACCGTGTCAGTGCGGATCAGTTTGCAATACTGCGCTCAGCTTCACAGGCGGTGAAGCCGGGTGGTCTCGTGATATACGCAACCTGCAGTCTACCGCGGGCGGAGAACGAAGCGCTTGTAGAACGGGCTCTCGAGCGTTCCAGAAAAAAAGGGCCGTATTTGACGGTTCTCGAGCCGAATCAGGCGGAAATGAGGCATCTCGCAGAAAACATGAATCTGCATGTCGTGCCATCGGAAATTGGCTACCGGATATGGCCGGATGAAAATAATGGAGCCGGTCCCATGTACTTCTGTCTCCTGCGTCGCGGTGGCCGCAATGACGATGACCGGCATCATTGATAAATGAGGGCACACCGGTGTGTGTCAGGGCACACACCAGGTGCCCCTGGCGCACCGGTGCGTTGTAATCGCCACTGAACCCTGAGAAGCTGAGACTGAGACTGAGCCTGAGCCTGAGCCTGGACTGATCCTATGAAAGACTGATCCTATGAAAGAACTACTTAAAGCAGAACTTAACCAACACCAGTATATTGCCGCGACGACCACGGATCGGCCGCTGCTGATAATTGCCGGCGCCGGCAGTGGAAAAACCCGGGTGATTACCTATCGGATCGCATACATGCTCGAAAGCGGCATTCCGCAGAATCAGATTCTCGCCCTGACCTTCACGAACAAGGCGGCCCGCGAAATGCAGCAGCGAATCCGGGAGCTGACCGGCCGGAAGCTTCAGAATCTTACGATAAGCACTTTTCATGCCTTCGGCGTACAGGTGCTGCGTGACTGTATCCACCTCCTCGGCTACCGGGAGAACTTCAGCATTTACGATACTATCGACCAGACATCCCTCCTGAAAGAGACTGCACGTGAAATCTCGTTCAGTCTCGAAGGGGAGGATCTCCGCTCCATCCTCGCGTTGTTCTCCGACATTCGAACCGGCCGCCAGACGTGGAGCCGGGAAAACCATCGCTACCAGGATCTGTTCCATGAGTACAGAAGTCACTTGAAGCTGTATAATTCTGTAGACTTCGACGATCTTATTCTCCTGCCGATCGAGATTTTCAGGCGTTTTCCCGATGTTCTGGAGGGGTATCGAAGCAGGTACCGGTATTTCCTGGTGGACGAGTTTCAGGATACGTCCAATAATCAATACACCTTCATACATTTTCTCGCTTCCGCCTCACGGAAACTCTGTGTTGTCGGCGACGACGACCAGAGTATCTACAGCTGGCGGGGAGCGGATTACGGCAATATTCTTCAGTTTGAGCGGGATTTCCCGGAGCTTCTTGAGGTGAAGCTCGAGCAGAATTACCGGTCGACCGGTACCATTCTGGAAGCGGCGAACGGGGTAATCCGCAACAACGAGAACCGGAAAGAAAAAGCGCTCTGGTCCGGGGTGGATGGCGGTACTCCCGTTGAGGTGTACTACCCCGCCGATGAACGCGAAGAGGCAGCATTTGTCTGTGAACGTATTCGAACCCTTTCACTTCAGGAGCAGATCCGCTACGAGGATATGTGCGTTCTTATCCGCACAAATGCATTGAGCAGGTCGCTGGAAGAGGCGTTCCTCTCCGAGAATCTCCCGTATCGCATGACCGGCGGAACCAGTTTTTTTGACCGGAAGGAGATCCGGGATATAATCTCGTATATGCGTGTCGCGGCCAATCATGACGACGACATGAGCCTGCTGCGTATCCTGAATACGCCACGCCGTGGACTTGGAAGAAAGACTATTGAAATTCTCGATGACATTGCGAGACGTGAGAATTCTTCGCTCTATTCTGCGATCGTTCACGCTCTCGCTGCCAATGATAATCCACTCCCGGCCCGTGCGAGTACGGAGCTCAAGTCGTTTATCGAGCTTATTCATGATTATCGGGACCGCTTTCTAAAGAAGCCGCGAGAAATGGCTAAAACGTTGAAGTCACTTGTGGAAGATATTGACTACTGGCAGCATCTCGTCTCGGAGAATCAGACGAATGATAAACTCGCGCGGTGGAAATACCGGAATATAGATCTCTTTTGCGAAACGCTTTCGAACTGGGAGCGCAATCCGGACAATCTCGATCCGACTTTGTTCAATTACCTTAATCGTATAACGCTGCAAAGCCGGGAGGATGAAGACAAAGAGAGTGAGCAGGGCCGCGTCAATCTGATGACGATTCATTCGGCAAAGGGACTGGAATACAGGATCGTGTTCGTAGTCGGATGCGAAGATGGTGTGATCCCGCACCGACGGGCCATTGAGGATGATCCTGCGAATATTGAGGAAGAACGCCGGCTATTCTATGTTGCCCTGACACGCGCGAAAGAACGACTTTACTTGACCAGTTGCAGTGAACGCACCGTCATGCGGGAACGCCTGGCATGTGTGCCCTCCCCGTTCCTGGAGGAAATCCCGGAAGAACTCATCACCCTTCATGAGCCGGAGCAGCCTGTGGAACAGGCAGAAGCAGGTGATTACTTCAGCTTGATCCGTGCGAAGCTCGGTCAGCAGTGAGGCGATTGAGAATCCCGTAGAGGATCTCATGGTTCGCACGGGCGTTGTGCAGGCCCTTCCTGATTTCCTGGACGGACTGGATATAGGCCCCCTCGCCGGTCGTATCCTCGGCTGCTGCCCCGCAGAGTTTCTCTATTTCATCGTGTCCTGTTTCAAGGTGGAACTGTAACCCGATCGCGTAACCCCGATAGTCGAAAGCCTGTACGGGAGTCGTTCTGGAGGCGGCAATTCTCACGGCGTCGGCGGGCAGTTCGTGGCATTCACGGTGCCAGTGGAGGACCGAGAGTCGCTCAGGGAAATCGGCGAAAACGTCGCTGCCGTGAGGGACACGTTCTACAGGAAACCAGCCGATTTCGGGCATCGTAGCGGCTTTTACTTCTGCACCGAGCTGTGAAGCGATGATCTGCGACCCGAGGCACACTCCGGCAGTCAGTTTCCCGGTCTCAAGTCGTTCACGTACCCATGATTTCTCCTCCGGAAGCCACGGAAACTCGGTTTCATCGTGAATGCTCATCGGGCCACCCATAATCACGGCGAGATCCACCTCCTCGTTGGGAGGAAGCCGTTCGCCTCGATAGAGATGCGTGCAGTGCAGAGAGTGTCCACCGACGTCCGCCCATATGGCAAATACTCCAGGACCTTCGAACGATACGTGTTGTACTATCTCGACGTGCATTGTTCCTCCATGGCAAATGCTTGCCGTACGGTATGCTGTCACAGTAGCGTAGGAGCAGTGAGTGAGTCACCCATTGCATGGCGTCAGGGGCATCGCTTTCGTCTGTAATGTCTGCCAACACATACTCTCCCCCGAGGTGAATATGGGATTAAATGCCGAACCGGTGAGCTTAACTGAATATATTGTGTACAACGCCTGCATACCCGTAACCGGCGATGGGATCGGGAACGCTGACTCAATTCACATTCGCGACGGGATGATCATCTGGATCGGCTGTGCCGGAGAAGATCGTTCTGCTCCGGTCGATGCACTTGGACGCAGTAATAAGCCCGTGTGGGATGTGAAAGGAAAAACGGTGCTTCCCGGGTTTATCGATAATCACGTCCATACGCTCATTTCTGGTGAGCTTGCCTCGGAACCTGATCTCGCAGGTCTCGATGAGGAAGCCATTCGCGATGTACTGCGTTCGGCAGTGGCGGAAGGAGGTCCCGGTGATCCGATCTACTGCCATGGGTGGGATTATCCGTCGTGGCCGGAGCCGCATAAGGGGGTTATCGACGATATCGTATCCGACCGTCCCGTGGCACTCTTCCAGTTCTCGGGGCATGCTGCGTGTGTAAACACAGTCATGCTTCGTAAACTTGGCATTACGCGAAATACCCCCGACCCTGCCGGTGGCTCGATTGACAGGGATGATAATGGGGAGCCCACAGGTGTTCTGCGTGAACAGGCTTCAAGCGTCATTCATGCGAATCGAATGCGTCTCGTCAATCGAGATCCGGAACGCCTTGATCGGGCAATTCGCAAGGCACAGGAGGTGTTTTCGAAGTTCGGTATTACAAGTGTCGGTGATAACACCTGGTATCCTCCTTCGTTTCATTCGCTGTACCGTTTAAGTGTCCAGCAGAGGCTGTTGTGCCGGACTGCTGCGTGGTCTCTCGGCTCTGAACGTCTGGATCGGTTGCGAATGTTGTTTTCACGTCAGAATCCACCGTTGGTTACAAAGGGGGCCGAGAAGTACTTTCTGGATGGGGCGTTTTCAACCCACACAGCTCACCTGCTCGAACCTTACGAACGTGAACCGGAGAACCGTGGAACGGTAATACTCGGTTATCCGAAGCTTGATCGTGTAATAGCTTCGCTGTTTCTGCGGCGCAGGCAAGGAGCCTTCCACGCTATCGGCGACGGCGCAGTTCACGCATTCCTGAATGCAATTGAACGTATACAGAACGGGAGAGTCGGAAACAAGCCCGCTCGAGCGCTTCGCCATAGACTCGAGCATTGCCAGCTGGTGCATGAACGAGACCTGGAGCGGTTTGCCTCATCGGGCGTGTGTGCGGCTGTGCAGCCTCATGCGATCGGTTCATTTGAAAAGGACGTTGAGCTTCTCGGCCGCTCCCGCGCACTGAGGGCTTATCCTTATCGGGCAATGCTCGACGCCGGGGTGCCGCTTTCGTTCGGATCTGATGCGCCGGCGGAGCCCTCCGTGGCTCCGCTGGAAGGTATAAGGAAAGCGTGCCTGCGGCCGTCCGGGCAGGCAATCACAGTACGTGAGGCAATTGCGTGTTATACTACCGGAAGTGCGTGGGCGGAACACTCTGAACACCGCAAAGGCGTTCTTGCACCGTATATGCTCGCTGATCTCGTCGTGCTCTCCGACAATCCCTGTCGCTATGATTTTGATCGGGACACTGGCGCAATAACAGATACAGTCGTTGAACACACGGTAATGGGTGGAAACATTACCTATTCCCGCGAGCGGGAAACAGGTGATTAATTCTGAAGTTGTTCAGAATCGGTTTATTGAGTTCGGTACGCTTACCGGCGCAGCACAGGGTTGCCCAGTATAGCTGATCATGGGCTGAAGCCCGATCACAACGCTTACAACAGACGACCACGGATCGAGCGGACAATACTGAGTGCCAGAAAGTAGCTCGAGATTACAAGAAAGACCGTAAGAAGCTCGGTGTGTTCTATCGGAAGATCAGATCCGGATCTGCGCTGGGAAATGAGATGAAGTGCAAGCACCGCCCACAGGACGGTCATTGGTATCGTGACAGGTCGAAGTGCTTTGACACGGAACGGATGAATGAACTTGACCGGGAAGAACGTAAGAATGCCGCAGAAGATGACAACGAGCGAGTTAATAACGACTCCCGTTCCAAGAAGGTAAAAGCCAAGCACCACCAGGTTCCAGGTGGCTGGGAAGCCGTCAAAGAAATTATCCTTCGTCTTCAACTCCTTGTTGGCAAACGAATACAGAGATGTCATGAGAATAATGGCGGCACAGACGATACCCCAGACCCCCGGTATGAACTGAAAATAGTACAGAAACACCGATGGAATGAGTGCGTATGTCAGGTAATCTATTACCTGATCGAGCACGCTACCGTCGACATGCGGCAGCTTGTCCGAAATGGCAAAATGCCGGGCCATTGGACCGTCGAGCCCGTCAATGACCATTGCAGCGCCGAGCCATAGCAGTGCTGTCGCCGGTGAATCATGGAGTATTGCTATGATTGAAAGGAACCCTGCCAGCGCCCCGAGCGCCGTGAAAGAGTGTACTCCAGCCGCAACGAGTTGGTCTGTGCGTATGTTCTGCCGCAAAGGTCACTCCCCCGTGGGGTTTATGTACCGTAAGCGCCCTCGCAGCCGTCGTACCAGAACTAAGAGGCATTCCGGTACCACGGCTACGCAGCCCTTCGGAAAATGTCATTCGTCGCGCGGCAGACGTCTGCACCTGGTGTGATACTGATTCCACAGCCAGGACGCATTCCATTCCGCCGGACGAATAGGGTGCCGCCCGGCCTCCCGTTCGATTTCACTGAAGGCCCCGGATCGTTACCGGTTTGAATCGAAGGGGTGACGGACGGACTTGCGGTAGTTACCAGCGCGGCCGGCGCCCCCGTACCGGCAGTCGCATATGGCTGGGATTCCACCGCTTCTATACTACCTTCCGCGATACGGAAGGCAATCTGGGCGCTACTGGATTTGAACCAGTGACCTCTTGCATGTCAAGCAAGCACTCTAACCAACTGAGCTAAGCGCCCGAAACGATAAAAAAGGATATTACCACTCGTCAGCCGTTTAAGGCCATGACGATCCGTTCCAGGACCTTTTTTCGATCCAGCGGTTTGACGATATAATTTTTCGCGCCGATTAGCAAGGACTTTTTTACCAGGTCCTGCTTGCCGAGCGCGCTTATCATCACGACTTTGGCATTCTTATCGAATTCGATGATTTTTTCAAGAGCGGTTACCCCATCCATCGTAGGCATCGTGATGTCGAGTGTGACGAGGTCAACGTTCGGATACAACTCCTTGTACTTATCCACGCCTTCGCCCCCGTCGCCGGCGGTGGCAACAACCTCAAATCCTTCGGATGTGAGTATCTGGGTAATTTGCTTGGTGACAAACATGGAGTCGTCGACCACCATAACTTTATACGGTTCACCCGGACTGCGGAGCCCGACGAGCTCTCGTTCATTTATGGCAGGAAAGTCCTGTTTTGCCTTCATAGTACACGTACTCCCGATTCGTCAGGAACGCTCGCGAATCGCTACGTTAATTTCTATCTTGCCCTGAGGGATATTCATTGGAACGATCAGCGCCTCCACGCCTGGGTCGCTCACCTCCATGTTGTCACCAGTGAAGATCGCGGGGGGAGTGAGATCGAACTGAAATCCCTGGTTGTGGAGCTTTGTAACAGCTTGCCCGGTAATCATGTTCGCGAGTTCGGTAATTGTTGCACGCCCCATGTCATTGAGACTGTCAATCTGGTCCATTTCCATTGATTTCAGCATATCATTCGCGACATTTAACGCAGTGTCGCGCCCCATATCGAACAGCACACGGCCCTCGACGTCACCGGCAAGCCCCACAATTGCAGCGACACCAAGTACAGGCATGGAAGACGACTTCAGGTAAAGATCCCCCCGGTCAACCTCCACCCCGAGTACTTCCTGAATCACACTGTATGCGGACTCAACGAAGGGGTTAATGTATTCTACGCGCATATGCCTTCCTTCTTATCATTCTATCATTCATCCGAACCCGTTCAGGACCCGATGGTGTGTTACATGAGAACTCCCGAATCGCATCCTCAGTCCACCTTCTTATATACACCCGACGGACCTCCGTCCAATGGTTCCCACTGAGGCTGGTTCGCAATCTGCTCGTTTTCCCCGAGCACGAGCAATGTTCCCGGTTTTGCTTTGTCACTGAACTGAGAGAGCACCGATTCCTGTTCAGCCGGCTCGAGGAACGAGAGTACATCGCGTGCAACTATCAGATCAACTTCGGGTATCGTATTATGGTGGCGGACATCATGAAACTCGAAGACAATCAGGTCGCGAATTTCCTGACTGAAACTGTACCCGTTCTTGCCTGGTACAATATAACCCTCGAATGATTCGGGGACCGATTCCGCCTGAAAGACCAGATTGGGCGCTGAAGACACACTGAGAAGATTGTGGTCGTTAGCCCAGATCTTGAGTCTGGCTTCCGGAAATGTTCTTCGAAGGACAACCGCCAGACTATACGTTTCATATCCCTTACCACAGCCAATGTTCCAGGTTGTAAATGAGGATGGCGCTTCGAGATGCTCCAGAATGGACGAGAAGCGTCGAATATAGTGTTCCGACCAGAAAGTTCCTGTGGATGGCGAGAAGAAGGGTTCAAGGAACTCTTCAGCCTCCTCCGGAGAGCTTAATTGAGCGTCGCGTCCCTGAGAACTGCGTAACTGCTGCCACTCGCTGAATCGCTGTCGCAACCAGGTCTCATTCAGCCCGGTAGCGTGAAAACCCGCGAAGGTTGCAAGCGTTTCCCGTACGAATCCGAGGTCAACCGGCTCTTCAGATTCAGCTACGGGGCTGGTGTCTTTTTCCTGTTCGGGTACGGGACCGGTGTCTTTTTCCTGTTCCTCCTCCGTTTCAAGGGGGGCAAACTGTCCGGCAGACGGGCTTCGCTCCTCTGTTCGCTCTTCCTCGGGTGCGAAAATACGTTCCACATCAAGAATTATATAGAGGCGTCCTTCATGTTCGACGACTCCATTAATGTATTTGAGATTGATATCCGCGAATATGGGGTGCGGCGGCTGTATTGTCTCCCGTGAGATGCCCACAACTCTCGCTACTTTGTCCACAACAACGCCGAGCAAATTGTCTTCGAGACGAATAATGAGTCCGTCTTCCGGCTCGTTTTCGCTTTTCTGTTCCGCCGGAAGATTAAACATGAGTCGTAGATCGATAATGGAAATGATGTCACCACGCAGATTGTAGACGCCGCGAACAAACGGCGGCGTGTTGGGCACATAGGTGAAATGGTGAAACTTGGCGATCTCCTTGACGTTCATTATGTCAATGCCGTAGTCCTTGCCTCCGAGCGAGAAAGTCACCATTTTGTAGTCGACAACTTCGGTATGGTCTTCGACCGTCCGTTCGCCCTTCGTTGTCCGGTGTGCCGCATCGATCGCGGCTCCGTGGACGCGTTTCGAGGAGTGTTTAGAATCGTTTTCAGTGCTCATAAAATCGTCCTGCGCTTTTAAACGCCCCGTCCGGTCCGCGTGGATTTCTGTCGCGGAGAAACAGGAGTATCAAGTCTGCGACGCTGCTCACGCTCGCGTTCGAGTCCGAGATCGAGTAGCTGGCTGACGTCGATAATGAGGCTGACCGTACCATCGCCGGTAATATTGGCGCCGGCGATACCCGGTACATTGGTGTAGTGGTCGCGCAGAGGCTTAATAACAACATCTTCCTCACCGATCAGTTCGTCCACTACAAGGCCCATTTTTCTATCGGCGCTGCCCACCACAACCACGAAATGATAATCCTTCTTTTCCTCCGTTGGTATTCCGAAGAGCCGACTTAATCGGAGCAGACTGACAACATCATCGCGAACGTTGAATACTTCGTAGTTATCGATAAACTTGATTTCCGACGGCTTAATCCGATGGCTGTCGATGACACTGGTAATGGGAATTGCATACATCTCTTTTCCCACTCTCACCAGCAGCCCCTGGATTATCGCGAGTGTAAGCGGGATCTTTATTGTGAACCGGGTACCGAGCCCTGCTTCGCTCCAGACCGAGACAGATCCGTTGAGTTTCTTTATCTGTTGCTGGACGACGTCCAGACCTACCCCACGTCCCGAAACGTTCGTAACTTCACCGGCTGTGGAAAAACCGGGATCAAAAATGAGATTAAATGCCTCTACATCGCTCAAGTTCTTATTCGGGTGAATAACACCCCGGTCAATCGCCTTTTGACGCACTTTATTCACGTCAATTCCGCGACCATCGTCGAACACCTCAATGAGAATCATATTACCCTCATTGCTTGCCTTGAGTGTGAGAGTGCCTGTCTCCGGTTTACCCGCTTCCCGCCTCTGCTCGGGTGGCTCGATTCCGTGATCAATGGAGTTTCGCGCACAGTGGATGAGTGGATCAAGAAGGTCCTCGATAACGCTCTTGTCGAGTTCCGTTTCTTCCCCTTCGATTTTCAGATTTACATCTTTCTTTAATGATTTGCTCAAGTCCCGGACCAGGCGCGGAAACCGGGAAAAAATCTGGGATATTGGAACCATGCGAATGCGCATGACTCCCTCCTGGAGTTCTCCGGTAACGCGTCCAAGGTTCTGGCTGCCTGAACGAAATTTCTGTGACGTAGCCTTCAGATCCCCTTCGAATCGCGAAAACACGTCATAAAGATCGCCGAATTGCTCGTTAATAGAACGGCGAACCTCCTTGGTAGATGCACCATCCTGTAATTTCTCGAGATAATCGGGAAGTGAATCGAACAGCTCTTTCAGGCGCTCATGGTATTCGCTTTCAACGTTCTCTAAATGCTGAATATTCTCAGCGAACTCGTCGCTGAGTTTGTTGAATCCCGCTTTAATGATTACCGTTTCACTCACAAGATTCAGCAGATTATCGATGCGGCGGCTGTCGACTCGCAGGATGGACCCGGCGTCGCCTTTCTTCTTTCCTGACGCCGAGCCTGAAGACGAAGTATCGGTGTCAGGATCCGTCTGGCCTGCAGCTGTCCGGTCTGACGCACCCTGCCGCGCACCAGTCGCCTCCGAGGCACCTTCATCTGTGTCGTCTGTACTTTTCCGCTTCCCTGTATGCGGTTTCTCTGTAGAAACGGTTTCATCGGTTGTCTTGGCGCCGTCGGTCCGGGAGACAGTGTCTTCATTTCCCTGCGAGACAGCGCTTCCCGCTTCCTGTTCCGTGCTTGTGTCCTGCGCTTCGGTACTCGTCTGGGGTTTCTGATCATCGGACCGGCCTGCCGCGGTGCGCCGTTCTCCGGTGGCCGGCGCGGGTATCCGTGTAACGCGGATATCAGTGGTAACGTCCGAAATGAAGGCTTTTTCTTTTATCGAATCTTCGTCGACGGAGGTCGCGATCCAGTAGGTCACTTCCGGATGGAATACGTCCTCATAAAGAGACTCGAAATCAGGTTCCGTGCGTAGCACATTGCCTAAATCCTTGAGGGCAGCGAAGATCTGTATTCCACCAACTGTATTCATTGGATTGTCTTCGTTGAACCAGACCTTCACCTCGCAGACTGTCTGTCCGGATTCGGCGGCTTCATGCAGCTCGAGAACGTCATATTCGCTTAATTCACCGGCGGCAGTGGATCCCGATCCGGACTGACCCCCTGCACCCGAACGTGCGGCTACTCTTTCAGTCGAGCCTTCCGTAGAGCCGTCCGCAGAGCCGAATGATCCAGTTTCGGCATATCCACTGACGCTTTCGGGATCTCCCGATTCGAGAAACCCCCGCAACGAGGCTTTTAGCGGTTCTACATCGCCGGAATAGACTGCCCCTTCGCTTCGGGCTGCGAGCATTTCCTTGATTACGTCTATGCACTGCAGGAGGGTGTCTACCATATCCCCTGCTACCGCAGCACTTTTGGAGCGAAGTGCGTCGAATACATCCTCCACAAGATGAGTGAACTCAGTGAGTTCGTCCATTTGAACGGTAGCGGAGGCACCTTTGAGGGTATGAGCGGCCCGGAAAATCTCGTCGATCGCGTCGGCATTTGCAGAGTCCTGTTCAAGAACAAGTATGTTCTGTTCGAGAGCATCCACCTGTGCGTAGGCTTCGACAAAGAAGTCCTTCAGTAGTTCTTCATTTCCGGGATCAAAATAGTCGCTCATAGACTCCCTAATCTTTCTGATTCACCGCAGTTCGTCAAGGATTAGAACTTGGCCGTAAAATGTACGATAATACGGGTAGTTGGTGCTATCAAGACTACAATAGCAAGAAGGACGTATTCATGAGACGAATACAGCAGATAGCTGTCGCTTTTCTCCTGTTTCTGGTTGTACCGGGCACATCGGGTTTCACGACGGAGGTAGAAATCCGGCCGTTTGAGCTTTTAACCCGTGGCCGCCTGGTAGATGATGTTTTTGAGCTGCAGACTGTTGGAGACATCGGACTCACGCTTCGAAGTGGATTTCTTGCTCAACCGAGCGTGACATTGGGGTTTGAATCGCCCGGTGGCTTTCAGCCCGTGAACCAGGCTGATCCCACGACCACGCTCGACCCGGAATTGCGGTCGGCAAGCGTATCAGTCCGCGAAGTGTTCGGCACTGACCTGTCGGTGTCGTATTTTATCGGGGAATCCGACCGCCTCGGCTCCGGTCAGGCCTTCCCGCAGCGCTTCGATACACTCCCGGTTGCGACACAGTTCCGGGGATTTCGCTATTTCCCGGATGGCCCTCGCTATGAGGGCCCCTACGGCGTGGAGGGGACCGGTCTCTCTATACACTCGAATGACCGGTGGAATCGGACGGAGATTTCTGCCTATACGTATCAGGATTCCCGCTTTGAGCCGGGCGTGTTTTCGTCGGATCTGAATCTGATGCTCGCATATGATACGGTGCAGTTCGAAGGTTTTGTGGGGGCAACCTACCCGCGGGGTGACTTCGGGCGTTACCGTGCGGGAATACTCGCAAATCTCGTCGCTGCCGAAGGAGATTCACTCCTCCTCCAGGCAGCTCTTCCGGCAATCGAACCCGGGGATGGGGAAACCATTGGTGTTGAGGATTTCTTTTTCCTCTTCGAGCCGAGAGTCCGAATTGGTGTGCTCAGGTCGGCTGTCACGTTCTTCTGGCGTCCGGATATTTACGACCAGGAACCGACGGATGCCGGTGGTACAGTCGATTCCAATATTCGGTTGCAAATTGGAGATACGAGGACGGGCCCCGTTGCCGGCGGCGTTGAAACTCGTCTTACCGTGGCCCCTGACGGGGCCGATCAAATATCGGCCAACGCCACCCCGTTTGTTCAATTCGATACCGGCGGTGTAACGTGGGATTTCAGAACCAGACTGAATGTTCTGCAGGCCGGCGATGAAGAGCTGTTTGAGACATTTCTTGGCGTCCGCACGGAGTACTGAGCGCACATGACGGGAGTGAATATAAAATGAAGTTCAGACATATATTGGCAATCACAGCGTTAGTATTCGCACTCTTCCTTCCAGCCGCGGAAACATCCGGGCTGGAAGTAGAACTTGATCTATCTATGACCAATTTTGAGTTTTCCTCTGAACGGACGCCGGGCGAAAATGACGATATCGGCGACTACCTGTCGTACGAAGGGGGGATTCTGCTGCGCAATCAGCTGGCGGAGAATCTGTTTCTCGATGCCGGGGTTGAGCGTGACGCAATTCTCGGCAATACGGTCCTATCGGCGCTTCGTGTGAGAGAGGGAATCCTTGAGGTAGCGATCGGGCCAACCTTCGGCATACTCAACACCCGCCGGGCGCCGGTTCGCGCGGGCATTATGGGAAGCATTGACCTTACCCTTTTTGACCGCCTGCTTATCGAAACGGAAGCCCGTGAGACACTGGCAGTTATCAGTGAGGAAGGAGATTACCGAAGCGGACTACTTTCCGGAAGCGCAGGATTCAAGCTGGAAAATGCGATTGTACGTCTGAATATGGATACCCGCCGTTTCGACGAACGTTCGGACGAAGAGATTCTTCGCCGTCGTCGTACCAGCTACGGAGTTTCCGCCGATGTGTTCAAGGAAGGCGTGCCGTATTCCGTGCTCCTCGACCTCGGGTATGTCACGCGTGAGATCAGTCACGGTAATGACGACGAAGACAGTGACGTTCTTTCCTCGCTTGTGTTAGGGCTCGAACTAACGGCGGATATAACGGAGCAGTTTAATTATTATGCGGGGGCAGAGCTGAACCTGTTCAGCTTCGGCAGTGATGCTTTGAGTGGCGAGGATTTTTCGGATACGCCCCTATATCGTGTTTCGACAGGCGTTCGAGTCAGTGTCGACCGGTGAATGAATGAATCCATCAAACAAAGCTTCCACTTGAAGCTAACGGCCTGATGTGGAAGCGTTCCACATGTTTATTCCTCATGTGTATGTGAGCGCATTCTCCCGGTTTCCAACGTGTTCGCACGCCTCACGCACGGAGCCCCCGTTGTCGACTCAGACAAACCTAGTACCCTGCACGTTGCCCCCTTTCGAATACAGCAAAACTCAGCCGTCTCGATGCCTGTTAGCCCGCCTGGTAGCGCCAGCCTGGTAGCGCCAGTCTGTCAGCCTGTAAGCCGATATTCCTGTATGCCTCCTGTATGCCTGTTAACAGGCACGCAACGTGAACACAAAAAAGACCGCAACGGCCTGGATTCCGCTGCGGTCTATATCACCATATATACGTCGCGGGCGGTGTCGGCACCGCCCGTTCCCGTATGCACATGTGGCTTTCGCGCAAACCCCGTTTGACTCGTTGGTAGAGCCGGGGTTCAAAAGTCAAAAGACACGTTCTTTTAAGGCGCTCCCTGAGGTCCGTTCAACGTTTCGTCCATGAGCTGCTCTTCAAGCGCCCTGAGCGACTGAATTCGGCCTACTCGCGAAAGCTCGGTCTGACGACGGCGTCGTTCACGCTCTTCGAGAATGCCCCATACTTCTTCGTGTTCTATATCCGGCTCCGTGTCGAGCTGAGCAAGGTCATAGACTACGGATATGTCCTTAAAATAGGTGACAAAATCCCCGCCGACATGCTCTCCGTCCCGATAGATTCGAAGCCCATCGAGCTTCTGGATGGGTTCACTGAACGGATACCGTGGCATTACCTGAAGTTCGCGGTCGCGAACGTCTTCGATGTAGTTCGGATTGTCCCAAACCAGAGTGTTCCATCCGTCGAACTCGAGATTACCAAGCATAACTTCCTGCCGATTGCTGTTCTCGTCCATCAGGAGAATACTTAGCCGGTGCGGGAAATTCAGTCCGTAGACGTTAACTCGAATCTGACGAATTGCTCCAATATTGCGCACAACGCCATAACCGTCGAAACGCCGTTCTTCGTCGAAGCCGGGGATTTCGAACGGTGGCTCAATGGTTGCGAACGCATTATACCCACTTTCGGGAAAGCGGACCCTTGCGCCCAGCACCGCTTCGCCGCCGAAACGATCAGCCCCTTCCCGTACTTCGGCCAGCCGGACGAAGCTGCTCGTTCTATTGGCAACAGAGTTCGCACTGGAGTTCAGTCTCACCTGCCAGTTTTCGATTGCCAGCGATGTTCTCAATTGTTCCTGATCTTCTTCTGAAAGTCCCGGTATCGGCACATCGGCGTAGTCGATTAGGGTCTGCTCATGTTCGCCCGGAAATTCATCCGAGTCCGGCACGAGCTGACCGAAGTCGATCATGGTTGTTTCTTCACCCCATGCGACAGCGCCCAGAAGAAGCATTCCGGTAATTAGAATGAAAATCCTTTTCATTCGGTGCTCCTTAAATCCCTCCGTGGTTTCGTACCCAGAATACGCACTGCTAAGTATATTACCCCTGTGGTTTTTGTCAAATGGAAGGCACGCGCGATGCCGAATGCCGGATGCCGGCAGGCCGAATGCGCGATGTCCCGCGCTGGCCCGCCGCAAGGTGATCGGCCGTGTCCTCGCAGGCCGAATGCTCGATGCCGAA
>CAZMEV010000031.1:0-4632 GCA_964565375.1 uncultured Spirochaetaceae bacterium
CCCCGCGATGAGTGATCCCTGCTCCACTCAAAGGATGCAATTCGCCGGAACTCCACGCACGCCTTGATACGCACAAGCAGATTAATTCCGAAATAGACCAGAAGCATCCACGGCAGCGCCCAGCACCGTGGAAGGGAGGATAGTATCGCGCGGGGTGACATCCGTTGCCTCGGCACCCTTGAAGGGTACCTTTCGGCAAGCTCGTAACCTCCGAGTCTGCTTCTCACTTTGACCGGGACCAGTGCGCGGAGGGTTGCCGGAGCGGTCACATAGACGGGTGCAGCTTCGACGGCGACGCGTTCTTCCTCGCGGAACCGCGACCGCACAAATCCATCGTCGGAGATCACTTCGGGGAAATCACCGAACCGCGCTCGACCGATTCTCGAAAGCGCATACACACCGGTGCCTACCATAAAGCGATTATAGGAAAGAGAAAGCCAGACGTTATAGAACATTCGAACCGGCAGACTGCTTGCCGAAGTATTCGTGCGCGCGACCGGGGAAGCAAGCAATACGCCGAAATCTTTCATTTCGGCAACAATCGCCCGCAGGCTCGAAAGCGGCAGTACAACGTCGGCATCCACATAAAAACGGGGAAACGACCGTGCCAGTTCGTCGGCTGCATTCAGGGCAGCAACTTTCGAGGCGACCGGCACTTCGATGACGGTAACCGGCGCTCCGAAGCTTCGTGCGCGTTCCGCGGTCCGGTCCCGGCACCCGTTGCAGGCGACAATAATTTCGAGCTCTCCCGGCTGAGAACCTTCGAGCAGTGCTCGCAGACACCTGCCGATAACCGCTTCTTCGTTGAATGCTGGAATGACTACGCTGACCATGATCAGTTCCCCCGCACGGCGACGACAGACGCCCTCATTTAAAGTGGTAGTAACTCGAGGTTCCGCGGAGCCAGCTGTGCAGAGACCTGACAGAGCTTCGCGCATACGCCCGCAGCGTCATCCACGTCCGTTCCCGAGAGAATTACGCCGAGGTACTTGCTTCCGTATCTTCCGATATGGTCGGTCTCTCGAACAGCCCTGTGAAGCGCCTGGACAAGTCGCCGCTGCCGCCGTTCGGAAACGGCCTCATCGTCGAACGCGCACAGGAGCAACGTGCTCTGTTCACCGGTACGCCTTGAACGGCGCCGTTCGTACTCAATGAGACTCTCGAACTCAATCTGCCGGTAAACGACGAGATCACGCCGGTTGGGTACCAGAAGATCTCCGGAGAACAGCGGAGACCAGGAATGAATGACCGGTGCCGGCACTTCAGAACTTACCATGTGATCCATGAAGCAGATCCTCCCCCATTAATGCGCGATGCGGATGCATCGCGTTCGGTTCCTCATTACTCACTGATGTCGTCCCAGACCTGTCGGCTTCCTCCGCATCCTCATCTCCCGCAATATCCGATTCGGATCCCTCAACCGGCTCGGAAGGGGAGAATCGAAGGGGATGCTCGAAAAGCACTCCGGCGCCCTTATGCTCTGTTCGCACAACGTGGCCATGGACATGAACGTGTACATCGCCGGGGACCTGCAGCAGCTCCTGCACCCCGCCGATGACCATATGAAGTTCGACGTCGACCTTGGTTCCAACTTCCGGCGAGGTTTCCATATATACAAATGCTCCGGAGGCGGAAATATCGCGTACCCGGGTTTCAGACGGTTCCCGGGCATCTGCGCCGATCACCTTGACCAGCGCTACGCAATCGAGGGTAAACCGTTCAAGATCACGACGGTCCCGCATTGACATGAAAAACTCCTGCCGGATCCCCATACTTACTGCTGAAGTATCGCGAGAGAAATCTCCGGCCGATACTGAACATCCAATGACTCGTCGAACAACAACCGGTTATTCCACGAAACAACCAGTCCACGCGGAGCGCGGTATACCACACCGATCCCCGGACCGAAATGCGTACTCTGTAAGCGGTCACCAATGAGTTCAATATCGTTATCGTCGTCGGTACCGTTTCCCGGCGAAAGAAATGCCGTATAGCTCGTTCGGGAAACCCGGTACTCTCCGCCCGCACCGAGTCTGAGCGCAAAACGTTCGTTTAACGGGACATCCCCACTTACAAGTGCGCTAAGCGTGTATCCGCTTCGTGATCCGTCATAACGTCGCACATCAATTACATTGGGGTCTTCGTCGAAACGGTCGAGATCCCGCTCGAGTGCCGCCCGCACCAGAACCGGATCCACAAACGAGATTCCGTATGAGAGCCCCAGTTGAAGGGAAACCGGAAGGCCCGGCTGCTGCTTCACCGGAATAATCGAGTACAGCAGACCGAGTGTCTGGACCGTCCCGAGCGTATCGTCGATTTCTTCCATCGTATTGGACATCGAAACACCGACATCCATTACGCCGGCGATCGAGTAAGCGCTTCTGCCTCCGACGCTCCGGATGGTAAGATCAGGGTCAAGATCCAGGTGGCCGGATATACCGACGGCATTCGAGCCGTCGCGAATATCAATGCTTTGTCCGTACACGTTCGATATACCGATCGCAAAGAGGCAGCACACAATCCCAACGATTCTCGCGACGGATCGTACCCGGATGTATTCGAACCCGGCCGCAGCGCCTGTTTTCGCATTCATACCTCTTGTCCCTCACCGGAGCCTTCCGGCGACCGCCGGCTAAGGCGGCGTTGAATTGCTTCGGCCAGAAGACCGAAAATCGTCGGTATCGTCCGCAGGATGATCACCAGATCGGTCACAGGCGACATGGTCCGCTCGTAGGCAATATCAAGTTTGATCATTTCGGCGAATGATAGTCGGTTCTTCCCGCTCACCTGCCATAAGCCGGTAAGACCGGGAAGGATGCTGAAGCGGTGTCGATGCCAACGCTGATATTCAGCCGCTTCATACGGAATACACGGGCGTGGCCCCACAAGGCTCATATCACCACGCAGCACGTTGTACAGCTGCGGAAGCTCATCAATGCAGAGCACCCGCAGAATCCTACCGCCAGGTATGATTCGGGGATCACCCTCGTCAAGTTTCGTCATCGCACCGTTCTTTCGAATGAAATCCGCTGCATGGTGCGTGTGAATGCTCTCGTCGTTATGGCAGTGCATTGAGCGAAACTTATAGAACGTGAACAGCCGCCCTCCACGCCCCACCCTCTGCTGGGAGAACAGGACAGGACCAGGCGATACCAGTTTTATGTGCGCCGTGACCAGGAGAAATACCGGGATACAGAAGGCAAGGCCCACGACGGCGCCGGCAATATCGATTACCCGTTTCCACGGAGGTACCGGGTGCACGATCATGTGCTCGATATCCACACCCGCAACGATCGGTTCGACAAGGCCATATACCTCCGGTCCGGGATCCTCCTGTGCTGTCTCATATACATGAAGCTGCCCCGCCCTCACCAGCTCCGCAGGGCGGGCGCCGACGTGTGTCACCCCGTCATGGGTAACCGTAGCGCTTGTTCCGTTATTTCGGGATCCACCGTTTTCCGACGCAGCTCCGGTTTCCTCCAGCTGTGGATAGGTCGATATTTCGACCGGCGTACATTGCCGGGGCAAGTCGGAAAGCAACAGTGCGACAAACCGCCGCGCGCCTTCCAGCGCTGTCGCCGGCAGCAGCACCGCGACACGTCCGGAGTCGAGCCATCCAACCGAGTCCGAACTTCGAACTCTTCGCACCAGCAGGCTCACGACGTTACACGCAGTCTCCCCGTCTATCGTGGTTCCGGCGCCGTCGCGAGCGGAAACCGGAATCACGACCAGAGAAAGGGGAGCGTTCAACCGGTCACATCGCAGGCGTTCGTATCTCACGAGGTGAATGAAAAGCGCCTTTGGATAGATCCCTAACGACCGGCTTATTTCCCGCCGATGCAACTCGGGGATCCACGATTTCTCCTGCCGCCAGGGCGGACTCGCGACAACTTGATTCAGGGTCCTCACGATGCACCTCACACTCCGTCGGTTTCTGCATCGAGCAGTCACACCGGACTCCGTCGGTTTCTGCATCGAGCAGTCACACCGGACTCCGCCGATGCAAAAGCACGCTGCTTCGAACGACATGCTTGAGTTACACTATCGCTCCGTGATGATTCGGCATATCGAGCAAAGGTATGCGTTTCGTAGTATTGGAAGGGAAGCGCCTGGTTGTACGTTTCCGTGACTATAAAGACACCGCGTACTGATAAAGCATGAGTCCTGATCCTTCGATCGGCATACCTTTCACTGAAACTTACAGGTTTTTGGCCCCCCAGAGGGCCGCCTGCATACGGTTAGGAACATGTATTTTCTTGTAGATCTTGTAGATATGTGTCTTCACCGTGTTGGTGCTGATAAAAAGCTTGTCGGCAATTTCCTGATTCGTCGAGCCGACACAGATCATGGCGAGAATTTCGCGTTCACGTCGTGTCAGTTCGTGTTCGGAGTGTTCGCCTTGTGGAGCGATCGACCTGCTCGACTTCATGGCGGCATCGAGAAGTGTCTCCCGCGAGATCCAGACCGCCCCGTCGAGCAGCGCGCTGACACCGCGATGAACGAGCTCAATGTCGTCATCGGTGTAGAAAAGGCCCCGCACACCCTTGAGAACACAGTCACTTACCCAGGGCTGATTCCGTCCCACGTTCATAAGGGCGATATTCGTGCCCTCCGCAAGCGAGACATGTCCGA
>CAZMEV010000031.1:4732-29447 GCA_964565375.1 uncultured Spirochaetaceae bacterium
CATGTCCGAAATTGCTCTGAAGATCAATGGAAACCTGATGATTGAACGAACTCAGAAAGTATCCGACCTGAATCGTCTCGCCGGCCACAAGATGCACCCGGCGTTTCACCGGCGCATCGGGACCGGACTGAGCGCCTTCGGTCTCCTGTACTTTTTTAGTTTGCATGGCGTCATTCCTCCCCAGAGAATCTTCATGAACCGGGGCGGGGAGCGTCAGCTCACCATCCCTGTAACAGTATACAACTTGCATACTAAACATAACATGTTTCGTCTCATACCTTCTTATGCTTTTCGGACGAGTTTGACTGAAACGTAGTGACGGCAGAGCGGATACGGGTGTAAAGAGCTGTTAGAAGTCGAAGGAGTCCTCTCCGATGAACGAAAACGGTCGATCCGATAACGGTTTTCACCCGCCTCCGCACGAACGCACACTGACAGAAGGATTGTTGCACTACTACGCGATCGTTGTCCGCTATCGCTGGTTCATACTATCGATCACGATACTTGCCGCGGCAGGAGCCGTCGGGTTCGCGGTCGCGTCCCTCCGGCTGCCTCCGGAAGAAAGCCCCATGCCGAACCGCTATCGTGCCGAAGCGGTACTTCTTATGGGAGAAGATCCGGCACAGGAGAGCGTAAACGCCGTCCTGGAATCGCTGGGAATGCCCGCGCAGGGTGCCGGAACCGCGGCTGCATCGGGACGACTGGCGCTGCAGGTACTGGAAGGCCGGGCGTTTATCGATCGAATTATCGAGCGCAACCGGATGATCGCCTATTACGGCATGGAGGAGGCGTCCAGATCCAAGCAACGATCAATGGCACGCTCCAACGCTTCATTCCGCTTTAATCCGGCGACCGGGATTCTCACGATAAGCTACGAGGATATTAATCCCGTGTTCGCACGGACTGTCGTCGACAGCATGGTGGACGAGCTGAGTTCATGGTTCCGTGAGCGCGGTGGAGTTACCCGCGGCGCCACGCTCGAGTCACTGAACACCACAATAGAAGAAGTCGAAGGGAAGCTTGCCGGCCTGCAGCGGGAGATTCGCGACTTTCAGCAGCGCTACGGAGTCCTCGATGTGGAGGAGCTCGCAGCAACCCAGTCGGCAATGCTTCTAAGTCTTGAAACCGAACTTGTCCAGATCGAACGCGGCATTCGCACTGTGACCGAGCGCACACGAATTGAAAACGACCCGGAACTGCTCAGGCTGCGAGCCGAACGCTCGACTGTGCTCGATCTGATCGCGCGTATAGAGGCAGGACATTCCGGCGGGTCCCGGATAATGCCGGCCAGGGCCGCCCTTCCCGACCTGGCGATGCAACTGAGCCGGCTTCAGGCCGACCTTGCCATTCAACAGCGGATTCGCACATCACTCCAGGAACAGTACGAAATAGCCCGTCTCTCAGCGGAATACCGTGGCGCGTTCACGGTACTGGAAGAAGCCGAGGTGCCGGACGAAAAGATCGGACCGGCCCGGTCGGAACTTGTCTTGATTGTTACGCTTGCAGCATTCGCGGCGAGCGTTGGATTCTCTTTGTTTATTAACTGGATCAGGGGAATCCGGAACAACCCCGAGCTTTCCCGCATCGTCGCGCGTGAGCCGGCACGTAGCACGCCGAACCGGGTCATGGAGTACATAGAGAAATGAGCAAGCGCTCGCGGCTGAGTGCCGCACTTCGCCGCACCGTGGCCTTCTGCATTGTGCTGTCCATCACACTACCGAGCGCCCTTGCTCAAACACTGGAAGAGCAACGGCTTCGCCAGCCCCCGGTAATCCGCGGTGAACGGGTGATCGACGAGACCGAACGATTACAGCTCGCCAGGGTGAACCGGTCGTATCCGGTCACTCCGGGTGACGTGTATCGAATTACATATCAGCGAGCCGGTACCCCCGTGACGATGACCGCCACGGTCGAAAGCGACTATGCGGTGAATCTGGACCTGTTCGGAATCGTCAATGGCGCCAATAAAACCTTCGGGCAGCTGCGCAGCGAAATCCAGCGAATCGTAGACGCGGCGATTCCGAGAAGCCTTCCATCCGTCACCCTGGTGACCCTCGGGGTGTTTCCGGTGCGAATTGTCGGCGAAGTCGCGCAGACACGGACGGTGACCGCCTGGGGCCTGAGCAGACTTTCGGATGTTGTGCGCGATAACCTCGAGGCGTACTCCTCGGTGCGCTCGGTTACGGTTATCCCGGAGAACGGCACCGAGCGGAATTTTGATCTGTTTCGGGCCATAGATACCGGCGATGTCGATCAGGACCCCTATGTGCGCCCCGGTGATACCGTTCGAATCGAGCGCGCGGGACGGGTCGTCTACATCGGAGGAGAGGTGAACCGACCGGGACGTCTCGAACTGACCGAGGACGAGACAATAGAGGATGTGCTTCGTTACGCGCGAGGCGTGACCCGGGACGCAGATTTATCCCGGGTTCGTGTTACGCGGTCCGAAGACCGGACAGCGCGGACCCGTTTTCTCGACCTCGACGACTCCTTCACCAATATAATTATCCGCGACGGAGACGTTCTTATCATTCCCTCGGTGCGGACTCAGCAGCCGGTAGTCTTCGTCGAAGAGCTTTCGCTCGTGCCCGGTCTCGAAGGACCGCCGCCGGAGCAGCCGCAGACGTCCAGACTTGTGGTGCCCATAGGACTCGGAGAGACACTGCATGGCGTTCTGAGACGGGTGCAGGGCGATTTATCACGGCAGGCGAACCTCCGACGCGGGACGCTTGTGCGCGACGGAGAGCTCGTTCGCCTCGGTGGAACATTCGAGCAGCTGCTTTACGCCTGGGACGAGTCACTCGACGTTGAACTGCGTCCGTTCGACCGGATTATTATTCCCCGTGACCGTGCGCCCGATGTCGAGACCGAGGAAGACGGTCTTGTACTGATTACCGGAGGCGTGAATGCACCGGGACTCTATCCGGTCATTCCCGGGGCCGGCGCGTATACTCATATTCAGCGGGCGGGAGGGTTTAACAGGGAGTTGAACTCGCGGGAAGAATTCCGGGTGTTCGACGCACGTGGACAACTCAAACCCGACAACCTGCCTGTCGAAGCCGGCGACCATATTGAAGTCATGCGTAATTCGTTTGTGTACAACTACAACCGCTACTTTCCCATAATCGCGACCGGAGTCGGATTCATGGCGACGATCGTCGCCACGCTTACGCTTTTCGGCCTGTAACGGAGGAGCACGATATGCCGTTCACCGTACACTATCTCGAAATCAATGGATTGCTGCTATTCGAGCCGTTGAAATTCTCCGACAGTCGGGGATGGTTTGCAGAGTACTACCGCGAAAGCCTCTTTCGCGAGACCGGCATCTGCGCACCGTTCGTTCAGGATAACGTATCGTATTCCATTCGCGGCGTAATTCGCGGGTTACATTACCAGATTGCTCCCGCCGCACAGGCAAAGCTTGTTACCGTGCTCGAGGGCGACATTTACGATGTCGCTGTGGATCTACGCACCGACTCACCCACGCGGCTTTCGTGGACCGGTGTGCCGCTGACCGCGGAAAGAGCACAGATGCTCTACATCCCGGAGGGCTTCGCACACGGCTTCGCCGTACTGTCCGAGCGCGCGGTCGTACACTATAAATGCACGACCGAGTATCAGCCACAGTACGAACGCGGTATCCGCTGGAACGACCCGGACCTCGGGATTACCTGGCCGATAGCTGATCCCATCATATCCGACAAGGATCTCCGACTGCCGGTCATGTCGACACAACCCGATGGAGCAGTACCATGATCTGGCTGCTCGGCAAGGACGGGATGCTCGGCAGTATGCTGGAGCAGGAACTATTTGCCGCAGGCACACAGTTTCATGCCACAGGCAGAGAATGCGACGTAGCCGTGCCCGAGCAACTGCACGAACACTCGCCACCGGCTACTCCGAGCTGGGTAATCAACTGCACCGGCTTCACGGCCGTTGATCGCGCCGAGACCGAGCGTGTAGCAGCCTGGGCGGTTAATTGCGACGGTGCGGAATACCTCGCACGCTACTGCAGGACAATCGGCGCACGGCTCATACACGTTTCAACAGACTATGTGTTCGACGGAGCCGACCATCGCGGATATGACGAGCAGGCCCCGACCTCGCCTCTGAACGTTTACGGGGCGAGCAAGGAAGCAGGGGAGCGAATGGTCCGCCTCGTACTTAAAGACCATGTCATTGTTCGGACCGCATGGTTGTTCGCGGAGTCGGGAAAAAACTTCGTGACCACGATGCTTCGACTCATGGACGGGGCCCAACCGCTCGAAATTGTTGACGACCAGCACGGAACGCCGACCTACGCTCGCGATCTCGCCCGAAGCATTCTGCAGATTGTGGAATCTCGCAAGTTCGTGCCCGGAGTGTTCCACTTCACGAACTCCGGGTTAACAACCTGGTACCACTTCGCCTGCTGCATTCAGCGAAGGGCAACCGAAATGGGATTGCTCGGGCACGCTGTCCCTATACACACGATCAAGTCCGACAAACTCACAAGACAGGCGGAACGGCCGGCATGGTCGGCACTGAAATCCGATCGAATTCGCACCGTCTACCGGGTCATTCCCCGACCGTGGACCGAAGCGCTCGATGAATGTCTCGAACGGATGCTTCCGATGTCCGAGGAACGACAGACACGCGCACCTACGCGCACAGTGTAGCTGATTCGCTGATCCGGGCCGGAAAACGCAGGAGGAGAACATGCGCAGTTTCAGGAACATACTGGTTACCGGCGGGTGCGGGTTTATCGGCACGAACTTTATCCGCTTTATGTTTGCGCAGCCGGAGTTCACCGGGCGTATTATTAATCTCGACGCGCTGACCTACGCGGGGAATCCCGACAATCTCACCGACATAGCAGCCCGCTACGGCGCACTTCCACTGAAGTCGGCCGGCGCCACCACCAGAAATGGAGGCGATCACGGCCGATACGTGTTCCGTCACGCCGACATTCGTGACCCGGAGACGGTGAATGAGATATGTTCCGGGTTCAATGTCGATGCTATCGTGCATTTCGCCGCGGAATCCCACGTCGACCGATCCATACTTGGCCCTCGCGCGTTTATGGAAACCAATGTCCTCGGCACCTTTAATCTGCTCGAGGCCGCATCCCGGCACTGGGGGCTTCGCGGGAAGACCAACGGATCGCCGGCTGCGGAACTCCTGTTTCACCACGTAAGCACCGACGAAGTATTCGGCTCCCTCGGCGAATCCGGCTATTTTCGCGAGGAAAGCCCGTACGATCCGAAAAGCCCCTATTCCGCGTCGAAGACCGCCTCCGACCACCTCGTGCGCGCCTACGGACATACTTACGGCCTGCCGTTTACCATATCCAACTGTTCGAACAACTACGGCCCGTATCAGTTTCCCGAGAAGATGCTTCCGCTCATGATTCTGAACCTGCTCGACGGTAAGGAGCTGCCGGTGTACGGCGACGGACGGAATATTCGTGACTGGCTGCACGTAGAGGACCATGCCCGGGCGATCTGGACCGTTCTCCGGCATGGCAAGGCGGGAGGGACCTACCTGGTAGGCGGGGAGAACGAGTGGGAAAACATCGACCTTATAAAAACGCTGTGCGCCAAGATCGCCGCACGTACCGGTATCGCCGAGACACAGTATCTTGCGAGAATTCGATTCGTCGCGGACCGACCGGGTCACGACCGTCGCTACGCGATCGACTGCAGCAGGATTAAACGCGAGCTCGGTTGGAAACGCCGGTACGATTTCTCCGAGGGTCTTGACCGGACAATCGACTGGTACCTCGCCAACAGCGAGTGGATCGGCCGGATTCGCGAGGGCTCATATCGCGCATGGATCGAGACCAATTACACACACCGGAAATCCGACCGGGAACCCTCCGCGATTACCGCTGAATGACATACATGTAATCGGAAATTACATATGTGCAATCGCGTATCCAGTCGGCGGCTCGAAGCCCGCGTCGAGCTCGCCGGTTTCACCCTGAACGCTCGTAACCTTTCGCCTGCAGGTACTCAAGCCACAAAGATTTATCCCGACATCTCGAAATAGGCAACATCGGTTGTGGACTCAGCTGCAATCGCGGCACGGATATTGCATCTTCCTTGAAACGGTCACGCCGTGCGGCAATTGTGATCGCGAGAAGAAGACTGCTATACGCCTATCCGGAGGAATCCGTGGATCGAACGAACAGACACACGGTGACAACAAAACATGTGGCGATCGCGATGATCGCATCATCCGCCTTACTCATCGCAGCCTGCGACGTGCCGACGCAATCGCACGGCCGGGGCGACGGAACAAGAAATACGGTGGGAACGACCCGAATCGAGCTGGACGCCGAATCGTTCAATCTCGCCTGGAATCCCGATGAAGAGCGGGAGGTCGAATCCTACGAGCTCGCTTTCCGCGAACGAGGCGAGAGTGTCTGGCAGGAACTCGGAACGGTGCCCGGCGATGTAACGAGATATGAGGTCCATGCCGATGAGCTGGGAACTCCATCCGGCACATTCGAATTCGCAGTCCGATCGGTATCGCCCGAGGACGGGGTGTCCGACTACCATGAGTCGACCGCACCGGACGCGAGGCCTGAGGGCGGCTGGTATCTGGACCTTCAGTAGGTTCAGTAGGTTCAGTAGGTTCAGTAGGTTCAGTAGGTTCAGTAGGTTCAGGCGCCCCGCCGGGCCGGGCGGCTCCGGTTTCGAATAGGTGCCGTCCCGCAGGGGCACGCCTCCTTATCGCGAGCGCGAAGCCCGCGTGATAAGCATTCTCGGTATGTGAAAGGGGCCTTTGAACATGGTTCCTTTCAGATCGCTCGAAATGCTTCCGTCGCGGTGAAGGTATCCAAACCATTCCCCGTGCTCGGGATCGGGAAAGTGTGCGTATGTCCACGCTTTCACCTCGTTGTAGCGGTCGAGAAAGCGTGACTCACCGGTAAGATCCCAGGCGCGAAGCGTCGCGTTCATCGCTTCGGTGTGCGGCCACCAGAACTTCATGTCGTGCCAGTACTCGGGAGAGGAAATGCCTCTTGCATCGCGGAAATAGAAAAGCCCGCCGTACTCACGGTCCCAGCCCCACTCCCACATCCAGTCAAGCATCTTTTTCGCAAGAGACACCATCTCGCCGGCCTCCCGGGACTGCGGGTCGTCGGCCTCCGGGGTGCGAGCGGTACGCACAGCGCTGTCCTGTCTCGCGGCAGCCTCTTCAAGCAGAAACCACGCGCCCTCTATTGCATGTCCCGGATTCAGAAGCCGCCCTTCGAAATGGTCGAGCAACTCGCCGTCCGGTCCGCACTGCTCGAGCACACAGCGGTACGATTCGTTCAGGAAGCAGCGGGAAATAAGCTCAATACTTTCATCGATAATGTAATTTGTAAGGTCGATGTCTTTCCCCACCACCGCCGGATGCTCATCGAGGGCTTCGGCATCTGCGGCACGCACGCGGTGGAGCGCGCGGCGTACCGTCTGCGCTACGTTAATGAGAATCATCGGCAACGCGAACCCGCGCGTCGGGCGGGTGCCGGGTACCTCCTTTGGCTCGAGCAGCCCCGGCGTATCCCGGTAATGCAGGATGCGTTCGAGTACCGCTACCGCTTTTGAGACATAGGAGGCATCCCCGGAAGCTTCCGCATAGGCAGCGAATGCGGCACAGGCAAAGCATTCGGTGAAAAGATAGCGCCGCATGCGAAGCGGCGCCCCCTCACGGGTAACCCGGTACCACATGCGCCCGTCCTCGCGAAAGCCGAACCGTTCAATAAACGCAATACAGGATGCCGCAGCCTCGAGATACTCTTCCGCGCGGGAAACATCCACATACGCAGTGGAGAGCGCCCACGCAAAGCGGCCCTGAAACCACATGGATTTGTCCGATTCTACAAGCGCTCCGCGCCGGTCACACCCGGTCAGAACGCCTCCATGAACCGGGTCCATGCCGTGCTCGAGCCAGAACGGAAGAATGTCCTCGATCAGCTCCTGTCGCGCCTCATGTGCGTCATTCGTCATAGCTTCCCTCGTCCCACAGTATCGCCGCCTCGCCGCGAGTCAGGCGGTTGCGTCCGCGTGACCGTCCGAGCCTGCGACCGATTCGCGGCCGACGGCCGGGGCCGAACAGCCGTCCGAGCTCTTCGTCGCTTATCCGTTCGTCGGGAAAGATTCGCGTTTCATTCACCCAGGAGGTGTCCACTTTTGTTCCATACATTCGCTCTCGGACAACCGCACGCTGCAGCGCGGCAAATGCAGGATGATCGGCAGGCAGATCGCTGAACGGGAGAACCAGCGTACCCGATGCAAGTAGCCGATCCTGGACATTCCCGACAGCCACCGATCGTGGATTCAACCGGCGGTCGAGCGACTGCACGGCAAGCGCACCGGCCGCCTTGCCGAGACCAAGCGCCGTCGGCTGCACCCGGGCCGCCGCCGAAACAAGATGGCTGGCCGAGAAGCTCTTCTCCGCGACGATCAGCCCGTCGATCTCATCGGGAATAAGCGATGCAAGCGGAATGGAAAAAGCGGGCAGATCCGGAAGCGTAACCCGCGATTTGCGTTTTGCATCCATATGGACGTCGGCTGGATAGTCACACACAGCAACCGCTTCCCGCCGGGCACGGCTGCCTTCCGGGAGTCCGTCCGTCGCAGCGCCGACAAGGCTTGGGGTGCGAAGCATTGAGACATTCACAAGTCTCCGGCTCTCGCGGATATAGGGAATTTCAGCATACCGGACCGGCGACTGGCCTTCGCCGACATCCGGGTGCCGAAGCGAGAACCTCTTAATGAGCCACTCGGCAAGCCGTTTTGTCTTTCGCCTCGCCCGCCAGGCTGCGAGGCGGCGACCGTTCGCTCCGAGCGCGGCATAACGCGCGGCGAAATCATTACCACAGGTCGGCCAGTTCAGCATGAACCAGCCGTTGGGCAACCGGCCGTACTCAAAAAACGATCTCCAGGTCCGTCGCGCCCCGGCCTCCCTATTCTTGTTACCCGGGGTATTTCCAGTATTCGCGCTCTCCCGGACACCGCCGGTATCTTCGACCCCCGGAGCATCGAGGATGCCGCGAAACTCCTTGGGGATTCCCGTCTCATCCTGGCCGTCGAGCAGCATTGAAGCCTCGGGGCCCTCTTCGGGGTATGGCAGGGTCGCCACCCAGGTTATATCCTGCATGGCGCGATCCGGGCGCCCGGGAGCTCCGGCTTCACCGGTTTCCAGACGGCTGTCCCGACCACAGCGGCTTTCTATCGGCATAAGCGTCAACAGATCACCGGTTTCCTCCGCCTCGATGGTAACCGGCGCCTGGACGGTGAACTCGCGCTCACCCCGGAAACTCACCGCCTCCAGCCGCTCTCCGAGAAGCGACACACTGACCGGATAACACCCGTGAATAATCGTAATGTTTTCGTGCTCGCCAAGCATTTCGCGAAGAATCTGCTCACCAACCCATGGCTCAAAGCACGTGTTGCTGACCCACCCGGTACGGATCGATTCCTCGCCGCCATAGTAGTCGAGCAGGCGCCTTCGAAACTCGCCCCAGATACCCGTCGCAATCAGCTCTCCGCCGTCAACCGCTGAGACACCTGCGGCGGTGAGCATACCTCCCACGCGCTGCGTAGACTCAACGAGCGTTACTATCTTTTCCGCCCGTGCCGCTTCAATGGCCGCGGCAACACCCGAGCACCCCGCACCGACGATAAGCACGTCGGTTGTTATTACGTTCATAATCGTATTTCATCCTCTTGCGGCACATGTTTCGCGAATAATCAGTTCGGGACGCTCAAGCCATCGATCAGCTCCAGGTCCGGCTTCGGCACCGTCCTCATCGCTTGCAGGCTCCCCATCGCCTGCAGGCGTTCCATCGCTTGCACGCTCTCCATCGCCGGCAGTGTTTCCAGTGTCGGCGGACCCGTCTGTCCGGCCGTTTCCCTGTTCTGCCCCCATAAGCCGCAGAAGCAGATCGAACGCCTGTTGCCCGATCCGCTCCTTCGGCTGTGCTACTGTTGTCAGAGGATAATCAATCTGGTTGGCGGCAAGGTCAATATCATCATAGCCAATCACCGAGATATCTCCGGGAACTCGAAGGCCGGCCGCAAGACACGCTTTAATCGCACCGATCGCCGCATAGTCGGTCGCCGCGAATATCGCGGTAATTTCCGGGGCGCGGTCAAGCAGCTGTGCCGCAGCCCTGAACCCGTCCTCCACGCTCAGCGTCCCCGGCTCGATCCACCGGCTGAAGTCACAACTGAGACCCCGTTCGAGAAACGCCTGGAAGAACCCGTCCCGCCGGTTGCGAATCGCCGCATATTCACTGTCATGATGAGACAGAAACCCGACCGCCCGGTGTCCGAGATCGATCAGATGACGGGTCGCGAGGTAGCCGCCATGCACGTCGTCAACGCCGAGGTAGGGAGCATCCAGCCCCTCTGCCGCACGCATGAGCTGCAACACCGGCACGCCGTGCTCCTTCAGCCGCAGATAGGTGCGGTATGCTTTAGGACTCGGCGAGCATATGACGCCGTCGACATTCCGGTTAATCATGCGCTCGAGAGAGCGGTCCTCATGCTCGTTGGAGACCGCTTCCGAGTTTCCTAGCAGAATATCGAAGCCTTCCGCCACCGACCGTTCCTCAATTCCGTGGAGAATTCTGCTGAAGAAACTGTTACTCACATATGGAATCACAACGCCGACAAGATACGTCCGCTGCTGTACGAGTCCACGAGCAAGCATATTCGGGCGGTAATTCATCTCGCGTGCGGTCTGCTGAATGCGCTCGCGCATAGCCCGCGAAATACGACCGGTTCCGTTCAGCGCGGCCGATACCGCGCGCGGGGACACATTAACCGCCTCGGCGATATCCTTGATTGTCACGCGTGCTTTTGCCACAGATTTCTACTCCTTCCCCAGCATGACACATCTTTGGCTCTACACAAACGGAAAAAGCGCTGATGCAACGTTGAAGCGTATGCCCGCACAGAAACGCTGTCAACCCGATGCGGGGCCGACAGGAAGGCTATAGGCGCCGGACGCCACGCCGGTTCGCCGGAGGAAAGAAGCCGGACTGGGCATAAAGATCGGTAAAAAATCCTTGACCGTTCTCGAGAACCACTGGTAGCGTGGTGCTACAACGTTGAATCACAACGGAAAGGAGTATTTGGTATGAAAAAGGCACTCGCCATTTCTGTTGTCCTGCTTCTCTCGGCGTCGTTCGTATTCGCCGGCGGGGCGCAGGAAGAACCTGAAGGTCCCGAAGAAATTACCTTCTGGACTATCCAGCTATCACCCACGTTCGACGATTACATCGAAAACCTCATTGCGGATTTCGAAGATATGCACGGGGACGTGACGGTCGACTGGGTGGATGTTCCCTTCGGCGACATTGAAACGCGCATTACGACGGCCGCCGCATCCGGGGACATGCCCGACGTAGTCAACCTGAACCCTGAGTTCGCTCAGCAGCTTGCCGAGTTTGGCGTTCTCGTAGACATGAACGAGCACGCTGCAGATGTAAAGGATGACTTCTACCCCGGCACGTGGGAGGCTTCGGAGCTCGACGGTGTAGCGTTCGGACTGCCGTGGTACATAACCGCGTCGGTTATGTTCTACAATCAGGAGCTCTTCGAAGAGGCCGGCGTCCCTGTCGAATCGCCGAGGACCTTTGAGGAGGCTATTGAGGTGGCAAGGACGGTTCACGAGGAAACCGGCGCATATGGCTATATGACCATCCTCAGCGAGCAATTCATTATGGAAGAACTCGAGAAGATGGGAATTCGCCTCTTTAACGAAGACTACACCGAGGCCCGCTTCGCGAGTGACGAGGTGCTTGAAATGGTAGACGTTTACGCCGAGCTTATCGAGGACGGGGTCATGCCGAGGGACGCTCTCACCGAGGGAACCGGCGAAGCCATTCAGCTGTACAGCGCAGGCGAGCTTGCAATGTTTCAGGGCGGAACAACCCATGCGCGCATGATCGAAGATAACTCCGAGGCTGTGTACAACGTCACCGGAGTCGGTCCACAGCCGCTTTCCGAAGGCGGTAAATCCAACATCGCGGTCATGAATATCGGCGTGGCCGAGGACAGCGCGCACCGTGAAACAGCGCTCGAGTTTGCAGAGTTCGTTACAAACCTGGAAAATCAGCTGGCATTTGCTGAAGAGGCTGGAACCGTTATTCCGCCGAACCGGGGAGCGACCGACGATCCGTTCTTCCAGGCGGATGGTACCGACGACGCGAATACGCTGGCACGCGTCGAAAGTGCCGGGCAGATACCTGAGGGTGAAGTTATCTTCCGCCCCCTGAGCAACTGGGCCGAGATACGCGACACCTTTATCGAAGCGTTTGGACAGGCGGTAGCAGGCGACGGAGATCCCGAGGAGCTTCTGCAACTCGCCGAAGAGACCGCGAACCGGCACCTCGGTCAGTAACGCATTCGCACGAACGTTCTGCGAATAATCCGCTGCCCCCTGAGGGGGCAGCTCCCGAAACGGCTGCCCTGTCTGTCAGTGGCAGCTCAGGAAAGGCTCCCCCCTGTGCAGGGGGTAGCCGGCGCCACTATCGCTGGACCACGAAGAGTCATCATGAAACGACGAAGCCTGCAACCCTACACACGAATTACGCCGTATCTCTACCTTGCTCCGGCGTTACTCATTCTGTTCACCTTCATGGTGTGGCCGCTGATTCAGGCGTTTATCTACAGCTTCCAGGATTACAATGTGTTCACCGGTGGGAACTGGGTCGGACTCGAAAACTACCGCAACCTGCTCGACGACCCTTCCTTCCGGCGCGCATTCGGAAACAGCGTTTCCTACTTTATCGGGGTAGTGCCTGCTCTCGTGATACTGCCGATCTTTATTGCTGCACTCGTGAACCAGAAGGTGAAAGGCGCTGCAGCGTTTCGCGCGGTGTATTTCTTTCCAGTCGTAACCAGCATGGTTGTCGCCGGTATTACGTGGCGGTGGGTGTACGCCGAGCGCGGAATTCTGAACTACCTCCTGATCGTACTTGTGCCGTGGATCGACAGCCCCATCGGGTGGCTTTCAACCTCCACAACGGCGCTTCCTGCGGTTATGACCGTGACGATCTGGAAGGGGCTCGGCTACTACATGATTATCTATCTCGCGGGGCTCAAGGCCATTCCGCAGGAATTGTACGACGTAGCAAAGATCGACGGAACACCCGCGTGGCGCCGAATGCTCAATATCACCATGCCGCTTCTCATCCCCTACATGACCGTTGTAGCGGTGATGTCGTCTATCGCCGCCATGAAGGTATTTGACGAGGTATACGTAATGACCGGGGGTGGTCCGTACGGAAGTTCCCGGACCCTCGTCTTTGAAATCTACACGCAGGCGTTCGAGCGACTGCAAATGGGCTACGGCAGTGCAATCGGCTTCATGCTGTTTGCGGTTCTGCTTGTACTGTCAGGACTGAGTATCTGGATCTCGGATAAGAGCTACGATGCGTAACTACAGAAAACTCTTCATCTATGCAATGTTCATTCTTGTCGCGCTGATTTCCGTCGGGCCGTTTCTGTGGCTGCTGTCCACTGCGCTCAAGGGGCCGGGTGACAACCTGTTCGCGTATCCGCCGCAGGTAATCCCGACCGATTTTACATTGAACAACTTTGTGACCGTCTTTCAGACGGTGCCGTTCATGCGCTTCTTCATGAACTCGGTTGTCGTCACAGCAACCGCGGTGACCACCAATATCGTGTTTGCACTGCTGGCGGCGTTTCCACTGGCACGTATGAACTTTCCGGGCAAGCGGCTTATCCTGCTCGGAATTCTCGCGACAATCATGATTCCGTTTCAGATCTCAATGATTCCTCTGTTCGTCCTCGCCATGGAACTCGGTCTGCGAAACACATACATCGGTCTTGTCGTGCCGAACGCGGTCACGCCGTTCGGCATCTTTCTGCTCCGCCAGGCCCTGACAGGCGTTCCCAAATCGCTTGAAGAATCCGCACACATGGACGGAGCGAAGTCACATCACGTGCTTTTCCGGGTGCTTATGCCGCTGGTTAAGCCCTCGATAGCAGCCCTCGCGATCTTCGCGTTCATGATGACGTGGGATGACTTTCTGTGGCCGCTTCTGATCATCGAAGACCAGACAATGTTTACGCTTCCCCTCGGCGTGCAGCGCCTGCAGGGAACCTTTACAAATAACTGGCGACTGATCGCCGCAGGCTCCATCATGGCGCTGGCGCCGGTACTGGTGTTCTTTTCGGTTGCGCAGCGATGGTTTATTGAAGGTGCACTTAAAGGTGCAGTGAAGGGGTAAAGGGCGAACATGGCGTCAGATTATCCCCGCATCTGCTATGTACCGCTCGACGAGCGCCCATGTAACGCATCGTTTCCTGCACTGCACCTCGGCCATGCGGTTGAACTTGTCGTACCGCCTGCGCATCTTCTCGGAGCGAAAAAGACCCCTGGAGACACAGCTGCACTCACCACATGGCTTGCGGAACAACTGCCTTCCTGTGACGCATGTGTGGCCTCGGTCGAACAGCTTCTCTACGGGGGACTTGTACCGTCCCGGCTGCACAACGAGACGCTCGACATACTCAACGCGAGACTTTCGCGGCTTCGTGCCGTATTCAGCCGGAACCCGGGCGTAACCATCAACCTCTTTGCTCTTATTATGAGAACTCCGGCGTACAGCTCCTCGGACGAGGAGCCCGGGTACTATGGGCGCTACGGCGAAGCGATTTACGAGCGGTCGGTCCTTCGAGACAAACGAAACCTTGGCTACAACATTGATGCCGGCAGACTGGAGCAGCTTAACAGCGAGATTCCAGCCTGGGTCATAGAAGACTACGAGCGGCGCCGTGAGGTCAACAGATCGGTGCTCGAGCGCGTACTTGAAATGTATGCCGAGGGTACCGTGAACTACCTCGCCATCCCGATGGATGATTCTTCGCGGTACGGCTACACGGCAGCCGACCGGCGGCACGTGCGGGGGCGAATCGTGGAACTGCAATTGAGTGAGCAGGTTCCGGTGTATCCCGGCGCCGACGAAACCGGAATGACGCTTATAGCCCGGGCCGCGGCTCTTACCGCCGGCCGGATTCCAAGCGTGTATCCGCTTTACCGCTGCGAGCAGGCAAGACGTCACTTTCCGAAGTACGAAGGGCTGGAACTGGAATCAACGGTCGACCACCACATCCGTGCAGCCGGATGCATGCCGGCCGAATCGAGCGAGACCTGCGATATCGTCCTCGCGCTTCACAGCGGACCCCGAATTGATCAGGAAGCGGGCGAGCAGCCGGTCGGCATTTCTTCCGACGGCACGAGCGATCCGGACAGCGACAGCTTTGCTTCTGAACTTCGCCGGCTCAGTGAGAAGGGGCTTACCGTCGCAGCCGCGGATATTGCCTATACGAACGGCGGGGACGTTCGATTCGTGCGCGCGCTCGACCGGCAAGGTGTTCTCTCATCGCTTGCTGCCTACGGCGGATGGAACACTCCGGGAAACACGCTTGGCTGCGTCATTTCGACCGCCGCCGCGCAGCATCTGCGAAGACGTGAGCAAAACAGAGTACACGGACTCCTCTATCGCCTGTTCGATGATGTCTGCTACCAGGCAGTCGTCCGAAGCTCGCTCGAGCCCGCCTCAGCGCAACAGGCGGGATTCAACCCGGAGGGGCTTGTCCGCATGATTAACGACTCATGGAATCGCCTTGAGCTGCAGAGCTTCAGTCAGTCATGCCCCGAAGTCGCCGCCGCAGAGCTTCCGTGGAACCGGCTTTTCGAAGTACAGCTGCAGCTGCACATGAAGGAGCCGGCCGCGGTCTTCGAAGGCGCGTAAACACTCTCCCCAGCCGCGGAAGCACGCCGAGCACGCTCGGGCCCGGAGACCCGTCGGGCCTGCACACCCGGCCGGGCCCGGTCCCCCAGACCGCCTCAGCGCAACCGCAGTGTTCGAATCTCGTACGGCGAGAATCGCAGGCGGACCGAAGCACTGCCGGCCGGCAGTGCTTCCCCTGCTCCATGCGGGGCCTGAGCCCCCGGAACGCTGCCCTCCGGCCCGGAGTCGTGTTCCCCGTCGCCGGCGGCTTCGCCCCGCGTGAGCGAAAGTGACGCGCCATCGTTCTCGAGCATATCGGTGAGACACGCTTGCGAAACCGCTTCAGGAACAAGAACGCTGATCTCCGCTTCGCTTCCGAGTGTCTCGTACAGGCGTAGAATAGTGCCGTCACCGTCCTCGGCCCGTTTAATAACCTCGAGTTTCACCGCATCGCCCGAAACGGCGAACCAGGATCGCGAGTGCTGCCGGCGATCCTCACCATCCGCGCCGCCAGGACGTGCTCCGGCCGGGAGCGCGAGCGCCGGAGCGTTGAGCTCGTGTGCCGCCTTCAGCACGGCCGATGCGTCCCGCTCGCCGGCATGTGCCATATACGCAAATGCAAAGGCGTGCTCTCCCATATCCGCATCCGGGTCCGGATATTTCGGACTCTTGAGCAGGGTAAGTTCCACCTCGCTTCCCACGATGCGATAGCCGTACTTGCAGTCGTTCAAAACCGCGAATCCGGCATCCGGGCGTGACAGATCCGCGAAGCGGTGTGCCGGCACTTCGAACCGCGCCTCGTCCCACGAGGTATTTTCGTGCGTCGCTCGTTCCACGGTTCCGTATTGGATCTCGTAGCGCGCATGCCGGGACAGAATGGTGGTTTCCGCCGCTACCCTGAGCTGGCGATGATCCTCGCGCCAGTCGATCCGGCAATCCGCGCGAAGCACCGGCGAACCGCTTTCAAGCGTCAGAAGCTCGACGATCCGCGACCGGCCCACCTCGAAACTGAGCGCGACCTGCGCGGAAAGCCCTCCCGCCTTCTCCACATGTCTGGCCACAAGGCGCGCCTGCTCGGGTACCGTTTCGCGGTAGTAGTGGCTTATCTCCCACGCATCCCATGCATAGGGATAATCCTCCCAGAGCGTGAAAACATTCGCCGTCCCGGCCAGGTACTCGCGATCCAGATCCTTTCTGTAGATCGATGTTATGCTCCCGTCATCGGCTATGGCAACGCGCAGAAGCTCGTTTTCCAGAAGCGATTCGCTCGCATGTACCGGCGGCGTTTCTCGGTCGGCAGATCCGGGAGCTTCCGACGCAACGTCACTTCCGGCGCCAGGCCCCACGGGTGCTCCGGCGGCCGCTTCGCGGGCGGCTTCCTCGAACCCGATGAGCACATAGCCGGTTGCAGGCAGATTGACTCGCTTCTCGCTTGCCGCAGTCGAGCGTGCATTCGTGCCCTGCGCGGTCTCAGCGTCCGTGCCTCCTTGCGGGGCTGCGCCAGGCTCGGCTCGAAGGATAACCGTGCGCTCCCACGGGAGCGGATTAAATACCGCAAGCCGGTCTGCCGGTGCAACCGGCGGAGCGTCGGGCCGGATCTCCCGGACAACCGGCAGCGTGTCCCCGGAAGAATCCGCAGGGGTACCTGCTTCGGGTGCATCTGTTTCGGGCGCACCCGCGAGATGTCCGAGCAGCCTGTCGCGCTCGGCGGTGAGTTCGTTCATATGGCGCGAGGAAGCCTCGATCGCATCCCGGTATACCCAGCCGATTGAGGATCCGGGAAGAATGTCGTGGAACTGGTTCAGCAGCGTATCCTTCCACGCGCGGGAAACATCAAACTCCCAATCCTCAACGCCTTCCATGCGACAGAGCTCGGAGAGCAACTCCACGTCGTGGAGCAGATGTTCGAGCCGGCGGTTGACGCGTTTCATCTGTGCCTGGGTTGTGTAGGTTCCGCGGTGCATTTCGAGGTAGAGTTCACCGCGCCAGCGCGGAAGCTGCTGCTCGGGTACCGCGCGCAGCGTGTCAAAGAACTGTTCGGCCTGTGCGAATCGCACCCTCGGAGCCCCTTCGGCATCCTGTCCGCGAAGGCCCCGCTCAATGTGTTCGCGCGAGGGACCGGCTCCGCCGTCACCGACGCCGAAGAGGTTCAGGAAATCACCGAGGGTATCGCCTTCGGCAAAGCGCTTCTCGCTTTCGATAAGTTTCGACGGCTCGTTGTAATGGTTGTATGTGTTGGTCGGCAGAAAGTGCGCGTGAACCTGCGACCCGTCGATTCCTTCCCACACAAAGCTGTGATGAGGAAAGGTGTTCTGCTCGTTCCAGGAAATTTTCTGGGTCATGAATACATCGACCCCGCAGCCGCGCAGAATCTGGGGAAGCGCCGCCGAGTATCCGAATACGTCGGGAAGCCAGAGGTGACGGACATCGACCCCGAACTCATCCCGGAAGAACGCTTTGCCGTAGAGACACTGCCGCACAAGCGCTTCGCCACCGGCGAGATTCATGTCCGGCTCCACCCACATTGCTCCCTGTGGCTCAATGCGGCCGTCAGCCACTGCTGTTCGTATTTCTTCGTAGAGGGCGGGATAATCGGTTTTAACCCACTCGAAGAGCTGTGGCTGACTCGCTCCGAATATATACTCATCGTACTCCTCGATGAGGCGAAGCTGCGTGGCAAATGTGCGGCCTCCCTTGCGGCGCGTTTCGCGCACCGGCCACAGCCACGCCAGATCAAGGTGTGCGTGTCCGACGGACCACGCGGTGGGAGCACTTGCGTTCGCCGGCTGCTCGAGAAGCCCCGCGGCAATCTCGCGGACATCCGCACGGCCGGCCCCGTCGGCCCAGACATTCGCCGCCTCGTTCAGCCCCGCCATGATCCTGCGGCTGCGCGTGGAGTCAGGATCAAGCCCGTCGGCGAGATCGAGCAGATACTCGAGGTCGAGCACGAGCTGCCACAGATCCCGGTCGAACACCGCGAGTTCGGCCTGATTCAGGCGGTACTCTGCCGACGGAGTTCCGGCACCGAAGATGTGGTTGGCGGCCGCCTCCACAAGAAGTTCGAGCCGCTCGCCCGGCACAATGGGGCGGGTGAACCAGGCACCCCGCGGCGGCTCGCTGCGGCCGTGGGGTGCGTCCGGCGCGCTGTCCACACGCCCGAGCACCACCCGGCGCTTGATGTGAGCCCCCGCATCCGTGTCCTTGTTGGTCAGCCCGAGCCAGGGAGTCCCGTCGCGAAACAGACATGCCTCGCTTCCGGTGTCGATGAGCGCAACAACTTCCCGGCCTGCCCACTCACCCGGCACCGCCCCTTCAAACCGAAACCATGCGCTGTCCCAGGCACCACCCCAGACCGCACCCGGCTCAATACGTTCGAAGTAATGTTCGTCAATTGCTTCATACCGTATCGGATGCTCAGCTCTCGCGTATGAGGCCGCTAGCGTCGCCCGCGCCGGATAATACCCGGCGCGCAGCCGTTCAATGAACTGCTTCACTCTCTCCCGCGTAATCTTTCGATTCTTCACGATTATTCCTCTATGATCGTTGTACGGCCGCACACACCGGTGCTACCGTTACGCTTCGCATAATTGCCACATCAAGGGGCCGGATATGAGTGAAGCAGAAACGATCTCCCGCGTAAAGGAACCGAACACCGTAGCCTCACTGACCCGGCAACTCGCGGAACTCGGCCTGACCGAAGGATCAGTGGTAATTGTACACTCGGCGCTTTCTGCACTGGGCTGGACCGCCGGCGGGGCTCAGGCTGTTGTGGAAGCGCTACTGACTGCGGTCGGGCGAGCCGGCACCATTGTCATGCCCACACATACAGGACAGAACACGGACCCAGCCGAGTGGGAAGCACCGCCGGTTCCCGAATCATGGATCGAAACCATCCGGCGCGAGCGTCCAGCGTATCACCCGGCCTTCACTCCGACCCGTGGCATGGGGACAATCGTCGAATGCTTCCGAACGCACCCCGGCGCAAAACGCAGCATGCATCCGCTGTATTCCTTCGCGGCACTCGGCCCGCTAGCCGACGTTCTTGCTGAACAACCGCTCGACGACGCGATGGGTGAAGGCTCGCCACTCGCACACCTTTACAGTCACGACGCATCCGTTCTGCTTCTCGGAGTCGATCACTCCAACAACACCTCGCTGCACCTCGCCGAGTACCGCAGCGGCATTCCGGCAACGCGCGAGTATCACGACTTGTGTATTCAGGTCGATGGTGTGCCGCCCGATCCCGCGGGCCGTCGTTATGTGCAGTTCAGCGATCGCCGGCTCGATTCCGAGGATTTCGCTCAGATAGGAGCCGAGTGGGAACAACAGGCTGCCGACAGTGACCTGTCGACCGGTCATATCGGCGCGGCGCCGAGCAGGCTGCTGCGACAGCGCCCGATAGTCGACTATGCCATGAGACGACTCCCGCAGGTGCGCGGCCAATGATCAGGCGGTCACTGTACGTCGACGCGAACAGTGCACCCCGCTATGATGTCATGCTATGAATGCCCGGACTCCAGTCCTGTCGGCGCGTGAGCGCGAGATCGGATTTCGCAATTACATGAGACATATTACGTGGAATGGGCTCGGCGTGTTTCTTCTGAATCACACCATCGTGTCTCTCATGGCGATTCATTTCGGAGCAAGTAACCTCGAGATCGGCTACATTAACTCCGCCTTTCACGTCACAGGTCTTGCGTCGGTGTTTGTGCCAAGGCTGTTCCGCGGCGTTCGCATTAATAAGCTGTTCGGCTGGGGCTGGATGATCCGTGGTTTCATTGCGCTTCTCTACGGATTTCTGCTTGTCCTGAGCGGCCCGGCAGCGCGGTTTTTTATTGTGGTTGTGTTTACCGCATTCGCGCTGTCGCGCACTGTCGGGTTTTCAGTTGCGCACGCGGTTCAGCGCGATTTCATGCGGTCGCGTGATGCAAGTGGCTCACTCGTACGACTCAATATTCGCCTCGGTTGGTCGCAGCTGTTTTCCCAGCTTCTGAGTTTCGCGCTTCTGACCATCACGTTTTTCGAGGGGATTCTCGGCCTGGTTACGATCACCTATATCGGTGCGGCAATGAATACTGTTGCTTCGTACTACCTGCTGAAGGTTCCGGGCCGCGGCGTAGTTGAACCCTCCCCGGACCGTAATACAGTGCAGACATTTCTCTGGAGCATGAAACGGAAGGAGCACGCCATGCCCCTTCTCGTCCACTGGCTCGGAGTCGGACTGGTCGTACTGTTCGGATTCCAGATCGTGTACCTGCGACGCGTTGTCGGCCTGCCGAACAATATTTCGATTCTGCTCATTGTTCTCGAGGCGGTCTCAGCGATTATTGCGAACAGTGCGCTCAAACCTTTCGCCGACAACATCGGCGATAAACCTCTTATTGTTATAAGCACGCTTGGTCTCATGGTTACCGGCCTGGTATGGGCGTTTATTCCCGGCACGCTCCCGGTTCCCGCGTACTTCCTGCTTGGATTCATCTCATTCCTGTTCGTGCGGAGCCTTCTTACCCTGAAAGGGTCGGTCATGGTGAAGTCCATTCCGGAGAAAAACCGCGTCGCCTACACGTCCGCCGCCAATGTCATGCTCGCCGTGGTGGCGCTCATTCTCGGATTGATCGGTGGAGGGCTTGCGGATATCGCAGCTCTTATCCCCGACCTCGTAGTCCATGAGTACAGCCTCACCTTCCTGTTCACTGCGGTGCTTGCAGGTCTGACCATGATTCTGAGTTCGCGGCTGCCCGGCGATCGCGATCTTTCACTTCGCGAGACAGCAGACATCATGCTGTCTGCACGCAACCTCCGCGCCTTTCTCGACGCATACCAGCTCGATTTCGCCGCCGACCCGGCAACGCGCGAAACACTTCTCCTTTCGCTCGAGAGAAGCGCCACGCCGGTCGCAACAACCCGGCTGCGCGAACGCCTCAAAGGTCCTCGTGTGGCGGAAAAGGAACGCGTACTGCGTACACTGTTTCGCAGCCCCAGAGAAGAACTGCTGGGAGACATTGTAGCGGAAGCCTCCGACCCCTGGTCATACACCAGGCGGGAAGCGCTCTTCGCTCTCGGCGCATACGATGATCCGTTGGCAAAGCAAACGCTCTGTGCAGTAGCCGGTATTCCGTTCGAACCTGCGCCGCATGACTCCGGCGGGGCGCCGGACGGGACTCTGAACGCCCCGAGGACGGAGCCTCCCGCACCTGACGGCAACAGCGAAACCGTGGCCGTCGCACTCAAGAGCCTCGCCCGCGTTGGATATATGCCTGCCCTTGACGAGATCCGGCGGTTGCGGGCGCAGAGCCAGCTTCCGCCCCGCGCTGATCTGGATCTTGTACTTGCCGAGGCAATACTCGATCCGGCCGGGCCCCAACTTTCAACGCTGCTTCATGAAGCGTTTTCACCCGGAAGTCCCCGCTATGCGACTACCCGACTGGTTATCGCGTGTAATCGTCTCGACCTGCAACCGTCGATTGAGACGTATATTCGCTCTGAGGCCCGGGCTCCCGGGCGGGGATTCGAGGACCTGATCGAGGATGCTTCGGAATTTCTGGTCGTGCAGGCCCAGCGTGGGCAGCTGCTGCGCTGGACCGGGCTCGAGGAGTTTACATCAATCTGGAACTGGGTCGTCGAACAGATACCAACCGGGTCGCACGATCCGGTGGCGGCCTCACTCTCCTATTCGCTTCGCTCGTGTACGCCGCCTGATACTGTAATGGAGACGGCTGCGCTTGCAGCACTGTATCTGCTCCACCGCCTGCTCGAGATGTCGGAGTGAAGGCTCAGGCAGACACTCCATTGCTTCTGTTTCGGGGAGACCACGGTAACGGCCGCGGGTATGATGGTATGGGTTCCGCGATGCGCTGGTCGAACGCACCTCCATCGAAGTACCATAAAAGGCACACGGAAAGGCACTATGAGCAAGAGTGACGAAGGACGAAGAGAGCTTCTCACGTCGCTGGACAACGAGTGGCACGAAATTAAGAGTTGGAATCCTGTCCCGGGACTGTTCCCGCAGACAGGAGCCGAGACAGTCAAGGTACGCGGCACATCCGAAGAAGTCGGCGAGACGACGATTACCCGCTATGAAATCGTAGTGCTCGATGAAGGAGAAGTGGTCGGTCATTACAAAGTGGTTGCCGAAGAGAAACTCGGCGATTACCTCGACCGCTTCGACGAATAGTCTGACGCACTGCCTGCATTTCGGCTGCGTTCCAGGCGAAGCGCCCGCTGTACATGCGGTGACTCACGGCTGCCGGCTTTCATGGCTGCCGGTTTTCGCGGCTGCCGGCCGACGAGTAAATCCGCACTGCCGCGGGAGCAGCCCACCTTCAGACCATTGTTCGCGGGTCGAGAAGCTTGTCGAGTTCTTCCTCACTGACAACTTCTGCTTCCCTGCACACGTCGCGAATGGTGCGCTTCTCGCGAAAAGCCTTGTACGCAAGTTCGCTTGCTTTGTCATAGCCGATAGTCTTCGCTAGCGGCGTCACCATCGCAGTACTCCACTCGATCCAGTATTCGCAGCGCTCAGCGTCTGCGGTTATCCCGTCTATACACTTCTTAGCGGCCGTTCTGCACGTAGCCGCAAGCGTCTGCATCGCATCGACTGTTTCGTAGGCGATCAATGGATTCATCATGTTCAGCTGCAGCGGTCCATTCTGCGCCCCCATGGTCACGGCGAGACACTGGCCATGCACATGTGCCGCCACCTGAATCATCATCTCGGGTATCACCGGGTTTACCTTGCCGGGCATAATGCTGCTACCTGGCTGGAGACTCGGCAACGCGATTTCTCCCAGACCACTCCTCGGTCCTGAATCGAGGAGCCTCAGGTCGTTAGCAATTTTCATGAGTATGGTAGCGAGTCCGTTAAGCGAGCCACACAGGTCTACCTGAGCATCCCTGCCTGCGATACCCTCAAACGGGTGCGGCGAGACGGTAAACGGCAGGTTCGTAGCCCGGGCAAGTTCGGCCACTGCCTTCTGCCGGTAGTCCGGATGAGCATTAAGACCGGTCCCGATTGCCGTTCCGCCGAGTGGAAGCTCATCCAGCCCGAAACAACTTCGGGAAATGCGGTCGGAGGCCTTTTCCAATTGCAGCGCGAAGGTATCAAACTCCTGACCGAGCGTCATAGGGACAGCGTCTTTCAAGTGAGTTCGCCCGAGCTTCACGATTTCCGAAAATTCGCGGGCTTTCGCTCGGAAGCTGTCGGCAAGAACCTTCAGACTCTCAAGCAGCTCATCGACAACAATCCGATCCGCTACATGAACCGCCGTAGGGATGACATCATTCGAGCTTTGTCCGCGATTCACGTGATCGTTGGGATGCACCGGTTTCTTGCTGCCTATCGTTCCACCGAGTAACTCATTTGCCCGGTTCGAGAGAACCTCATTAAAGTTCATATTCCATGAGGTGCCGCTGCCTGTCTGAAACACATCAATTGGAAAGTGATCATCCCAGCGCCCCGCGATTACTTCATCGGCCGCCTCAATAATCGCATCCGCCGGCCGTTCCTCGAGCTCGCCGAGTGCTTTGTTCGCCACAGCAGCACTTCGCTTGATATGGGCAATCGCCAGGATCATCGGCTTCGGTATGCGCTTATCCGAGATCGTAAAGTTGTTAACGGCTCGCTGAGTCTGTGCGCCCCAGTACGCCCACGCGGGAATCGAAACTTCCCCCATTGTATCGGTTTCTACACGTTTCGCTTCTTGCTCGTTTGCCATAGCGCAAATAATAGCGCACCCAACGCCAACTTCGCAAAAGGTTTTGCAGGTTAATCCTGCGGGATATCTGTTTACGCCGTTCGGGAGATTCTGCATGATTGTCTCCGGCAGCGAGAGGCGTACTCACGAGCGCTTTCGTGACAGGGGCCCTCACTCATTGTATATTGACGGGCTGAAACGATACTTATCCAGGAGAAAACATACCATGCTGAAGACGGGAATTATCGGCGCGGGAAACGTTGGTGCAAATACCGCG
>CAZMEV010000032.1:0-4518 GCA_964565375.1 uncultured Spirochaetaceae bacterium
CTCGGTATCCGGATTGAAGAAGAGGATTCTAAAGACTGATGTTTACCATACAGACCCGCAATGCCATTGCTGAGTCAGGCCTGGCTCAGCTTGGCGGCTCCCGGTTTACCATTGACCCGGACACCGAGGCGCCGGATGCCATCCTCCTTAGAAGCGCTGATCTTCACGGCGAGCATCTGCCCGCCTCGGTGAAGGCAATAGCCCGCGCGGGAGCAGGTGTAAATAACATTCCAGTCGAAACATGCACCGAACGGGGCATTGTCGTATTCAATACACCCGGAGCAAACGCCAACGCCGTTAAAGAACTCGTTATAGCATCGCTACTGCTGTCGGGCCGGCGCTTGAGCGAAGGGATCGCCTGGGCGCGGTCGCTCAAAGGCACAGATGCAGACGTGGAAGCGCTTGTTGAAAAAGAAAAGAAGCGGTTCGCCGGTCCGGAAATCGCCGGCAAGACCCTCGGAATTATCGGTCTCGGTGCGATAGGCGTGATGGTGGCAAACGCTGCCGGAGAACTCGGCATGCGGGTCCTCGGATACGACCCTTACATAAGCGTTAATGCGGCATGGGGACTTCGACGTGACGTTGAGCGGGCGGATGCCCTCGAGGATCTGCTCGCACGAAGTGACTACATAACGCTCCATGCCCCACTCACCGAGAATACCACCGGTATTATCGGCGCTAATGCGCTCTCCAGAGTCAAGCGGGGTGTTCGTATTCTTAACCTTGCGAGGGGCCCGCTTGTAGACAACGAAGCCATGCTCTCGGCGCTTGATGCGGGAACGGTAAGCCGCTATGTAACCGATTTTCCCACGGCGGCCCTCGTCGGCCACAGCTCGGTCATACCGATTCCGCACCTCGGTGCATCCACGCCGGAATCCGAGGAAAACTGCGCGGTCATGGCGGCCCGGCAGCTTCGCGATTTCCTGTTTACCGGCAATATCACGAACTCGGTGAACTTCCCCGACTGTTCCATGCCGGTATCAGATGACTTCCGCATCGTGATAGCCAACAGAAACATTCCCAATATGGTGGGACAGATCACCCAGGTGCTCGCCGATGAATACGCAAATATCTCCGACATGCTGAACAGGCACCGGGACGGGGTTGCATACAATATCATCGACGTGGAGGAAGATCTGAGCCGGGATTCCATTGAACGGCTTAAAGCGATTGAAGGCGTAATAACGGTTCGGGCAATCGGACGCAGGCAGCAGCCTGCCGTGTGAGCGGCAGCCGACGGTCTAAGCAGGCGCCTGCGTTTGAACGGTACCCGGCCCTTTCTACATCAGCGGGCCGTTTAAACAGGAGCCCGGCCCTCGCCTTCGAGTTCGTCGTAGGCGCTTGCAACATCACGAATATAGGCGGTTAGCTCGCCTGCCCGCGCCTCAAGGTTGGAAGCGGAGCTGACTTCGTCGGAGCGCTCAATGTGGGTGAGCCGAGCCAGTTCCAGGCGCATCTGCTGGAGCGCGCCGAGCGCCGACTGTATGCGAAGCCGCATAATTTCACGTTCCCGCTCGAGACGGGAAAGCGACTGTTGCTGGCGGGACAACTGTCCGATGGACCGCTCATACTCCGTACGCAGAGTCTCATCCTCGCAGGCAGCCATGTCCGACTCAAGCGTTGACCGCTGCTGTGAAAGCTGCTCGCGGGAAACCTCCGAGAGCAATCGGGAAATCATGGCCCGCTTGTGCTCAAGCGTCGCGATCTGCTCGACACAATCGCGTACATCCGGGTAAATATCATCGCGTACACGGGAGCTGTCGGCAATCCGCATAAGATCGCTCTCAATAGCCACCGCAAGGCCCCGCGCCCTGGCGGTTGCCGTTCCGCCCTCTTCGGCGAATACTCCCCTGGACGATACGACATCGCTGCCCCCGGAAGCCATCGATGTCGTATCCAGGGCGGCAACTCCACGACGTCGTGCACGTCGCTCCTTCCTGGAAGGCAGGCGAAATCCGGCATCGGAAAGCTTCTTTTTCCGTTCAGCAAGATGCGAACGAAACCCTATTGCCTTTGAAACTACACCGGCGCCGAGCGCAGCAATCGGAAATATCGACCAGGGAAAGGGACTGGTAACCGCATTAAAGGCAACAAGTCCAGCCATTACCGCAATACTGCCGGTGGCGCTCGCCCCGAAATCCTCACGTACCTTTCGCAATCTTCGAAGCTGTGAAAGCTGTGGCGGCGCAGGCCGCTGGAAGAGAGATACCTCCTCCGCATGGCGCCGTCGGCGCAGCGTTGCTCCAACCTGAGAGGCAATTCCAATTCCCCAGCCGAACAGCGGAAACACAAACCATGGGTATCCGGCGCCGGATATCCACCAGACGCCGAGCAACCCTGCGTTGACCCCGGCATAGAGGGCGGTATCCCGGTATGTCTTGCGAACTGACCGGTCGGCTATTTCCCGGACCTGTGATGTGTAGGCGTCGACTACCCAGTCGGGCAGCGTTTCTGCACGCGACGGTTCGAGGATTCTATCCCACTGCCTGTTAAAGTCGGAAATCTTACTCGAGTCTTCGTCGTCCCCTTCGAGGTCATCGTCATCCGGAAGCACGTCCGGAATCTCACGCCGAAGGTCCGGACCCTGAGCTGCGTTATTCTCAGATTCGCCCGCTTTTCCGGCATCCACCGCGTCGTGGATCTCGGGGCGAAGCAGCCGTTTCTCGACGAGCGTCTGCAGAGTGCGATCGAGTTCGTGTTCGTTCATGCCGTCTGCAGGATCGGCTGCAGAAGCCGCGCCTGGCTCACCGACGGCACGGAGCCTGGCTCGAATCTCAGCCTCTGAAGGCCGGCGCCCATTCTCACGAATGAAAGCAAGTATTTCCCGATGGGTCCTGTCATATACGCTCATCGTTGCATGACGGTACGCGGGCACCACACCGGCGTCAAGCCGATAGGTCCATAGGTCCACTAAGGGGCAAGCGAAGCGCGAGCTCGGATGAGCAGGTGCTTCACCGGTGATCCGAGATAACCCCCGGGAGGGGGGGATACCTTGCGGCCGCGTTCTCCGGTCTCTGAACGCCGGCCTGACATTTGCATTGAGTCCGTTTTCCATCACATACTTCAGCTCCGGCGCACATACGATTCCGGAGCAGTTATGGCGAAGAAAAACAGAACAGTGTACGTGTGCTCCCACTGCGGGCATCAGGAAGCGAAATGGCTCGGGCGCTGCCCGTCCTGTGGACAGTGGAACACCCTCGAGGCGGCGCAGCCTCAAGCCTCCTCGCCCGGGACCGGGGCACCCGGGGCTAAACATCAACCTCAAACAATGACCCGGGCAGTACCGCTTTCCACGGTCGCCGGAGGCGAAACACTGCGCATGTCCACGGGCATCGACGAGCTCGACCGGGTGCTCGGCGGCGGCGCAGGAATCGGAGCAAGCGCACTCATCGGCGGTGAGCCGGGAATCGGAAAATCGACGCTCATGCTGCAGATGGCCGCGCAATTCGCCACCGACGCCACCGTGCTGTACGTGACCGGTGAAGAGGCGGCCGGCAGGCTCAAAGGGCGCGCCGAACGCCTCGGGGTGAATGTCGACCGGGTTCACGTACTGGCCAGTGCGAATCTCGAGCACGTCGTACAGGCGCTCGAATCGCTTACTCCGTCGGTCATAATTATCGACTCGATACAGACGCTCTTTTCCCCGGAGGCCGGCAGTACGCCGGGAAGTGTTAATCAGCTCAAGTACTGTGTGTTCGAACTTGCCGACTGGGCGCGCGGACGCGGGGCGGCGCTCTTCCTCGTGGCGCACGTGACCAAGGAAGGGGCGATCGCGGGTCCGAAGGTGGTCGAGCACATGGTCGACACCGTGCTGATGTTCGAGGAGGCCGAGGGCGCTACGCGTATCCTTCGGGCAAGCAAGAATCGCTTCGGGGCTACCGACGAGATCGGCCTGTTTCGTATGGCACAGGATGGGCTTAAGGAAGTGCCCGATCCGTCGGCGCTGTTCCTTGTGCGCCGGGAGGGTTCGCTCCCGGCGGGCACTGTCGTCGCACCGGTCTACGAGGGGACGCGGGTGTTGCTGGTGGAAATCCAGGCGCTGACATCGCCGGCGAAAGGCGGGGTTTCGCGGGTGTTCTCCGACCGCATCGACAAAAGCCGGGTAAGCCGGGTCGCCGCGGTGCTCGAAAAGCACGCAGGCCTTGCACTTGCCGATCAGGACCTGTATGTGAACGTGGCAGGCGGCATGCGCATCGGCGAGGTAGCTGTAGAATTGCCGCTGGCACTCGCGCTGTATTCGGCCCGCACGGGAACAGGTATTCCGGCTGATCTCGCTGCGACCGGGGAGTTAAGCCTCGCCGGAGAGGTTCGCCCTGTCGGTGCGCTCGAGCGAAGAATACGCGCGGCGGTTGAGCACGGTTTTCCGCGGGTTATCGCGAGCGTCCACGACGCCCCGGGCGAAACCGTGACAAGCGACCGGGAGGGCGCGGGAACCATTCGCGCGGCCCTGAAGGCGGTGTTCGGCGGGCAATAGAAACCTGACGCTGCGAATGGTGCCGGCTACGGATGGCGCCGGCT
>CAZMEV010000032.1:4618-28984 GCA_964565375.1 uncultured Spirochaetaceae bacterium
CGGATGGCGCCGGCTGCGGATGGCGCCGGCTGCGAATGGCGCCGGCTGCGCTCGCGTTTCCGGCGCCGGGTCAGCCGAGCAACGTTGTCAGGTACGGAATCCCGATAAAGGTACCTACTGCACTTCCGATCGTAGAAAACGCAAAGACGAGCAGAATCCGGGTTATCCGGTTGCGGAAGAAGCCGCGAAACCGGGCGATATCATCCTGAAGCGTTTCGAAGTCTTCAACCCGCGGTTTCCGAAACACCGCCTCCAGAAACCCCGAGACGAATCCCACCCCGATTGTCGGATTCATACTGGTAATGGGCGCAGCGACAAAGGAAATGACAACGGTAAGCGGATGCGCAAACGCAAGGGCTGCACCAAGGGCACTGAGTGATCCATTTACCAGGATCCACAGGAAGAGCATATCCCGCGTAAGCGCCCACCCGGACTGCAGGAAGCCGGCGACAAAGATTGCTGCTATGGCAGCCGGAAGCACCCATGGGAGTCCTCGGGCAATCGGCCCCTTTGGAGGAATCTGATCGAGTTCATCCACATTCGGCGAGATCTCGCCCTCTTCGAGCGCCTCAAGCGTGCGTATAATCCCGGGTACATGCCCGGCACCGACCACAGCAAGCACCGTTTCACCCTCGGACTCATAAATCCGGGATGCCAGGTATTTGTCACGCTCGTCGATCAATACTTCCTTCGCTTTCGGCAGATACAGGGCAAGCTCCTCCATCATGGAGCTCAGCGCATCCTTTTCTTTGAGCGCTTCCACATCTTCCTCGGTGATGGTTTCACCACCGAAAAAGGACGTGAGAAGTGCCGCCATCATTTTGCTCTTGCTCCAGAAACCGCCGCTTGCCCATGCGCGCTTCAGGGTGATCTGAATCTGTCGGTCACAAAGACTGACCGGCACGCCGTTCGCTTCGGCGATCTTGATAGCTTCGACCATTTCGGCACCGGGCCGTACACCCAGTTCCTGGCCTATCCGGCGCTGGAAGCTCGCCATTACAAGGTTCCCCAGAAGCAGAAACCCCTGTCTCCGCTTGAGCACCTCATAGATATTCAGCTTACGCCAGGCGTTCTCTTCACTGAGACTGGCATAGCGGCCTTCGTCAATTTCCACGCACACCCTGTCGGGCGATTCGCTTTCAACAATTTCGCGCACCTGGTCTACACTTTTTTGCGAGACGTGAGCCGTCCCGAGAAGTAGAATTGTGCGTCCTCCCACCGACAGGCGGGTAAGCGTTTCGCTCTCCCCTTTTTCGCCGGATGCTTCATCGCTGATAAGCTCGCCGGAAACAGCGTTGTCTTCCTCACGAGGATCCCGGGACTGTTCTTCCATTATGCTTCGTTACTCCTTTCCGAGAGCCAACAGGAATCGCTTTCTCAGACCTTGTTCACCAGGAAAGAGTTCACGGGGGATACTGCCTCCACCCATGTGAACATGACCTCCTCCGGCGCCGATGCCGCTTAACGCCCGGCGGATAATTACGTCGGACGGACGAATACCGTCTTCACTTCTAACCGAGAGACGATACTCATCGCGATCAGGCTCTACAACTACAACAAACTGAATCTCGCGAAGCCCCAGAAAGAAATCGGCAATAAGCGCCATAGCTTCGGCGCTGCACTCCTGCTGGAGGGGGACAAACGCGAAATCGTCGGCAACCTCACATGAGTTTATCGCTTCCCGGAACAGACCGAGGTCCGAGAGGCTCAGGCTGTTTTTCAGAAGGCGACTTCCAGTCTCCCAGTCGCCCTGAAAGAACAGCGTGGAAAACGCCTCAAGATCAACCGGTGCCACACCGCGGGTCATGAAAGCGGTATCCATCATAAGCCCCATAAGCAGCATTGTTGCAATGTTTTTTTTAAGGGGCGCATCGGCTGCCTGAAAGTACTCGAAGATGACCGTGGAACAGGACCCATAGTCGGGCCTCACGTCATGGTACGGACAATCCGGTTCCTCCGGCGGAGCATGATGGTCTATGACGCCAACAACCGTACCGGGCAGTCCGGTCATATTTCTGTTGCCCATGAAGCCGTCCACGAGTATCAGCTGAACGCTGTCATCGAGCCCCGCATTCTTGCAGCTGCCGATGGGAATATTCATGAGCTTGATCGCCTCGCTGAGGCTATCACTTTGAATACTGCCACCATAGCACAACACGGTCTCAAATCCCCGCCTCTCCAGCAGGAAAGCCAGGCCAAAGGCACTGGCAACCGCATCATGATCGGGAAAATCGTGTGCCTGTATAACAACACGTCGATTCGTGTCGAGGTGGCTGCTCAGTTCATCGATCCCCTTCATTCCGGGTATCCTCCACCACCGTTTCTCGACAGGTGGACCTCAGCAAGTTCGGTTTCAACGAAACCAGTTTGCCCTGCATCGCGTACCTGTAAAAAAAGATACTCAGCCGCCCGCCGGCGCCCCTGCGTTTCGTACAATACTCCAAGATAGAACTGCATTCGGGCTCGCATTCCATCGTGTCCCTCGCGGCGAATACGTTGTTCGGTACGACTGTCGCGTCGCGGATGAAGAAACTCCCGCGCAATATCATAATACAGCGAAGACCGATCCGCATTACGCTCCACATCCCGGAACAGAGCCTCGGCCCGCGCAGTTTCGCCTGCCAGCCTATAGCTTATCGCCGCAAGCATGGGAAACGAAAGGTCGGAACTGACCCGTCCCCAGGACCGAAGGAAGTATTCCGCCGCCTCATCATAGCGCTCGAAACGGTAATACAGCGTCGCCAGTGGTGCATAGGCATCGCGGTAATCCGGCCGAGCACCGACTACACGCTCATAGTCTTTCAGCGCAGCCTCGAAGCTATCGAGATGAAAGCGCGATTCGGCGCGATAGTAATAAAACAGGAACACTGAGTCATTCAGTTCAATTGCAGAAGTGAAATCATCCACAGCTTCCTCGTGCCTGTTGGCCCTTTGATGCATTCGACCGCGATCAACGAGGTGCCAGGGACTGTCCGGTTCCAGCTCAATAGCTCGATCGATGGAATCCATCGCCTCTTCGCCCCGGTTTTCCGCCTGAAGGGCCCGAGCCAGCTCGGCATGAAGGAAACCCGCATCAGAAGCGTGCGAGACTGCCTGTTTCAGATACTCGATCTGCGCCTCAGGATTGTCGTTCACTGCAGCGACTTCGGCTGCCCCCTGTAATGCTGTGACAGACTCCGGATCCTGTTCGAGAGCTTCTTCAAAGCGCCGCCCGGCCAGTTTTTTCTCTCCCATCTCGAGAAGCGTCAGGCCGAGGCCTGCCAGTGCATCCGGATGATCGGGAGCCGCTTCAAGCGCATATTCGAACGCGGCACGCCGCTCTTCGGGATCTTCAGTAATTTCGGCCAGCAGCACACGGGCACGCACCGATTCACCTGTATGACGCTCAAGAACAGGCCGGGCCGACTCGATTTGATCATCTGCAACTAAAAGCGCCGCATGTACAAAAGCAAGGGACGAATTATCGCTGTGATCGACATTGGCGAAAAGCTCAAGGGCACGATCGGTGTTATTGTTCTCGAGCGCACTGCGGATGTCTTCCAGTAGAGCCCGTTGATGATCGTCTTCAGGATCGAGTTCATCCGGGACATCCGGCGGAATATCCGGCACAGCGGCAATGCCGGACTCCGAGTCGGGGGCCGGTGAAGTCTGGCAACTGATGAAAAACAGCGCGCCACTGAGGCACAGAAGCAGCGGAGCCCACCTACGGATCGTGCGCATGGTTGGTCGGTAGAGTATACAATGCGGGTACACCTGACAAGTCCGTTACCCGTTGCTATAATCCGCCGCATGTCTCCCTGGGCACGTAGACTCTCGCCCCTCGTCGCAGTTCTGTACGCGGTCATGCTGGTATGGATATTTTCTCTTGAATTTTCCGGTGCATACCGTGTGGAACGCGAGCGGGGTGAGGTTTCCCTTTCTGCATGGGTATTCCCCGGCAACGAGTATCGAAGCGAGCGGATCGTTGGACTGCGTGTCTCCACCGATTGGTTCCAGACAGGTCTTGATTTCCGGGACAGCGTAGCGCTGCGACGTCGCGGCGGAACTCGTGAGACGCTACGCCCCCTCTCGTTGGGCACCCGGGAAAACGGATTCCGCATATATCTCGAACAGGGAATCGAACTCGAGATAACGAATGTTTCCCACGACGAGCCGGAAGTACAGCTTGAGCTCGTCATACCCGAACAGTCAGAGGAGCTTCTGGGAATAGAAGTACCGCTTTCACCGACCGGAATGTTTCAGTTCCGCCGGACTTCCAACACTCCGATCATCGCGACACAGCAATCATCTCCGGCCGGCGAACGGAGGGGCAGTTTTTCCATTTCGCTTCCTGCCGGTGCCGCTTATGATGGGGTCAACCGGCGGGCCGTACTTTCGGGGAATGAGGGCAGGCATACCATCCGCTCAGTGTATGAGCAGGAGCCGGATGAAGGCACGCTGGCGTCATGGTTCGAGCGGTCCGAAGATCGTTTGGACGAGACTGATGTGGAATCGGCGGTTTCTGAGTTCATTGATACCGCGTTCACACTTTGGCGCGATGAACGCTATTCGCCGGAGCACGGAACATGGTCATTCGCAGACGGTGGCTCCCGCTTTGATGAGCGAATCGCGGTTGCTCTTCTGGCGGAAGCGTGGTCACGCGGGGACTATGCTCGGGTGCGCTCAGAAATGCGAAATGCTCGCGGCATGCACATGGAGGCAACGAGCCATCGGATCGCAGGGTACCTTGGAGAACTTAATGAGTACCGGGAGTCCATGTACACCGAGATTGACAACGAAATCGAGCGAATCCGTGAACTTGTGGGGAATGAGGATCCATCCGTCTTCACTCGTGATGATCCCTGGACTGGTCGAAGCGTGTTCAATGTCGCCGAAGCGCACGCTGAGCCTCAGCTACTTGCGGACCTGCTGGAACTCACCGAAACCATCAATCTTTCATCACTTGAGTTCCCGGAGCTTCTGTCCTTGTACGAAGCGCGGTATACATACCCTGATACCCGGGGCGACAGCACTCATGAGCGCTTGTCCATGCTCGAGGGGCGGATTGAGGACCTCATAATTCCGCGGGCTCGCAACACCGAGAACGGATTCTTTATAGAGACCGGCGACCAGCAGGTCAATATTCTTGCCTCCCTTCGAACCGGCCAGATTCTACTTGAATCGGCCTCTCCCGATGAGCGCATGGCAGCCCTTGGCCGCCACCTTATCTACGATTCCCTGGAACTGTTTGACAGGGATCTTCGCGCCCCAGAGGCACTCGAGCTTGACGGGACATCCGTCGTCGGACACTCGGGACATACCGAAACGGTCGACGTCTACCCCTATCTCAGCTCGAACCCCCGGCTTCCGAGCGTCATTTCTCCACCAACTCCCTTCGCTCCTGAGGGCTTCATCTGGACGATTGCCGACGTGTCGGATATACAGGTGGATGAGGATCGTATATCGTTCGGTGTATCGTCCCCGGCTGACAGAACACACTATCTGTTCGTTCATGGCACGCCATCGGTGAGCAGAGTTTCCATGTTTGGATTGAATAACTGGCGTGACGACCCGAACTTCGAGCGATATATACGCGGTCGTCACTTTGATCCGGCAACCGGTACTCTCAGCATCAAGTACACGAACGAAGAATCCTTCGGAACCATCGAGATCTACTACTGAGACTGACCGATGCGTAACGGGGAACGGAAAAGAATCAGCAAATCAGAAAAACAAAAGCAGTGAGGTCTGTGGCAAATGAAACGATTCAGGATAGCAGTATTGTCCGGTGACGGCATCGGGCCGGAAGTCATGAACGAGGCTTTGGCCACCCTTGAGCAGGCCGGAAGTCAGTTCAACTTCGAACTTGAAACCACGGCGGCAGACGTGGGCGGATGCGCCATTGATAGACATGGGACTCCGCTTCCGAAGGAAACACTCATGGCGTGCGAACAAAGTCAGGCCATTCTTTTTGGAAGTGTCGGCGGGCCAAAGTGGGAGTCGCTTCCACCTGCACAGCAACCGGAACGGGGAGCGTTGTTGCCCCTGCGCAAACATTTCAAACTCTTCGCTAATCTCCGCCCAGCGACCGTTCCGTCCGGCCTGGTCGGTCGCAGTCCGCTGCGCCGTGAAATTCTCGGGGAATCACTCGACATTCTGGTAGTGCGCGAGCTGACTGGTGGCATCTACTTCGGTCAACCAAAAGGTGAATCCGACGGCAAAGCCTGGGATACCATGGTATACAGCGAAGAAGAGGTAGAGCGTATCGCGCGCGTTGCATTCGAAGCAGCGAGAGCGAGATACAAACGGGTGCACAGTATTGACAAGGCCAACGTCCTCACAAGCAGTCTCTTATGGCGCCGGGTGGTAACGGAGCTGGCACAGGAGTATCGCGATGTCCATCTGGAACACATGTATGTCGATAACGCGGCGATGCAGCTCGTGCGCAACCCCGGCGCCTTCGACGTCATGCTGTGCGGTAACATGTTCGGGGATATCCTCAGCGATCTTTCCTCCATGCTGACCGGAAGTCTTGGTCTGCTGCCGAGCGCGAGCCTGGGAGAAACCTCCGGCGACAATAGCCGTTTTGGTCTATATGAGCCGGTGGGCGGAAGCGCGCCGGACATTGCAGGGAAAGGAATTGCCAATCCATCCGCTCAGATTCTCAGCGGTGCACTCATGCTTAAATACAGTTTTGGTGAGCAGGAAGCGGCAACCGCGATCCAGCAGGCAGTGTACACCGCTCTTTCGGAAGGTCCCCGGACAGCCGATCTGGCGAATGAGGAATCGGTAACAGCCTCCACCCGTGAGTTCGGCGAACACGTTCGACGCGTTCTTGCCCGTGGGTAGGGTGCCGATCAGGATTCGCGACGGCGTTTCAGTTCAGCAAGCACATCGGTGTAGCTGAGCCCTCGCGATGCGAGAAGCACTGCCAGATGGTACAGGAGGTCCGCCGATTCGCTGACGATTCTGTCGTCCTCCCGTGCCAGGCATAACTCAATAGCCTCTTCGCCCAGTTTCTTTCGCATCTTTTCCTCACCCTGCGAAAAGAGATAGGCAGTGTAGGAACCTTCGCTTCCTTGATCTGATTTTCGTGCTGAGATCGTTTTCTCGAGGATGGAGAGCTCCGAGAGTAGTGAGTGAGCTTCAACATCTTCGTCCGATGGCTCCCGTGGACTTGCGGCATTGCTCGAGCTGCTGCGATCAGCGGTATAAAACTTGGGTTCCGGATCTTCCCACTTTGGCAATATCTCGGGCCCCTCGCCTGCTCGTGCCGCGCGCGCAGCATATGTCGTTCCGGCTTCAAATAGTTTCCGCGCTGCCGCCTCGTCTACAACAGCATCAAGTCCGTCCTCCGTTTCCGACAGTGAAAGAAACCCGACTCCGCCACCGAGAGGCAAGAGCCGACCGGTGTCAGCGTGCACCGTCCACAGTTGTCCCGTCTCGAGGCTTTTCCGATAGCCTTTCTCCGACATGACTGTTTCAAGGAGCACTTCTCCTCCGTCCTCGCGTACACTCACTTTTCGTGCTTCTTCATCACTCATAGTCTTTGCCCATCCATCATCCAGACTGTCGAACAGTTTACCATTGCATCCGGGTCGCCTTTTCGCCCGGATATCGTCGAAGAACTGATGATAAGTCGATCTGCCCTTCGTACAATGCTCGTCCTGCGATTACTGCAACAACACCATCCTTCAGGGCCTCAGCCGTGCGCTGAATGTGCTCCTCACTTCCAACACCACCGCTCGCAATAACGGGAAGACGGCTCTGCTCGGCAATTGCCACAGCGCCACGCACGTCGGGTCCATAACCGGTCCCATCAACGGATATATCCGTATAAATGACCGACACACAGCCGATTTCCGATGCCTGAACAGCCAATTCCGAGGCGGAAAGCCCGTCATCCTCCATCCATCCCGCTACTTTGACAATACCCTCACGGGCATCGATACCGGCGATAATACCTGCCGAGTACCGCGAGCACCAGCGGGAAACCTCGTCAGGATTGCGCGCGAGAACCGTCCCGGCTACCAGCCGATCGGCCCCTGCGTCGAGAAGCTCCCGCACATCCTCCTCGGAACGAACTCCGCCGCCGACCTCGAGCACGCCGGGAAACGCGGCGCGTACGGCAGCGATAGCGGATCTATTGTTCCCTTTGCCGCGCGCCGCGTCGAGATCCACAACATGCAGCCGCTGCGCTCCCGCTTCACTGAACGCTTTTGCCATCTGTGCCGGATCGTCCTTGTAACGGGTGCTCTGCGCATAGTCCCCCTGTCGCAGCCGCACGCAGACACCGTCGATTATGTCAATTGCCGGTACTACAGTAAATACCCGGCTGTTCGGTGTTTCGCTCACGTCATACCTCCATCGATTGGCGCCCGACAGCTCTCCACTCTGCCTGCTCCCCGGCACCAAGCGGGGTGACATCGCTTATGCGCTCAGGAATATCCCACGACATGCGCCGATACCGGCAGCGTACCGCAGGCGGCGCCAGCCCGTAAAACTCGGCTCCGTTTTGCGCGGTAAAGGCAATAAACGAATCGAGGCTGCCGAATTTTTCAAACAGTGAGAGTAGAAGGGGGATCGCCGTCGGTGCACTGTAAATACCCGGCGGTATCTCACGGTTTTCCCCGCTCGCCACCGGGAGCGGGGTACTGTCGGATCCGAAGAATACACGTTTGTTACCGCTGCATACGGCCTGTCGTAACGCGTCCCGGTCCTCGCTCCGTCTCGGCAGCGGCTTACAGAACCGATGGGGCCGAATTACATCGCCAACAACATCGTCAAGCGTATAAAGCAGATGCTGAACTGTGACCGTTGCAGCCACAGTCGGAGGAAGACGCATGAGGGTCGAGAGAGCTGCGGCACTGCTTATGCGTTCCACGACCACCCGCAAATCAGGAAAGTGACGGACAATGGCGTCCAGCTGCGGAAGAAACGACTCCTCTTTATCGAGCACGAAAGAGGCTTCATGTTCCGCGTAAAGCGAAAGAACGATACCATACCTCTGCATGGCTTCAAGCACATGGGACAGCGCGTCCACCACGGACCCATACACACGTAAGTAAGCCTCCGGATACAGTACGCCGGCGACAGCACCGGCCTCCGCGAATCTCTGAATGTCGTTCTCACCCATCGCTCTATCAACACGGAAACTCATCAGCGGCTTGAAATCAGCAGCATGGCCGGATGATCGAAGTATCCGGTCCCGATACTTTTCGAGTTGTCGTGGAACCAGTATCGGCGGCGTTGTATCCGGAGTCACCATAACACGCCCGAAATACTGCGCCGCGTCTCGAGAGTACATGGTGAGCGCAAGTCCCTGCCCAAGATGAATGTGAAAATCATCGGGAAGCGGTATTTCGATCTCGTGGCCGAACGAAGGCGCTGGTCGTTCATGTGAACTATCAGTCATTTTCAGTAATCCTCATGGTGAAGCATATCTTCCGATAGTAACAGACGAAAAAACTCTAACGGCTTCGGCAGTATCTCCGAACCCTATAATTTCAGAATATGGTCGGCGACCAGTTCAGTGCCGTTTGTGATGCCAATGCGATCGATATTGTCCTGTATCGCAACCAGGTTATCGGGCTCTCCAAGCATGTGCTCAACCTTTTCTCGAACACCTTCAGGTCTTTGAACGAAAAAACCAAGTCTGTTCCGCTTGACGAAGTCGACGTTTCCGCGTTCCTGGCCATACATGTACGAGGTAATTATCAACGGCTTGCGCAAGAGCAGTATTTCCATGACAGTGGCAGGCCCGGCTTTGGCGATAATAACCTCCGCAGAGCTCATCAGATCATACATTCGGTCGGTGAAGCCGTAAACCTTTACACACCGGTTGGTAACAGTTTGTGCGATTTGTGAACATCGGGCGTACAAGTCCTCGGCATGACCGCACACCACGGCAATGTCAAAATCGAGCAATGAACGGACGAGCTCTGAAAGCAGCCGGTCACCGTTGGAAAGTCCCTCTCCTCCACCAGCCAGCAGCACAAGCGGGCAATTACTGCGCAGCCCGAACGACTCCTTTCGTTGACGAATCTCTTCGGGGCCAAGTCGCACCTGGAACTCCCGCCGCAGGATTATCGGACGGACGACAATCTTGCGCGGATCAACCCCATATTGACTGATTGCGACCTGCCGTAACCGTTCACTGAAGACAACCGCGGGGAACCGTCGACGGCGGAACCAGAACGGATGCGCAGTAAACGGATCGGTAACAACCGTGCATGCCTTAAGCGAAGGAGTGTCCTTGTTCCGGCGGATGTCGGACAGAAGCCACCCGTTCAGGAAATGAACGCTGACCACACGGGTAATCCGATTATCGCGAATATATCGCCGAACTTTGCCACCGAACACAAGGCTGTAAAGCATGAGGCTGAAATCCACGAAGGCCGGGAAACGGCTGAATTCATAGACAAATGGCCAGCACATTCTCAAGCGTGCGCTCGTTCGACTGTACCCTTTTTCTATCAGGAACCTGGCAAAACGATCACGGTCACTGATTGGATTGTAGAGGTGTGTTTCAACGCCGTAGCGCCGGTCAAACTCTTCCTTCAATGCTTTCGCTGCTGAGATATGACCGCCGCCGGTTCGAAGAAACAGAATAAGCACACGTTCACACACAAGCTGAAGAATACCACCTCACTGCGACCCCCTCAAATACGCCGAACGAGCTCTCCGACTGGTAATGTCGCAAATGCTTCGTACCTGCTATAATTGGCGATTATGAATGCGTCGGAACTCTGGCAGCTACCACATGTCCTCAAGACAAGACAGGATTCAACGGGAACTACCGAACTGGTTCCAGTGTCCGCTGAGCTTGCCGAAAAACTGGAACTTGGCGGCAACCGCTCATCTGACTGGTCGCGTGTTAGAGTGCATCCTGAAACACAACCCGAACGTATTCACGGGTGCGAACTCGAGCGCTGCGTGCTCGGCCCGAATGTAACCGTTCACGCGAGCAGAATTGTAGAAAGCACGCTTGACCGGGGTGCGCGGGTAACAAACTGCAGCCTCGTCCAGGGATACATCGTCGGTCCCGAAGCTGTTGTGGAAAACAGCAGACTGGAGCATTCCGGCACGACCTCTTTCGGCAACGATATCAAGATTGCACTTGGAAACGAACTCGCGCTGCAGAGAGTGCCGATTTATGCTGAACTATCCTGCGACTACCTGTGCTCCCAGGCGGAGAATCGAACGGCTGTGGTGCTCCCGGATGACGAGATTAACCACGCCCATAAGTATTCCTCCGCTCTGCAATCCGACCGTGCGATCATAGGAGCCGGCTGTACCGTTCTTTCGGTGGCTACGCTTCGCTCATCTTTTCTTGAAGATGGGGTGAGAATTGAAGGTGCGTCGCTTATCGAGTTCAGTACTTTCCGGTCCCAGTCCGGTGAAGCCGAGAGCCAATCCACCCCGTCCGATCATTTAAGTGCCGGGCACGGCGTCATTATCCGCGAAAGCCACCTCCAGGCAGGGGCGGCAGTACTCGAACAGGCACGTGTCGCGAAATCACTGCTTGGATACAATGTGCTTGTCAGCAGTGGCGCCTCGGTAACCGAAAGCGTCATCTGCAGACGATCGGAAATTGCTCGCGGTGAGGTGACAAACTGCCTTGTCGGACCACTTGTCAACATGCATCACCAGGGACTTCTCATCGCTACCGTCTGGCCGCATGGACGCGGCAACGTTGGATCAGGCGCTCAGGTCGGTTCCAACCATACATCGCGACTTCCCGACCAGGCGCTGCTTGTTGGAGAAGGAGTGTTTTTCGGGCTGGCAACGGCGATTAAATTCCCGGCGAACTATTCACAGAGCCCCTACTCGGTGATCGCCACCGGACTGATCACAGGCCCGCAGAGGGTGAGCTTTCCGTTTTCGCTCCTCAGCATTCTCGACGACGCGCCGAAAGACGCCCCGAGCGGATACAACAGGCTCATTCCGGGGTGGATGTTCAGTCACAACCTTTTCGCGATTCTGCGGGATGAGCGGAAGTTTGCCTCCCGGCTCGGTGTAAGTATTCAGGAGACCTCGGCGATTCGCGAGGATATCATGGAACACGTGCGGTCGGCTCTCGAACGGCTTGAATCGGTCGATGAACCGGTTGAATGGTATGACGAAGGACGAATTGAAGGGGTTGGCAAGAACGTTCTTCTTGAAGTCGACCGCAAACGCGGAATATCAGCCTATCGTGATCTGATCAGCTATTGCCAACTGAGATCTACACTTGCCGGCGGAATAATACCCGATGAACATACGTTTGATCAGTTCACCGATCTTCTCCAGCGTTTGAAGGTCAGAGCACGGGACAGTCGCGCCCGCGACTTCCACCGCGGACGACGAGTATTCGACGACTATTCGCTCTCACACCCCGAACCCGAGGACGATTCGGAACTGAAAGGTGTGTTATCGACCCTTGAGAACGAAGAAGAACTGCTCGAACGACTCGCCCCGCGTATCATGTAGACTGGTCGCTTAGAGTCGTCGCTCTGGACACATAAATATTCGAGTACGTACATTCTGCAGGGAACGCTATGAAAGTCCACAAACAACTCTCCGATGCAGGGCTGCGAGTCTGGCTTTCCGGGACCTCAGCGCTTGATTACTATCTCAGACGTGTCTCCCCCGGAATCACGTTCCTCGACGTTGAAGGCTCCCTCGTGGATGTGGCCCGCGCATTTGATCAGGTTCGATACCCCGGCCTCGACGGCCTTGATGCCCATGTAGTCGACTCGGAAGCAGGCGATGTGTACATCCGCTGCGTGGAGTCACGCAACGCTCCGTCAGCGCAGTGGTTACCTCCGCTGAGCCTTCGGTTTGATCTGGAGCGCGGGACATTCGAAGATCCGGCGAACATCTATCGCTCAATCCGAAAAAGAACCTTCAATCTCCAGGAGTCCGACCAGCAATCGCTCGAAACTATTCTGGCCGCAGCGATTCTTGCAGGACGGTATGGCTTCACGCTCGAACATTCGCAAGCGCTTCGACTGCCCCCTGAGCCGCGGATGGTCGATAAGGCCGAACAGCGGCTGCTGATAACCCTGATTCTCACCGGCAAGCAGCCGGAGGCCGGACTGGAAATACTGAAGTCCAGCGGCTTCATCGACCAGTACTGGCCCTTACTCGGCCCAATGGACGATACCGACCATTCCAAAGAATTTCACCCCGAAGGGAATGTATGGCGACACAGCCTGGAAACATTCCGCTACCGTAAGACCAACGATCTTTCAGTGGGCCTTGCACTGCTGCTCCACGACTGCGGCAAACCATATGCCGACGCGGAAGGTGCGCACCGTTTCAAGAACCATGCCGACATTGGCGCAGACTACGCACGACGTTTTCTCGAAGATCTTGGTTTTTCGGAGGCATTAACAGACGAGGTGCGCTGGCTTATCAAGTACCATATGATCCCCGGCGCAATTGAGAGGCTGCCCCGCTTTCGAACGCGGGATATTATGCGGTCGCCACGCTTCCCCAGACTGCTCGAGCTCTATCGTTGTGACCTCAGTTCGACCTTTCGCGGCCCTGACGGATACTATCGCGCCTGCAAGGTCTACCGCAGCTTTCTCAAGAACGAAGCAAACCCGTTTCGCGACGAAGAGGGCAAGAAGCTTCTGCACAGGTTTGTAGATTAGGTACGACGACGAGGATGCGTCAGTGATTAAGCCATTCACACAGTGCCGCCGTCAGTGATTCAGGAATCAAGCCATTCACGCAGTGCGGCACTGTCGGCCGGCATGGTAAGCGAATTGCCCGGCGCGTCGAGCACACGCTGGAGGCGCTCAGGCATATGCGGATACACTCCCGTAGCATCCTTGACTGTTTCTGCAAACTTTCCAGGATGGGCAGTTGCCAGTACCACACTTGTTGCGCCTGCATCGGTCGATCCAATCCCGTACCGGTCCGCAGCGGCAAGACCTACCGCAGTATGGGGACATACATGTACTCCGAATTCATCGAAGTATCGATGCATCGTCTCCCGGGTTGCAGCCTCATTAATGGACTGCCCATGTATAAGCGCCGCCATCGCTCTGTGGTCGCCCCCGAACATTGTCTGCAGACGCTCGAAATTACTGGGACTCCCCACATCCATGGCGTTTGATATTGTGGCGATGCTTTCCCTCGGTTCATACGTACCTGAGTACAGATAGCTGGGCACAACATCATTTGCATTTGTCGCCGCTATGAAACCACCAGCAGGCATACCGTTGCGGAAAGCCATAATCCCGGCTGTAAGATTGCCGAAGTTGCCGCTCGGTACACAGAAAAACGGAATTTTTCTCTCTGTTGAAAGCTCCGCAGCAGCCCACATGTAGTACAGACTCTGAGGTACAAGCCTTCCTAGATTGATGCTGTTCGCGCTGGTAATGCCTCGCTCCCGGCAAAACGCAGTATCGGCAAACACTTCCTTGACCATTCGCTGACAGTCATCGAATGCGCCCTCAACTTCGACCGCTGTTATGTTATCTCCGAGTGTCGTGAGCTGCTTTTCCTGAAGCTTTGAAATTCTCCCGGACGGATAAAGAATTACAACATCGATCCCCTCAATACCTTCAAAAGCGGCACCCACCGCTCCTCCGGTGTCACCGCTGGTGGCGGTAAGTACGGTAATGCGATCTCCACGACGCGACCGTTCCGATTGCAGAACCTGCGCGAGAAAGCTGGCTCCAAAGTCCTTGAACGCGCACGTAGGTCCGTGAAACAGCTCCAGTATAAGGTGGTTTCCCACACGACTCAGTGCAGGAGCGAAGGGAAATGCCCGGTACGCAAGTTCGTGCCAGCCTTCATCGGGTGGCTGTTCTCCGAACAGTCGATCGAGTATCGTTCCAGCGAGCCGGTGAAAGGAGGGCACAGTAGATCCGGCATGATTCAGCAGATCTTCAACCGAAGGCAATCCGTCAAGCATATAGAGCCCGCCATCCGGTGCTGCCCCCCGAAAAAAAGCTTCGAAGACATTGCCAGTTTCGTAGCCTCTTGTGCTTCGCACTGATACCGCCATGTCAGGCTCTCCCGTTGTTCATGGTTTCATTCCACATACCACATGTTGTGCATGGCATCGTTCCGCGCAGCCCCTTTACCGCTCATGCGACGAATGCTGTTCACGAAAGAATGCATCGTGAACGGTCCGAAGTGTGCGATCCCTATCCTTGCCGGCCACCACGAAGCTTATGTTGCGTTCCGAGGAACCCTGAGCAATCGCGTGCACACTGATTCCGGCCCGGCCAAGCGAATCAAACAGACGTCCTGAAACCCCCGAACGCCCCCTCATGCCCTCGCCGATGACTGCCACGATTTCCATGTTTTCCTGTATATCAAACGCTTCGATTTCGCGAGAAGCAAGCTCGGGAGCTAATTCACGCTCGAGTTCGGCAGTCGCGGCGGGAATATCAGGGCTTCTGAAGACCAGACATATAGTATGCTCGCTGCTTGCCTGGGATATCATGAGAATATTGACCCCGGCGCGGGCAATTGCTGAAAATATTCGGGCGGCAACGCCGGGTATACCGATCATCCCGGCTCCTTCGACGTTCAGTATGGATACCTCGTTGACGCTCGCTACGCCGGTGGCCAGCTCGGAGCCGGAGGATTCACTGCTTATCCGTGTGCCGGGTGCATCGGGGTTGAGTGTATTGCGAATCACAACAGGAATATCAAGCTCTATTACCGGCAGCATGCTCGAAGGGTGCAGTACCTCAGCCCCGAAATAAGAGAGTTCAGCGGCTTCTTCGAAGCTCATACGGTCGATCACGAACGCATCCGGAACCGATGACGGATCCGCGCTCAGTACGCCATCGACATCGGTCCAGATCTCGACTCGCTCGGCGCCGAGACCAGCTCCGATCAGACTGGCGGTATAGTCACTTCCATTTCGCCCGAGCGTCGTAGTGACGCCCGAGGACGTTGAAGCGATAAAACCCGGGACCACGAAAACGTCCTCACGATTCTGCCACTGCTCACGCATGCGTTCGTACGTTACCGGCCTGTTTACCCGGGCACTGCCATGCGTCCCATCGGTCAGAATGACACCGCGCGGGTCAACCACTCTTGCGCGGACGCCACGGGACCTGAGTACGGCGGCAAAGAGCTCACAGCTCAACAATTCGCCGAAACTCATAATAAGATCGGCGGTACGCCACGTACACTCACGCACCAGTTCAACGCCGTGGAGAATGCCTCGAAGTTCCTGAAACCGTGAATCGAGAGCTTCGAGAATCGGCTTAGACTCCTGGACAAGCGTCACAGCAACCTCGCGATGCCGCTGCTCGAGTTCGTCTATCCGGACGCTGTACTCGGTAATCCCGTCGGTCGCTTCAACTGAGGCTTGAATCAGCGCGTCCGTGGTGCCTTTTAATGCCGAAAGCACCACGACGGGCGAACCATCCCCCCGCTCAACAGGTATTCCTTCTGAGGATACCGAAGCGTCCGACCAGACCTTTTCTGCCACTGCGCCGACGATCGACGCCACCTTGTCTATTCTCGCGGAATCTGCCACCGAGCTCCCGCCAAATTTCATTACATACATGGGTCTGTCTATATAACTCAAAATACTGCATCTCGTCAGCAGGTTGCCCTTTATTCCGAAAGGTTCTACCGAACCGTTGCTACGAGCTTTACCCGGTGCCCGTCCGTCGATAGGATGTCGGCTGATGAATCAGTTTCGGATCGAAGGCGGCTTTCCGGCAAAAGGGCGTATCCGCGCAAGCGGTAATAAGAATGCGGCACTGCCGTGTATCGCGGCTACACTGCTGAGCGATGAACCGGTGACTCTGCGAAACATACCCGAGATACAGGATGTACGGGTAATGTTCGAAGTACTCGAATCGCTCGGAGTCGAAGTGGAACGCGAGGCGCACGGCGTGTACCGGGTCCATACACTGAACATCAAGACCTCGAGTATACCCGCTGAGCAGGCCCGGCGAGTGCGGGCAAGCATCCTTCTCGCCGGCCCCATGCTCGCGCGGACCGGGAGGATCACTCTCCCGCCTCCGGGTGGCGATGTAATCGGACGCCGTAGACTCGACACTCACTTCCTCGCCCTGCGCGGACTCGGTGCTCACCTTGAAGCTGACGGTGTTTTTCATCTCCGCGCCAACAAACTCATTGGGGATACACTGTTTCTCGACGAGGCCTCGGTGACCGCTACCGAGAACGCAATTATGGCTGCAGTGCTGTCGGAGGGCAGGACAATTATAGAAAACGCAGCAAGCGAGCCCCATGTGCAGGACCTGTGCCACATGCTGGTATCAATGGGCGCTTCGATTTCAGGTATCGGCAGCAATATTCTCACGATTGACGGCGTGTCAAAGCTGCATGGGACAGACTTTCGCATCGGCTCGGATTACATGGAGGTCGGTTCGTTGATAGGCCTCGCTGCAATCACCCACGGTGATCTGATCATCGATGATGCACAGCCTGACCATCTCAAGATGATTCGCCTTGCCTTCAACAAACTCGGAGTGCACTGGGAACGTGATGGTGACAGTCTGCATGTAGCAAGCGGACAATCACTCGCCGTGGTCCCCGACATGGGAGGTATGATTCCCAGGATAGACGATGCACCATGGCCCGGCTTTCCCGCTGACCTGATCAGTATCATGATAGTGGTAGCTACACAAGCTGTGGGAACGACGCTTATGCATGAGAAAATGTATGAGTCGCGTATGTACTTCGTTGACCGGCTTATCGAAATGGGAGCACGCATTATTCTCTGCGATCCCCACCGTGCCGTTGTAAGCGGGCCGTGTCGGCTGCGGGGATCGGAACTGGTTTCGCCGGATGTTCGAGCGGGAATGGCCATGCTGATCGCTGCTCTCTGCGCACAGGGGACAAGCGTAATCAGCAATGTCTATCAGATCGAGCGCGGTTATGAGGATCTCTGCGGGCGCCTTCAGGCGCTTGGTCTTCGGATTGAGCGCCAAAACGACTGAGCAACGTCTCATACGCCTCGCGCAGCGCTATGAACTCCTCGTTGTCACCCTGGACGTCCGGGTGCAGAGATCTCGCCTTCTCGCGAAATGCGGCACGAACCTCCGATTCGCTGGCAAGATCCTCCAGTCCGAGCAGCACTGATGCCGTATCATCCCACACAAGACGGGGAGATACCGGCACCCCGGTTGCCACGTCCGGAAAGCGCGAGGGCCGTGCATCGCCCGAATTGCTTTGTTCGCCGAGCGATAAAACCTTTTCACCATCAGGATATTCCGAAAGGAGAGAGCGAAGAAACGAAATGTGACTCTGCCAGGCGTAATCTCCTGCGTAGCTTTCGAGAAGACGAAACCGTTCAACGAGGGGCACAGGTCGTGATGCGCGATAAACGATGGAACACAGCCGCTGCATTCCCCTTGGGTTAAGGTTGCCATGCTGTTTCATATACTTTCCGATTACCTCACAAAGCTCGTCAGGTGGCTCCACGCCGAGTGAAGCACCGCGATGGAACTCCGTTGCAATAGAAATCAGAAGGAGATACTCCTCAGCGCCTTTCCCGAATCCAAGTGCGCCTGCGTCCCGAACGTAGAGCGAATACAGGGGATGTCGGAGAAGATTATGCCATGGATATGGCGATCGTGGCGCAGCAACCCCGCGTATCAGGGCACAAATAACCCGGCGCGCCCGAATGTCGACAAGCACCGAATCCAGCAAGCGCCCCGCTAACACACCTGCGACCACGCCGGGAATTCCAAGCGGCAGTCCGAAAAGGGAGCCAAGAACGGTTGCTATCCGGGATGAAGGCAAGCTGATCATCGGAACGTACGAACCGAAATCACCAGGGCGGTGAACAACAGGAAGGTCTGAAGAACAAGCTGCACCATCAAAGCCCCGCCGAAGGGCAACATGATAAGCGTCAGGGCGGCAACAATGTCCTGAAGATAGAAAAGCACCATTACAGCGCCGATTGCTGCAAGAGCGAGCACCGGAAGCAGCAGTAGCGACAGTACCGGTGGACGATCCGCATATCGGCTTCGCCCCCGAAACGCGGCACAAGCACCGAGTATAACAGCAATGAAAACGGTGAACGGCGCAAGCAGGCGACTCATGAGCTCCTGTTGTGCAGATTCCTGCACAAAAGAACTGATTGTTTCATCATCATGAATGCGAAAAAGATCAAGCGCATGAAGCCGTGCCGGAGCACTCTGCGCCCGGGACACGCGCAACATCTGCGTTGTGGTAGTTTCAAGCGGAATAAGTGACTCGAATCCTTCCGGGCGTGATCCGTGAAGGTATTCCGCGTCACTGCCGCCGGCAGGATCATCGGGATCCAGTGCCAGAACAGACAGATTTCCCGCAGTAAAGCGTCCGACCGGAGCTCGAAATCTATACGCGAGTTGTCCGTCGTGATCAATTCCGACTGCCTCTATTCCTACGGCAAAACGCACTGCAGGTTCTCCGACAAGTCGGTCGAAATGAATGAGCTCGTATCGATACTCGTCGGATTCCTGCATATAGATGATGTCGGATTGACCGGGCAGCCCGGTAAGGTCTTCGATATCCTCGACAAAAAAGGCAATCTCAGATACCGCTCGCCGGGCTTCGGCAAGGTAGCGCTCCACATCACGGTCTCCGGGATGGGCGTCTGCAAGGTCGCGGAATATATAATAAGCGTCTACCGGTCTGTCTTCAGTAAGGGCGCGCAGCCCGGCCCGTTTGCGCTCAAACCGCTCGGTTCTTTCGTTCTCACGGGCAGCCCGCCCGATCTCTTCCCAGGCATCTTCGGCAAGCACTCGTGCCTCGCCGAGCCGAGGGTCGACATCATATGCTCTCCGCGCATACAAATGCGCGGTAAACCAGTCTTCTTCCTCAAAAGCCTGCAGGGCCCTGTTAAACGCATCGGAGGCAGTCTGCTGACGCGGGAGCCGCTGCGACTGTGGTTCGGATGGTTGTTGCGTTGCGGTATCTTCGGCATGCCTTGCTTGGGCTTCCCGTAATTGCGACAGCCTCTCCTCCACCTCCCCTTCGAGAGCGGGAATAATTCTGCTGATTGTTTCTGCATGATCCCGGGCAAGATCAAAACGTCCGGCACTCAATTGGGCTTCAAAGCGTTGTCGATGATGATCCACAGCGCTGCTTGCCGCTAACGCTTCGTTCTTCGCTTCTCCCGCAAGAGGCATAATTGACAGCACGAGAATCGCATGAATCAGGCTTATTCCCAGTGCAAAACCACCCAGTGTTTTGAGAAGCCCGAGACGACCCGTCGAGCGAACCACGTGAAAATGGTCTACGAAAAGACCGACTGCAACGACAACCGAAAAGACTGCAGCGGCCGGAAACAGATTCATAAGCTGTTCGAGGGTGTTGGAGACCACCCAGTTCCAGTACAGTTCTCCCAGCAGGTCAAGAGCCGGTACGCGAAGCATCGAAACTATGAACGCAGCAGTCGCGAACAGGATAACTGATAGAAGCACTACGACCAGCAACCGGGAAAGTACAGACTTCAAGACCTACTCCTCGAGTTCCCGACGAATCCTTCGCGACGGAGGAAACAGCAGCCCCATTACCTGCATGAAGAGACCCGCAACTGCAAGCACGAACGCCGGTGCAGCGAAAGCCACATCATCAGCAAGAATCAAACCATACAGGACCTGTACGTCCGGATCATAGAGAAGTACATGAACGGCTGGAAGGACAAGCGCCACACCCAACACAATCACCCCATTCAAGAGGGGCCACCGGCTCATATGAGCGAACGCCCACGCTCCTGCCAGCGCAAACATGAGCGCAGCCGTCTCCATCCAGAACAACAGAGGCTCGGACTGCCGGTGGGAGATAAAACGCTCGCCGCTGTGAACCACCGTTTCAGCAAACGTAGAGAGCAGAACGGGGGGTTGAAACAGCACAGTGGGGCCACTCTGTGCCTCTTCGAGGTCTATGATCAACTCGCCTTCGGGTTGCGGTATCTCCAGTTGCCGGTTGAACGGATCCAGAAACCCCTCCGATACAACGGAAAACCCGCGGGGCTCCTGCCGCGAAAATACAACAATATCCAGGAGACTGAACCGGTCACGCCCTCCGACGAATATATCCGCACTCGGAAACCGCGTAACCCCACCGGTTCTCACAACCGGGGCCACCACGCCCGGGCGAAGCGGCGCGAGATTTCGCAGGTTCGGCCCGAATCCAAGCACAGCACTCAATAGCACCAACGCGGTTAGGCACACGCTGATTCCGAGCAGGAACCGTTGTCGGTCAACGAATACCAGCCGTAACAGTGATATACCGAAACTCACGAGCACGGCGGGATACAATGTCCACGTGAACGAGTCAACAAAAAGCGGGACGCCTACAGTACTGACTCCGGGCCCGGCCGGATCATACCCCATGCCGTATCTGATCGCAGAAACCGCGAGCGCGCCGGCTACGGCGAGAAACAGAACTCGTATAATGTATCCACCGATCACACGGAAAAGCTGTATCACATCAACGCGGATGGTAGCACACGGAGTTTACGTGGGCAACGTAACATACAAAAAAGCCCGCTCTCCACAGACTATCCACAAGCACCGGGGACGTCGTGGACAATTGAACTACCGTAATCCGGACAGGATTCTGTCTACTTTTTTAAGAAGGCTAAACTAATAGGCTGTTAAATGCTTGTATAACAGCTACTTATCCGCATCCTCCGGAAGTATTGGCAAAAAGTTACGCTGTTTGGCTTAATATCTGTGTAGTACCGGTAGAATTTTCCCGAGTTTATCCACAAGGAACTCACAAGCAATTCTATTGACACGCGCTATCTGGCGACACCCGGCTTACGCCGGCCTTTCCAACCGGTGAGCCGGTATCCGTGACCACGCTCAACTTCGATAGACGGAGGGGGTTCCGGTGCACAGACAACGCGAAGCTTTCGGCGGAGGTTCGAGATATGCATATCCAGCGCTCTTGAGCCTGACGTGACGGCCGTAGCAAGTGTTAGCGTCAGCGCCTCGCGGCTGACTACTTCTCCGTCATTCCAGACGAGTTGTTCGAGAAGCCGGAACTCCGCCGGTCGCAAGTCGACTGCATGACGGGCAGACCAGATCATTTCATGATCGAATTCCAGCCCTTCGTTGCTGAGTGAAGAGTCTTCCCCCTCATCGACAACCGCACGACGTACACGCAGATAAAGCTCTTCAGGACTCCACGGATCCTTCAGAAAATCCCAGCAGCCGAACATGAACGCCGGCGGAAGCAACTCGGGGGCGCCGAAGGCAATAATCCTTGTCCGTTGCATAAGCCAATTGCGATTTGGCTCGAGATCCGGCAACCGCTGTGCAGGCACGACACTCCAGTCCGCCTCCGGCAGGGGGCCGTCAGGAACAACAAAAACCTCAAAATCCTGCAGTGAGTCAAAGTATTCATGGACACGCTCCGCCGTCTCCGGTGGATCCGCGAGAAGGCAGAGGCTGAACTCGTGCCGTTTATCCCTCGCCCTCATCATTCATCTTTCTCTTCAGCTCTTCGAGAGGATCTTCTCCTTCATCAGAACTGCCTGTAGATTCAGATTCTGTTTGCGAACTTCCGCTTTCCTCTTGCGATGAATTGGAGTCTTTACCGGCATTTTCCTCGAGTGCCATTTTCTTGCGCAGATCTTCAAGCGCCTGATCTGTCGAGGATCCGCCTGAGCCTTCGAGTTCCTGGAAACGCTGCTCCAGATCATCACCGCCGGAGCCCGACATATCCTCGATCTCTCCGGACGCCTCGACCTCGGCTTCTATCTGATCGACCTGCTTACTCATGCGATCGAACACCTCGAAGGCGCTGTTGTCACTCATACCGCTGACCGTCTGCTGAATCTTCTTCTGGGCATCAGCACGACGCGACCGGGCAATGAGCAGATTCTTCTTCCGCTGAGCTTCCTCGATCTTCTGCTGGAGACCCCTCAGAGACTCCTTAAGCTTTTCAACGGATTCGCGTTGGCCTTCCCACTGTTCATGCAACTGATCAGCGTATTCTTCGTACTCCTGCTTCCGCGTGAGCGCTTCCCGGGCAAGGTCCTCTTTCCCGGCCTTGAGGGCCATCATTGCCTTTCGTTCCCACTCGGCTGCCTGATTTCTGTTCTCGTTCACCTGGCGCTCAAGCTTCTTTTCGTCAGCAATGGCCGAGGCAACACTCTTTTTTGACTCAATCAGCTGCTGATTCATGTCGGAGATAAGCTGATTCAGCATCTTCTCCGGATTCTCAGCTTTACTGATCATATCGTTAATATTTGATTTAACTACGCGGCGAAAGCGATCAAAAAGCCCCATTTAATCTGCCCCCTTACTGATCGCGAAATCGGGAAAGTCGTGGATAGTGCTGTGCAAGTGCCAGGCCGATCGCATCCAGCGCGGCCTGAAACTCCTCATAGTCAAGTGTTGAAAGCTCAAACGTCTCCACCAGAATGACGTCCTGCTCATCAATTGCGTAAGCCCCGTAGACCATGTCCGCGTTGAGCCGCAGCAGTTCTTCAAAGAACACTGACTGTTCGGCCTCCGGGATTGTCATGACCTTTGTTCGAATTGTTACAAGAGGATCCTCAGCGAAAACAACTACGTTCGCAAGACCTTTATCTTCGTCGTTGATAACCCATACATCGTTACCTGCTTCCTCGTAGGTAAGGGATAAGTTGATAAGGTAGCTTTCGATCCGTGTCTTTGCAGGTGTGGCGCTGTCCATTGCATCTCTCCTTGACACTTGCCGGAGGCCTCTAACCCGCATCTGACGACAAAGTCATCACGAGTTACTCCTGAGCCGCGTTTGCAGCGCCTGTCGGGGACAGGCGATACCAGCATCCTTTTGGCCGGCGCGCTTTGCCGCCCGGCGCGCTTTGTCGCCCGGCGCATTTTCTTGGCCGGCGCGCTTTGTCGCCCGGCAATTGTGTCTATCCTAAAAATACCTGACCTGATCCGTCGATCGCAAGAATCGTCTTACAGTTCGAACAACGGAAACGGCCGGATTTCGAAGCTTTCAGCTTGGTGGAACAAATCGGGCAGCGAAATATCTTGGGAAAGACGCTGGTCTCGACTTTCTGATTATTGGATGTAAAATGCGCAATCGCATCATCCATATTATCTTTGATCTGAAAAAACTGAGAAAACCCAAGCAGCTGAAACACTTCGTAGACTTTAGGCTGGATTTCAAGCAGCACAAGATCGCCGCCTTTCGGCTTCACAGCCTTCAGAAATGCAGTAAAGGACCCAATGCCGGTACTCGAGACATAGTTCAGGCCACTACAATGAAAAATAAGCCTCGGAAACCCTGCCTCTATAGCGCGATTAACCCGCTTTTGAAAGAAATTGGAATTATAGGTATCGATGTAACCATTGAGGTACAGAATAAGGCAGCCTTCCGCCTTTGATACCTTCTCAAGGTTGATCTTCAGGCTATCATCTTTTTCTTCATCGAATCCTGCAACAATTTCGTTATTGC
>CAZMEV010000033.1:0-28197 GCA_964565375.1 uncultured Spirochaetaceae bacterium
AACCTCCGATCTCCTGCTCCCAAAGCAGGCGCCTTAGCCACTAGGCTACATCCCGGGGTAACGTGGCGCCGAGTATAGTGGACCCGGACGCAGAGGGTCAATGTTGTTGCTTTCGTGTTGCTTGCTCGACTGATCCTGTTTGCTCGTGCCACGACGCTCGCCGGGCGCTGCCGGCCTGTTGCCGATCCTACGAAGGCGCGGAGAAATACCTGTTCGCCTTCCGGCTCGGTTCGGTGCTATATTCCCCTCCTGTAATGAGCGAACAGCAGAGAATGAGCAACGAACAGCAGGCGTCAAAAGACAACGCAGGCGGCGAGCATGAGGAAGCCGCCCGGGTCAGGAGGATCCACGAAAGACTGGTAGCCGTATATCCGGAAACCCGGACCCTCCTGAACTACAGAACGCCGTTCGAGCTTCTCATTTCCGTTATTCTCTCGGCTCAGACTACCGATGCCTCGGTGAACATGGTGACCCCGGATCTCTTCGCACAGTATCCGGACGCTCATGCGCTCTCGGAAGCCAAGCCGGAGGATGTAGAGCCGATCATAAGGCGTACCGGGTTTTTCCGCTCCAAGGCCAGGAATATCGTCGGGGCTGCGCACGGGCTGGTGGAACGTTTCGACGGGGTGGTGCCGCGAAGCATGGAAGATCTAACCTCTCTTCCGGGTGTTGGACGAAAGACGGCTCATGTTGTCCGCGGAACCCTCTTCGGTCGGCCGTCCATTATTGTTGATACGCATTTCGGTCGTGTAACGCGTCGCCTCGGTCTGCACAGCCGGCAGGATCCACTCAAAATAGAACAGGAACTTGAACCGAAGATTCCGCCCGACATTGCTCATCCGTTCAGTATGAGAATTAACTTTCATGGTCGTGATTGCTGTCAGTCGCGAAAGCCTGCCTGCTGGCGGTGTCCGATCGAGGATTTATGTCCGTTCGAAGACAAGCGCCTTGAGGCGCCCGCTGATTGACCTTCGGCGCCGGTAACCTCGTAAGAGCAAGGTGGCCGCGCGGGAAGCCCGCCGACCTGCGGCGGTCAGGAGGCTCGATCATGGTCTCGGCGGGAAAATCTTGTATACTACGAGGTAGAACAGGAGTATTGTGGGGAACAACATGAGTTCGCGCTCTGAACGGCTTGAAAAGCGAATGGCGGAATTATCGGAACGCTTCACCGCTGAGATCCCCACACGGCTGAACAGGATCGAGACGTCGGTCGAGACGTACCTCGGTGATCGAACGTACGAATCCCTCGAATCCGTAATTCTGCATTCGCATAAACTGGCAGGAAGCGCTGGAAGCTTCGGGTACCATGCTCTTGCAGCCGCGGCCCGCGAACTCGAGCTGTTCCTGGTACAGGTACGGAATGAATCGTCTGATCTGCCGCAGACTTCCGCAGATGCCAATGTGCGGGAGCTGGTTCAAAAGGTAAGGGAACAGGCATCAATGGCAGCACCGAAGCATGATGAAAACGATAAATCGGCAACATCCAATGAACGGTCTCACGAGCCGGCTTCGACAAAGGATGAAGGATCGCCTGCCGGAAACGGATTTTCCCAGCAACGTGACTCGTCCGGCGTGACCCAGTTCTCTCCAGATGAAAAGGGTGGCTCTGAGGCACCCCGTGATACGACCGTTGCGCTGCTTGCGGGGCGCAGTGAACATGCTTCCGGATGGGAGGAAATCGAAGCGCAATTAGGGTATTTCGGAATGCGGGTTGAGCGGATTGCTACACGGGCTGAACTCCATGCGGTTCTCGATGCCTGCAGGATTGTGGTAGTGATTGCACACGTCGAAGCGCTCCTCGAGTTCGCGGAAAGTGGCGTTGACTTCAGTTCGCTTTCAGATGCCGGTAGTGCCTACGCCGCGGTTATCGCGGTATCTCATGACGATTCATTTGAAACCCGCCTGGAAGCGGTGAGAAAGGGAGCAATGGCGTTCTTTTCGCTTCCGGTTGATATGCCTCGAATAGTCGACAAGATTGCTGAAGTCGAGGAGGAAGCCGACCCGGCACCACTCCATGTACTTATCGTCGATGACGACGTTGACCAGGTCTCAAACATAGCATACCTGCTGCAACGTGAAGGTATGGTCACTTCGGTTGCTTCGGACCCGACCCAGGTGTTTGACCTCATGGTGGAGGCCAAACCGGAAGTGGTCATTACCGACATGTATATGCCGCGATGCAACGGCATAGAGCTCGCGAAGCTCATCCGGCAACAGGAATCATTTGTGGGTATTCCCATAATCTTTCTTTCGGTGGAAAGTGATATTCACCAGCATATGGAGGCCATGAGCCATGGTGGCGATGACTTTCTCGTAAAACCGGTCAATCCCGATCATCTCGTGTCGGCCGTACGGGTTCGGGCACGGCGTCAACGGCAGATGCGCTATTTTATGGAACGGGATTCGCTGACCGGAATGCTGAACCATTCACATTTGAAGCAGCAGCTCGAGCGGGAGGTCCAACGGGCAGCAAGGATCAGCCGGCCTTTATGCTACTGCATGATTGACCTGGACAATTTCAAGCAGGTTAACGATACCTATGGTCACCTCACCGGCGACAGGGTACTCAAGAGTATAAGCCGCCTCCTCCATGAGCGGCTGCGGAAAACCGATACGATCGGCCGGCACGGAGGAGAAGAGTTCGGCATTATTCTCTTTGATACCGACAGTGACCGGGCAGCGGGAATTATGGATCAGCTGCGGGAGTCATTCAGCCAGATTGTGCATCGTGCCGGAGAAACCGAGTTCCAGCTGACATTCAGCTGCGGGATAGCCGACTATCCGCGTGTCTCCAACGTCACCAGGCTCACCGAACTTGCCGACCGCGCCCTGTACCAGGCTAAACAGACCGGCAAGAATCGCGTGGTTGTAGTCTGACTATATCGAGTAGGTAAGCTGCTCGGCGTGGCGCTGCCGTTCGCTTACCAGTTCCTCGAGCGTTACCTGCAACTGTGACCCGATTGTTGCGGAAATATCCTGCCAGAAGAAATCAAGCGATTTCGCGCACTCGTTATCCGGGACGATTTCAAGGCGTCCCTCAAGGCTCGAGAGGACGTCGAGAACAGTAATACTTCCGGGGTCCCGCGCCAGCGCGTACCCGCCCTGGGCGCCGCGGAAACTCTCCACCAGCCCGGCTTTTTTCAGTGTTACGAGAATCTGTTCGAGGTAGTGCTGGGGAATAGCATGGGGTCGTGCAAGGTCTCGAATCTGGGTTGACCCGAGATTCCAGTGACTGGCGAGTTCTACCATTGCCGTAAGCCCGTAAACACCTTTAGCTGATACGCTGAACAAAGTTTACTCCTGTGTTATTCTTTTCGTTGGTACGTTCTGCAATACTATAGCATTGCCTGCAAGTTTTACCAGTCCTCATAGCGAATCAATGGGAACATTTTCTCTTAACAATCTCCAGGACCTCACGAATCTCATCCGTCTGCCAGCTGCGGAACCGGCCATATCCTGGTATTAACGCGGATAATCCGGCCTCCCGGACGCTCCCCGCGAGTCTGCGCAGGGCTAGCGATCGCGATGTACCACGCACGATTGACTCTACACTTGCCAATAGAGCGAAATCCTCAGCGCCGAGTCCCCTGTGTGTTCCACAGCAGACGTCGCAGGCGGTGCAGGCATCACACTCTCGACCGAACGCGGCAAGAATGCTTTCTCTCCGGCACCGCAGCGCTGTTGCGTACGTCCAGAGTTCGTTGTGAGGGTCTGCACCGGCGGCAGGCAGAAGCATGACCGCATCAGCCGGATTTCTGTCCCGTCCTGCGCGTCCGCTTTCCTGTACGTAGCTGCAGAACGTTCCGGCCGGACCGGTGTGTATAACCGATCGAACATTCTTTTTATCCACCCCCATGCCATAGGCCGATGTTGCCACAAGAACCCCGTCACTCGAATGAAAAAACCACTCCTCAATTGCAGTACGCTCCGGCTTTTCGAGGCCTGCATGATAGAAGCGAACGTCTGTCCGGGGAAGCCGTCGCTTGATCGTGCGCGCGACCTCCTCAGTCTCACCGCGAGTCCTGCTGAAAATAATCGTTGGACGCGCAAGCGGCAACGACGGGCTCCACACCGAAAACGGATCAGGTTCGGGAGCGGGCCTGCCGCCCTGCAGCAGCTGAATAAGTGTTCGCCGCACCGAAATCGTCGGCACCACATGAAATCTCAGTTCAGGGCGATCGGGAAAGGCCTCTATACGATGCGATCCCTGACCGGAAAACAGATAGCGATCAATATCCGAGAGAATCGCCTCGGTCGCGGTCGCAGTAAATGCGGTGACAAGTGGTATTTCCGCTGCCGCGATTACCTCGCCGAGCTCGAGGTACGCGTTTCGAAAGGTTGTGCCCCATTCGCTTATACAGTGTGCCTCATCGATTACCGCATGGCTGAACCCGCACTCTGCGGCAATCGCACGGCCCGAGCGTCCGCAGAGTGCCTCGGGGCTTGTCAGAAGCATTTTCGTTTCACCCCTGTGCAACTGTCTCGCGATTGCGGTACGTTCGGCCTGTGTCTGTCCTCCCTTGAGTACCGCACACCGAATCCCCGCCTGTTCGATTCGCCGTTTCTGGTCTGCCACGAGGGATATAAGCGGATAGACAACCAGCGTCGGACCCCGAAGAAGCGCTGCCGGAAGTTGAAAACACAGGCTTTTTCCGCTCCCGGTTGGAAGCACCGCAGTCTGACGGGTTCGAACGTCTATTGCTGCTTCGGATTCGGAAGCTAGGTCGATGCTGTTCCCCATGGCGCGCTCCGTCGCTGCTGCGATAAGCGACTCGCCGAGTGCTTGTGCCGCTTCAAGGATATTTCGGATAACCAGCCGCTGATAGGGGAACAGATAGGTTGTTCCGAATCGAGTATGTGCCTCCCGAAGAATCGGATCCGCGGCAATGTTGGTGGTATTCCTGCGTTCATCCGTGCTCGACTCGCTCGTGCCTTCGTTCGCCTCAGTCATCTTCACCCCTGACCCGTATTACACTCCGGAGTTCAACATGATTGTCTTTATGCAGCATGATTATCTTTCTACAGGCGCTTTGCGGAGGCCGGCCCGCGTGACACCGTGACCGCTTCGCTCTATACTCCTGCAGATAGCATATGTACGCGCAACCCGATATAAGCCGGCAGCAGGTGTTCGAATCACTCGAACAGGATTCCTCTAAGGAGTTCTGCAGACGCCTCAGCAAGCACTACGCCGACCTGTATACGCTGTACCTCGAGCTGTATGGCGACAGGCCGGACTGTCTCCTGCAATTGCGCGAGCTTGTGCACAGCCTCTCAGCCTATGATTCAGCGCGTCCTTCGGATCTCAAAACCCGGGATGTCGACGATGAGCGCCGGCGACAGGCGGACGTCGACGGACTGCCCTGGTATCAGCGTCGTGATGCGGTGGGTGCTATGTGCTACGCAGACCGGTTCGCCGGAAGCATCGGCGGAATCGCTGAGAGAATCCCATATCTCGAGGAGCTTGGCATTACGTATCTGCATGTCATGCCGCCGTTTCTCTGTCCGGAAGGCCGAAACGACGGTGGATATGCAGTGTCGAGTTACCGGCAATTGCGCCCTGATCTCGGCAGAATCGAGGATATTGAGTGGCTGTCACGACGGTTACACGAGCATGGTATCCGGCTGGTACTGGACTTCGTGTTCAATCATACCTCCGATGAACATGAATGGGCGGCTGCCGCGCGCCGTGGCGATCCGCGATATCTCAATCACTATTTCGTATTTCCCGACCGTCGTATGCCCGACCGCTACGATGCGACGCTTCGCGAGATTTTCCCCGAAGGCAAGCGCGGCAGTTTTATTTACGACCGCGAACTGGAAGGGTGGGTCTGGAGCACATTTAATCCGTATCAATGGGACTTGAACTATTCGAATCCGCAGGTCCTGACCGATATGGTCGGAGAAATGCTCGCCCTCGCTAATCGTGGGGTAGATGTCCTGCGACTGGATGCGTTGGCATTTACCTGGAAAGAAATGGGTACGCCCTGCGAAAACCTACCTCGCGTGCACACACTTATTCGACTGTTCCACGTGGCCGCCGCAATCGTTGCACCTTCGGTGGAGTTCAAGAGCGAGGCTATCGTACATCCGGATGATGTCCTCGGTTATATCGACGAACAGGAATGTCGCCTTTCCTATAATCCGCTCTACATGGCGCTGTCATGGGAGGCGCTTGCAACAAAAAGAAGCACGCTGCTTGTCGAAAGCCTGCGCAAGCGGCATGCGCTGCCGGCTAATTGTGCATGGGTAAACTACATTCGCAGTCACGACGATATCGGCTGGACGTTCTCAGATGAGGATGCGCGTGGCCTGGGAATTGACCCGTTCCTCCACCGGAATTATCTCAACCGCTTTTATACCGGACGGATTCCGGGATCGTTCGCCCGCGGGGTAGCGTTCCAATTGAACCCGTCTACCGGGGACTGTCGCATTTGTGGTACTGCGGCAAGTCTGTCCGGTATAGAGCAGGCACTCAGCGACCGGAACGATACGGAACTTGACCGGAGTATTCGACGCTTTCTGTTGCTTCACGCGCTTATCATGTTTGCGCGAGGACTGCCGGTCCTATATCTTGGAGACGAGTACGGTCAGCTGAATGACTACTCCTATGTGGAATCAGAGGAAACCGCCGACGATTCCCGCTGGGTGCACCGGCCGCTGTTTAATCCGGAGGGCGGCGGTAGTCTTCTGACCGATACAGCGCGGCGGAGGATACGAACAGGGGTATCGCAACTTATTTCGTTCCGGAAGGCGGAACCGGAGTTCGATTATTCTCGCACGGAATTCTCCGATCACGGAAATGAACGGCTGTTTATCATTTCCAGATCAGGCGGCGCAACTCGCCTGCATGTGATCTGTAATCTCGGCGACGCCGCGGAGGCGGTTTCACCCGAATCGTTGCCGGGTTCGAGCAGGGATCATCGGGCTGAAGTTCTTGAAACGCCGGGCGGCAGCGGGAACGTTGTCGAGCCGGGACGCGAGGTTGAAGTGGAAGGTCTTGCATTTATACTGGTGCGGACATGGTATGCGCCGTCGGCCCTTGAAATCGGCCCTTAAATGACCATTAAGCAAGAGGATAATTCCGGCTGCGGTCGGATGAACAGAGGATATTCATGACGTTTTCAACACAAACGGAAACAGTACTCGAGCGGTTCCGCGAAATCTCAGCGATTCCGCGACCGTCAAAGAAAGAAGAGAGGATCGGCGCGTGGTTGCGTGAGTTCGCCGAGAGACGATCCTGGGAAAGTCAAAGCGACACTGCCGGCAATGTGGTGCTTCGGGTTCCGGCGAGCGCCGGACGCGAGCACGAGCCCATTGTTGTTCTGCAGGGACATCAGGATATGGTCTGCGAGAAGACCCCGGAAACCGAGCATGATTTCGACCATCAGGGAATCGTGCCGGTTGTAGACGGAGAATGGCTGCGTGCAGAAGGAACGACCCTCGGTGCCGATAACGGTATCGCGATTGCACTTGCACTTGCCATAGCCGAGGATCCCGAGGTGTCTCATCCTCCGCTTGAGCTGCTTTTTACCGTAGATGAAGAGACCGGTCTGACCGGTGCAAGCGAGCTTGATCCCTCGCTTTTGTCCGGCCGCATTCTTATCAACATAGACAGTGAAGATGAAGGGGTGCTCACGGTCGGTTGTGCCGGTGGCACCGATGTACGCATCAAGTGGAAACCGGGCCGCGAGAAGCGACCAAAAAATACGAAACCATGGACCGTGCGTATTGGCGGGCTTGTCGGTGGTCATTCCGGTGTCCAGATCCACGAAAAACGAGCCAATGCAAACGTTCTGCTTGGTCGGACGCTGGCTCGAATTGCCGACGAGGAGCCGGTACATCTCGTTTCGGTGTCCGGTGGCAGCGCTCATAACGCGATTCCGCGCGACGCGACAGCAACCATCTGGACTGCTGCAGAGGGGATCGAAAATATAGCTCTTGAAATGCGGAATGCGATCGCCGCCGATTACGGCGAGCGCGAGCCGGCAGCAACCGTGGATATTCTTCCTGAAACCGATGCGAAGAAGAAGGCACTGTCGCCGAAGAAGTCGATGAAACTCATAAACCTGCTTGTCGCGCTTCCGCACGGTGTTGCGATGATGAGTCCGGATATCGAGGGGCTTGTGGAAACAAGCTCCAATCTGGCCACAGTTCGCTCCAAAAAGGGCAAGATCGAAATAGGGGTGAGCGCGCGAAGCAGTAATGAAGCAAATATGAATGCTCTCGTGGAACGTATCAGTGCCGTAGCCCACCTTGTCGGGGCAAAGGCCAAGGTTGGTAACAGCTACCCGAGCTGGGAACCGGATATGGACAGCAGGCTGCTCGCGAAATGCCGGGAAGTGTATCAGCAGCACTTTGAAAGTGAGCCGGTTGTCGAGGCAATTCACGCCGGACTGGAATGTGGTGTGATCGGGGCCAAGTTCGACAGTATGGATATGATCAGTATCGGCCCGACGATACGGGCACCACACTCCCCGGATGAGTGCCTGTACCTTCCATCACTCGACCGGGTGTATGTGTTTTTATCGGAGCTTCTAAAACGCTCATTTCAATAGACGATTTCGGAGGCAACCATGGCAAAAAAAGTTCTGATCGTCGACGACTCAGCGGCAATCCGCCAGAGTGTCAGCTATATCCTCGGGCAGGCGGGCTATGAGGTGGATGCAGCCGAAGACGGGGTAGAAGGTGAAAAACGGATCAATAATTCCGAATACGACCTCGTTATCACCGACGTTAATATGCCAAATATGGATGGCATTGAACTCGTGCGGCGCATACGTGCTCATGGACCGACAAAGTTTACGCCTGTGATCGTGTTGACCACCGAGAGTCAGGACTCCAAGATGTCTGAGGGGAAGGAAGCAGGCGCGACCGGATGGATTGTGAAACCGTTTGACGCAGACAAGCTGCTGCAGGTGACGAAGAAGCTTGCCGGATAGTGCATATTCCGGCCACATTGGCCCTGGTTCCTGCCAATAGAATGTTTACGCAAAAAGGTGGAAGCAAATGCCATACAGAATTATGTTCGTCTGCACCGGAAATATCTGTCGAAGTCCAATGGCTCACGCGGTAATGCAGCACAAAGTGAGTGAGCGCAACCTCGATTCAGTCATCGAGATCGAAAGCTCTGGAACAACCGCGTTTCATATCGGGGAGGACATTGACCCACGCGCACAGAAAGAGCTTCGCCGAAACGCGATAACCTTCGACCATTCTGCGCGGGACCTTACCGCCAACGATCTGCAGAACTACGATCTCATTCTTACGATGGATCGAAGCAACTATCGCGAAGTCATGCGCATGGCAAAGGGGCCTGTGAAAGAGAAGGTACGAATGTTTCGTGACTTCGACCCCGCTGGTAGCGGTGAAGTGCCCGACCCCTATTACGGTGGAAAGAACGGTTTCCGTTCAGTATACGAGATGATCGACCGCACAACGGATGCAATTCTTGACTATGCAATTTCGGAGGAAACAGCATGAGTCTCGGAGACCTGGAGATTGTAGAGCGAAGGCCGCTTGGGGGAGGGTGTATAAGCCGGACCGAACGTATCCGAGTGAAATCGGGTCGTGAGTTCTGTCTGAAGCAGCATGATGGTTCGGAAGGCGCTTCAATGCTTGCTGCCGAGGCTGCCGGGCTAAGAGCCCTGTGGAGTGAAAGCGGGCCACGAGTGCCCGCTGTGGAAAACGTCTGGTCCGAAGGAAAGACCACCTATCTTCTCATGGAGTACATAGAAAGCGGCTCGCGTGGGGGATCGTTCTTCCGTGATTTCGGAATGAAGCTTGCCCGGCTGCACAAAGAGCGCAAAGAAACACGCTTCGGCTTTCATATGGACAACTACATCGGTTCGACGCCACAGCCGAATACCTGGAGCGACACCTGGATTTCCTTTTTCGCGGAACATCGGCTCGGATACCAGATCCGGCTTGCTCGAACGAAGGGGCTTGCAGACAAGCGCATGAGCGAGGATGTGGAGCGCATTATCTCACGTCTTGACTCGCTGCTGGTAGAACCTGAGCAGGCCTCGGTTCTCCACGGAGACCTGTGGGGCGGAAACTATCTTGTCGATTCAGCCGGCACGGCAGTCATAATTGATCCAGCGGTCTACTACGGTCACCGTGAAGCCGATCTTGCCATGACCGAATTGTTCGGGGGGTTTTCCCCCGAGTTCTACCGTGCATATCAGGAAGAATGGCCGCTTCAACCCGGCTACTCCGAGCGTAGTGATCTGTACAATCTTTATCACATGCTTAATCACCTCAATATCTTCGGAGGCGGGTATGCCGGCGCCGTTGCCCGAATCTGTCGAAAGTACCGGTAGAACATTTTAACGATCGGGTTTTCTGAAGACGTGAACGACAATATTCAGCAGGAATCCAATACCTAACAGGCCGGTTATAACGAATCCCACAAGTCCCAGGATCGGAATATTGTTCCAGAGCGGAGGTACGCCTGCATGGACAATAAGCGCAGACGCAATCATGAGCGCTGCGAGTACAAATCCGAATACCAGTCGGTAGCTCACGTTGTCGAGTGTCTTACGCAGCGGTTCAATCCCCTGGTGCTGTATACCGAAAGAAATATTGCCGGCCTTGAGCTTTTTGACAAGCTCACGGCTGTCTCGCGGCAACTCACGTAACAGATCCACAAGATCGAGCGAGCTGGTGGCCGCATCTTTTGTGAGACGTCTCGGATGCAGTCTCTGCCGCACAATCCGGCCCGCGAACTTCTCGAGAAGGCTTATGAGCTGAAAATCCGGGTCCAGCGCGTAGCCGATGCCCTCCATGATCACCGTAGCCTTCACCATGACAAGCATGCGCGTGTGCATGCGGAGATTGTTATCAAGCGCGATAGTGACGAGCTCCTGGAACAGGTCGCCCATATCGAGTTCTGCAAGTGACGCGTCTGCGTACTGCTCGATAAGGTCGAATACCTCGTCTTCGAGCTTCTGACGGTGAATCGGCCCAACTTGCTCGCTGAGTTCGAGAACCGCCTCTGTAACGCGTTTGGGGTCACGATCCACGAGACCGAGTGCGGACTCAGTAAGCGCTTCACGTTCCCGGGGTCTGAGACTTCCCATCATTCCGAAGTCAAGAAAGCAGATTACATTGCCCGGAAGTACCATAAGGTTTCCAGGATGGGGATCGCCATGAAAGAATCCGTGAAGATATACCTGGTCGAGCATGAGCTCGCCGGCGCGCTTTGCGAGCAGTTTTCGATCAAAGCGACCCGACCGGTCCCGAACCACTTCGCTCATGCGTGTTCCGGTAATATACTCCATCGTGATCACGCGTTTGCTCGAGTGTTCAGTGTAGACCTCAGGCACCCGAACCGCCGGATTCTTCCGGAATATAGAGCCGAAACGGCGAATGCTTCGCGCTTCCTGCGTGAAGTCCAGTTCTTCGTTCAGTCTCTCACGGAACTCGTCGACAAAGCCGGTTGGATTAAAGATTCTCCAGTCACGCAGATAGGTTTCAACAAGCCTTGCCAGCCCTTTCAGGATATCGAGATCGACTTCAACGAGTTCCCGGAGTCCGGGCCTCTGAACCTTGACGGCCAGGCGAGTTCCGTCACGCAGTCTTGCCCGGTGTACCTGGGCAATGCTCGCGCTGGCAACGGGCGCCGGTTCGAGGTGATGGAGTATTTCTTCAGCCTTATCCGATGCCAGATCGCGTGATATTGTTCGACGCACCTCTTCGATGCTGAACGGTGGAACATGATCCTGGAGTTGCTCCAGTTCCTTTATGAGATCCGGCGGGAGCATATCGCTTCGATTGGACAGAAGCTGTCCGAACTTGATAAATGTCGGACCAAGTTCCTCGAAAGCCATGCGTATGAGCTGCCAGCGCGATGCCCCGACAGGCACATCAGGTTCCCTCCCGAAAATCAGCTTGCGCGCGAAGCGGAAGTGCTTGTCCAGCTTCACAGCGGTCAGCCAGTCGGCAAAGCCGTACTTGGCAAGTATGCTGATTATTTCCTGAAAACGGCGGCTGTGTCGTATTGTTCTGCGAAGTATGCGTCTGCGGCGTAGCACGGTGAATAGGAGCATAACGCATTCAGCTTCGCGATGCACGTGGTCTCACCATACTTGTTGTTTCCACCATCCCGAGAGTACACTAAGGACTGACTATGGCGGTTACACTCAAAGACTTGACACATGACAATTTTGAAGAGTGCATTTCGCTCCGTGTTCGTGACGATCAGAGCGGACTGGTCGCCTCCAACGTGTATTCGCTCGCGCAGGCTCAGGTGGACAGCGAGGTTACGCCACTTTCCATTTATGATGGAGATACAATGGTGGGCTTCCTCATGTTCGGTCTCGATGATGACGATGGGCGATACTGGCTTCTCAGGCTCATGATCGACTATCGGCATCAGGGGCGTGGCTATGCGCGGCAGGCGATGGAGCTGTTAATTGAACGGTTGTATACGCGGTACAGTTGCGGAGCGTTGTACCTGAGTTTTCCAGCGCACAACGAAGACGCTTATCGACTTTTTACCAATCTCGGGTTTCAAGCTATGAACGAAGAAGTAAACGGGGAGACCGTATATAAACTCGACCTGCGGAACTGAATGGCTGTTTTAAGCGGTGGCCGTGGCCGCAACCGCGATCTGGCCCATAAGCTTAATGGCGCAAGCAAAGTCTGGACGTCAATGAATGCGGCGCCGGCAGTAAACGCAAGGCGCCCATGACCAACGGCTACGGCGTGCAACGGCTTGTCACCTCTGAGCTATAACATCTTCGAGATGGCCCATGCCGGGCGCGAGCTCGTCCCATCGCGAACAGTCACAGGAAACTACTGCTACCGAAGCCGTGGATAATGAAACGTGGCGAGCGCACAGGTTTGAGACAAACTCCTCGGCTGACGGGTTGTGCCCGATAATTGCGAGCGGATCGGCATGGCCTGCATATGCCGATATGACCTGGTAGTAGCCGGGCGCGCTCGCATTGTAAAGCTCAGGACAATAGGTCAGTGCCCCGGTGTGTTCGATGGCCTGGCTGAATTGCTCGCAGGTCTGACGTGCACGGACCGCATTAGAGCACAGTATCAGAGCAGGGCGCATATCGGCTTCTGCGATTCGCATGGCAATTCTTCTCGCATCGTTCCTCCCGGTTTCGGTGAGTTCCCGCACGCTGTCGTCGGTATTGGGGTTGGCGCCATGGGCCTCACCGTGTCGGATCACCAGAAGTCTCATTCCGTTTACGCCTCCCTGTTCTTATTTGTCGGCATAGTTAATTATTTCACCGTTGCAGGCCTTCCCGGCGGCCTTATTCGCCGGCTATCGAAGATTGTTCACGTCCAGCTACAAGGGCGTTCACGGACGCATCGCATACCCGGGATATCCAGCGTCGTCGAGTCCGATAGGTCGTATGGCGCACATCATCAAGGATAAGGCATGAATGGCAGGTTATGCCACAGAAACTCAGTATATGATCCCTCCACACCCGCTCTACCGGGTGCCCTTTCTCGGGGCACGGTTGATCGCTTGTGACCGCCACGACCGCCTGCTTTCCAGCGAGAAGAGGAACCCGGGACTTCTCGCCGAATTCGGGACCGGTAAATTCGTAGGCAATTCCCGGGCGAAATACGCGCTCTATCCAGCCGTGAAGTATTGCAGGCATTCCGCCCCACCAGTCGGGATGTATGAAAACAATGAGGTCCGAGGCGGTGACCAGCCGAGCCTGTTGCTGTATAATAGAGTCGAAGCTGAAGCGACGCTGCATCTCTGCCCCTTGAAGGACGGGTTGAAAGTCGAGTTCATACAGATTTTCTGCATGAACACTGACACCTTCGGACCGCAGGCGATTGCTCACCGCGTTCGCTGTCGAAGCATTCAGGCTGTCGTTTGACGGATGACTGAGTATTATTAAGGCAGTGGCCACGAACCAGAAGCTACGGGGTTTCAGTGGATCCCGTCAAACGGCAAAATTTCTTCGGGCTCCCTCTTTTCGATTCCTTTGGTCTTTGGTATATTTTGCCACGGATAAAAACTTTCCATTGGATATCGGCTCGCATGAGTAAGGAGGGGGGTCATCATCGGGAGGTTCGAACGTGTATTCGAAGGGTGATGTGCTTGATGCACTGAAAGAGGTTATTGATCCGGAAATCGGAATGAATATCGTTGACGTCGGTCTTGTGTACCGGGTGGAGCCATCCGAAGACAGAGTCGAAGTTGACTATACGCTGACATCGCCGGGCTGTCCGCTTGCCGACGTGATCGAGCGGGATATGACCGAAGCACTGCAGCGCAGGCTGGGAATGGAAAACGTGGTTTTAAATCTTGTCTGGAATCCGCCATGGAGTCTTGATTTCATGAGCGAAGAGGCGCGCCTTGAGCTGGGATTTCCAATATAGGAAACCGGCAGGGACGGCGTCCGGCGTCTCCAGACAGGTAATGGCGGCTGGCCGTAGGCGGTCGCATGCAGGATTCGTGGCTTAATCCTGTGAGAACCATGATCAGATAACATCCCGCGTTCGATCGGGCGTCTTTCAGTGCACGTCTGCGATTTTCGCGGTGATAGGGAAAAGGAAGTTCTACATGAAAATCGAAATAAAGGGCCTTGAGGCCAAAATTGACGATACACCGATCCTCAACGGTATAGACCTTACCATGGAATCGGGTGAGGTCCATGCACTCATGGGGCCGAACGGCAGCGGAAAGAGTACGCTGAGCAATGTCATGTTCGGACATCCGTCCTACGAAGTAACGGGTGGGGAAGTGCTTGTCGACGGGACCAATATCCTGGAACTGGATACACATGAGCGATCGCGACTTGGACTCTTTCTGGCGTTTCAGTATCCGGTCGAAATACCGGGCGTAACTGTTGGGCGCTTTCTGAAGCGAGCAGCGGAAATCCGTTATGGAGAAGATTCGTTCAACGCAACGGCGTTTATCAAAGAACTCCGTGAAATGCTGGACTTCATGGATATGGATCGAAACTTCATCAACCGCTATTTGAACGAAGGGTTTTCCGGTGGTGAGAAGAAGCGAATGGAAGTGCTTCAAATGCTCATGCTCAAACCCAATTTTGCCATTCTCGATGAGACCGACAGTGGGCTTGATATAGATGCGCTGAAGATCGTATCGCAGGGTGTAAACAAAATGCGGGGTCCCGAGTTCGGATCTCTCGTTATTACCCACTATCAGCGAATTCTTGATCACATCAAGCCTGATTACGTACACGTCATGTATCGCGGTAAGATCGTAAGCTCAGGTGGCCATGAGCTTGTTGAAGCTCTTGAGGCTAACGGGTACGAACACATCCGCAAAGAATACGGTATCGACATCAGCGAAGAAGAGGAGGCCGGCAATGAGCAGTGAAGAACAGGCAGTAGCATTAGGCGATTATCAGTATGGGTTCGCATACCCCGACATGAGCGTCTACAAGACGAAAAAGGGGCTGAGCGAGCAGATCGTCCGCGATATAAGCCGGTACAAGGATGAGCCGGAGTGGATGACGGAATTCCGGCTGCAGAGCCTGCGCAGCTTTCAGTCCAAGCCCATGCCCAATTGGGGAGCCGATCTCTCGGATATTGACTTCGACGAGATTGTGTACTACGCGAGCTCTTCGGACAAGAGTTACGACAGCTGGGACGATGTCCCCGATACCGTAAAAGAAACGTACGAACGGCTCGGTATTCCCGAGGCTGAACAGAAATATCTCGCAGGCGTCGGTGCGCAGTACGATTCGGAAATGGTGTATCATAACACCAGGAAAGAGCTCGAAGAGCAGGGCGTGATTTTCTCGTCACCCGAGCACGCGATTCAGCACTATCCGGAGCTCGTCAAGAAGTACTTCGGTACCGTAATCCCGTATAACGATAACAAGTTTGCGGCCTTGAACAGTGCAGTCTGGAGCGGCGGTAGCTTCGTGTATATTCCGCCCGGCGTGTCGGTTGAATTCCCTCTCCAGGCATATTTCCGCATTAACTCGGAAAATTTCGGTCAGTTCGAGCGCACTCTCATTATCGCCGATGAAGGCAGCTTTGTGCATTACGTTGAGGGCTGTACCGCTCCGGTGTACTCCACCGACAGCCTCCATTCGGCCGTTGTTGAAATCGTCGCGCTTGAAGGAGCACGGGTTCGGTATTCGACAGTGCAGAACTGGTCGAGCGACGTATATAACCTTGTCACCAAACGCGGCGTTGCCTATAAGAATGCGACCGTAGAGTGGGTCGACGGTAATCTCGGCAGTAAGCGGACAATGAAGTACCCGTCTATCTGGCTTATGGGAGAAGGCGCCCATGGAGAGGTGCTTTCCATTGCATTCGGTGGGAAAGGTCAGGAACAGGATAGCGGTGGAAAGTGCGTTCACAACGCCAGCAACACGAGCTCGGTTATTACGTCCAAATCCATAAGTAAGGACGGTGGTACGGCGAGCTATCGTGGGCAGATCAAAGTCGAGCCGGGTCTCACCGGGATCAAGAGTCATGTCGAGTGCGACGCGCTCATACTTGATCCCCAGTCCAAGAGCAATACGTATCCGTATATGGATATAAAGAGCGACGATGTTTCGATTGAACATGAAGCTCGCGTATCGAAGATCTCTGAAGAGCAACTGTTCTATCTTACCAGTCGTGGCATGGATGAAGAGGAAGCAAGTACTATGATCGTAAACGGCTTTCTTGATCCGCTCGTCAAGCAGTTGCCCATGGAATACGCGATCGAGCTGAATCGTCTCATTGAACTCGAAATGGAAGGTTCTGTCGGCTGACGTACATCTCCCGCTCGAAGCCGCTGTGCGGCCTCGAGCGGAATGCTTTAGAAACGCCGGTAGCTTGGAGCGGAGCGCGGTAGAAACACCGGCAGCTCAGCTTTCTTTTCACACCATTTTGACATAAGGAGACAGTAACCTGTGAGCACTGAAATGAAGCAGTACGACGGTACTGCGGCTATAGAAGACTATATTCGCGACAGAAGTGAACCTGAGTGGCTTCGCGCCATCCGCCGGGAAGCCATGAATCGGTTTGTCGCTGATCCGTGGCCTACAACTGAGGTTGAAGAATGGCGTAGAACCGACATTTCCTCGTACGATTTCGACGATTACAGCTTTTCCGCCGTTGAATCAGAACTGTCGGATATAGAGCTTCCCGAGGATGCTTCGGCGATCGTGCGGTTCAGCGAAGGTCGCTGTACCGGGGTAGCGATAAACCCGGAACTTGCGAAACAGGGTGTAATCGTCACAAGTCTGATTGAGGCGGCTGGAGGATTCGCCGGGGAAGAGGTCGCCAGGGTCCTTGAGAAGCACGCAGCACCACTAATGCAGGAAGGCCTCCGCAGAGCCGATAACCGGATTCAGACATGGCATTATGCAACGATCACCCACGGTGTATTCATTTATTTGCCGAAAGGCGTGACCGTAGATGATCCAATTTACATCGATTATCACGAAACCGGCGATTCACGGCTGTCGGTCCCCCATCTTGTTCTCTCAGCTGCTGAACAGTCAAATGCTATGATCGTGCAGAGCATGTCCGGGGATGAAGACGGTGAGGTTCTCTGTAACGAAGGCAGTGACGTTCATATTTCCCAGGCGGCTGACGTGCGCTTCATGGGCATTCAGAATTTGAACATTGATTCTACCTCTTTCAGTTTTGGTGCCGGAAGCCTGCAACGAGACGGCAGTTTTCAGCATTACATCTGCAATTTCGGAGGAATGCTTTCGAAGAGTCGCTTTGACTGTACACTTGACGGACCGGGTTCACTTGTCCGGCTCAACGGCCTCTATTTCCCGTATGAGGACCAGCAGATGGACATGCGTACCGTACAGCACCACAGGGCTCCCCACGCCGAAAGCCGGACCTATTACAAGGGAGCGGTACGTGACGAAAGCCATTCAATCTACCAGGGCCTTATCGAAGTTGCAGAAAACGCAACACAGACCGACGCGTATCTTACAAACAAAAATCTCATTCTCAATGACGGAGCGCGTGCGGACTCAATTCCGACGCTTCAAATAAATACCGACGATGTCAGCTGCAGCCATGGGTCAAGCAGTGGAAAGCTTGAACCTCTGCACCTGTTCTATCTGCAGGCGCGAGGGTATTCTCCTGTAGAGGCTGAAGAGACACTTCTCATGGGCTTTTTCGACGACATTATCGATAAGGCTCCGGAACGCATTCAGGGTGAGCTTCGAGATCTTGTCTCTTATCGTGTCCGCCAGGCTCATGACGAGGAGTAAGTCATGGCAAAGTGGAGGCAGGCGGTACACGTAGACGAGTTCGAGGGAACCCACCGGTTTACGTACCGGCGGAAGGAGATATGCCTTTATAAGCTCGAAGATGGGATTTATGCTACTGATAACTCGTGTTCTCACGAATATTCCCCGCTGAACGAAGGCATGATTATCGATGGAGACGTATATTGTCCCAAACATGGGTCGCGCTTTGATATTCGTAGTGGCGCAGTGAAGGACTTTCCTGCCACTCGACCGGTTAAAACATACGAGATCACTGTCGACGATGACGGATGGGTCTGGGTAAAGGTGTAGCGTATACGGACCGGCTCGCTGCCTTTCAGCGGCTCGGTCCCTATTTTTTTGTATTTCCGTCGGTCCATGTTTTACGTGTCTCCGGCTGTCGTCGGCTTTCGGGCAATAACGCCGAGCCAGGGGCTGCCGGAGTACTGAGGTGTCCCGCACAGGTCGCTGTACAGCGATATCACTTCAAAACCGGCAGATTCGCATGCCTGTCTGATCTCGGTCTGCGTGTAGTATCGGTGCCACACCAGGTATCGGTCGGCCGTTCCGTCGGAAAAGAGCAGGCTATAACTGTCGGCACAGGCAGAGTGGGACTCGAATAAATAACTCTTCTCAAGGACAAGGTATGGTTTCGGAGACCAGAATCCGCCGCTGTTGAGGACAAACCAGCCATCCTTTATTCGCTCGTTGTCAACGTATGTCCGGGTAAGAACGTCGAACATGAACAATCCCCCGGGAACAAGCGATCGGTAAATGTTGCCTAACAGTGTCCGTTGTGTTCGGTCCGAGATCGTGGCCATACCCCCATAGATGCAGGTGATCAATTCGTAGGTGCCGCTGAAGCGCATATCAAGATAGTCACCCTGAAGAAACAAGGCATGACGATCCGAGAGTCGGCAGACTGACCTTGCGTATTCCAGCGCGGATGGTGCAATATCCACACCGGTGACACGAAATCCAAGGTGCTGAAATTCGAGTGCATACAGGCCAGGCCCGCACCCGAGATCAAGCAGTGCCGGCGCCTCTTCGGGAATTACCGGTGTTTTCGGGGGACCGCTGCCATGCTCCTCCCATTTTTCGGCTATCCACCCGGCTGAGCGTTGAACTGTTTCGGTGCGGCGTGTCCCGGCATCACTGGTTTCATCGAGGTGGCTGTTGAGCACCTGTCCACTGATGTGAGGATCGGCCCAGAATTGCCGTCGCTCGGATTCAAAGGGTCGCGGGCGGTGCGTAATGGCCCGGAGCGATCTGAATGACACGGATTCGGCAACCCGGAATCGGCCGGAAACCTGGCTTTTGCGTTTGGGAGCACGTGGTAATCTCGTCCTGGCTGAGTTTATGATTGTCTGAAGTGTCGATCGTATGTTCATTAGTCCTGAATGTTGCAAACTGCGAAATGTATGTGAAACGTCTGCGAGTATACTCGGTATATCCGGAGGTTGACCATCGAACCCATACATGACATTTCAGCTGCTTCTCAGCTGCTTCTTGAAGGCCGGTTGGTGGTGTTCCCTACCGAAACCGTATATGGCCTCGGTGGCCGTGTGGATAGTGATGAAACAATTAAAGCCATTTTTTCTGCTAAGGAACGTCCGGTCGATAATCCGCTCATTGTGCATGTGGCGTCTGTTGAAATGGCACGCCGATACGCGGTGATTGGGCCGGTAGAGGAAGGACTGTTTAATATCTTCTCTCCAGGTCCTTTGACCCTCGTTTGTCCGTTACGCGAAGGTACGGTTAGCACACGCGTTACTGGTGGTGGGGCGACTGTGGCTGTGCGTATCCCGGACAGTGAAATCGCGCTTGATGTTATACGCCGGGTAAACTGTGGTCTTGCTGCACCCAGCGCCAATCGCTCGGGACGGCCCAGTCCGACCGACGCTGAGCACGCATGTGTGGAAATGAACGGCCGCGTCTCAGCAGTGCTTGATGGCGGTCGGTGTCGGGTCGGTATAGAAAGTACGGTGTCATACTGGGATGGTGAGAAGGTTATCGTGCTCCGGCCGGGAGCAATCACCGAGAGGGAGCTGAACGAAGTAGCTGCCGGCCTCGCTTCTCAAGCCGGCAATCAGCTGTCGAGGCATAGTAGTCAGTTGAACCGGAGCGCCGAGGACACGCAGTTGAACCGGAGTGTCGAGGACACTGACCCTGCACAGTCACCGGGAACGCGGTATCGTCATTATGCACCGCGGGTTCCTGTTCGCCTTTTTACTGATATTGTGGAAATCGTGGATGGTGTAACCAATGATCGTGAGGCCGGCATCGCCTGTATCTGTAGCGAGGGTACCGCAGCTCGGTTAGACAGCACCGGTGCAGTATTCAAAACGGGTGATCGGGCCGCTCCCGGTACGGAAAGTAACCTTCGGACAGGGGAACTCGGTGGCTCCACTGGGTTCACCGTACGCATGAGGACCGTGAACAGAGAGACGAATGCAACGATTGTGACATTCCCCTCCTATGAGGTACTTTCGGCGAATCTCTATCGGTGGTTATGGCAACTTGAAGACGCCGTTTCAGCAATATGGATAGAACTCCCACCCGACCGTCCGGAGTTTGCAGGTATTCGGGATCGTCTATGGCGCGCGGCACACCTCGAGGACTGAATCAGGGTATTGTCTCCCCGGCCGGTCCCAGAGGCGATGGTTCAACCGCCCAAAATAATGATGGGCAGCCGCGGAGCAGCGCTCAGCGGCATTGCCGGACAGCTGCCCCCGGTACGTTACGACCGGCTACTACATTGTTCCGGTATCAGTTTTATTCAACAGGCGTTCAATAACCACGAAAGCTATTGCAGCACGTTCATTTCGGGAGTACTCGTTTTCCATTGCTGCAATCGCTTCCCGGACACGGTCGCTTTCAGGACCGTCGCCCTCAGCCAGCTTTTGTGCCCTTTCAAGCTGAGCCTCATTTATGCAATACACGCTTTCCCCACCGGTAAGAGAGCGCTTGAGGCTATCAGTGCTCCTGCTTTCCATAATCGATCAGCAACCCTCGCAGCTGAAGCTTGAGCCACAGCCACACGACTGGACTGCATTGGGATTAATGAAGCGAAATCCGCTCTGCACGAGGTCGTCCGTGTAATCGATCTTTAAACCTTCGAAGTACTTTCGGCTTTCGGCATCCGCTACTACTCGAATAGTATCATCCTGATATATTGTTTCGTCACCTTCGATGATTTCCTCGTCGATTGCGGCGCCGTAACTCATACCCGAGCATCCGCCCGGTTCTACCCACAGGCGCAGAAATTGATCGTGATTCACGTCAAGGTTTATGAGTTCGGTTCGAGCCTTATCTGTTACTTCGATTGTCATAGCAATGAGTACGATAGCGATTCTGGTACGCGTCTGTCAACGATATGCAGGGCGCTGTACCGGACAGCAGGCAACCGGTGTACCGGACAGCAGGCAACCAGAGGCGGGGTGTTGCGTGATCGATAATTGCTCGAGCGCTTACCCAGCGATAGTTACTCGAGCGCTTACCCGTGCACGTAGTGCACCCGTTCATCCGGCATGTGCTTGGTTAACTCAGCATGCAAAAAGCTTCGCATTTCGGTGCGGGCATCCTCTGGATATGTCGATACCGTTGATCCGTCCGGGAGCTTCTCTCGATCGAACGGATAGTAGAGTATATCCGAATCGCTTCGCATTCCCTGAATCCGCGAGAGAAAGTCGGGGGCCATTCGAACAACGCCGTAGCTGACCTGCTCGACATACTCAGGGTCCAGGCGGCGGAATGTCTCCTCGATCGCCTTGCGGTATTGCTCCTGCCAACCGTCTACCCTGATAACCGGATCAAAACAGAGCCGCACTCGCCAGCCGGCCTGTTGTGCCTGATACGCGGCAAAGAGCCTTCCGGCGAAGCCCGCACACCCCTTTTCATATGCCCCTGCAATCGCCGGTGGGGAAAGGCTGAATGACAGCACCGTATGACGGGGTGTCGGAATATCGCGAATTGCAGAAAAGTATTCGCTTTTGGTTCGGAGCTCAAGGTCGATGTTCGGGTGCGTTTCAGCAAACTCGATCCATTGCCGGCAAACGGGCCATAACCGTTCAAACGCAAGCAAGTCCGTAAGGTAGCTGATGCTCAGGAAGATCGGGCCCTGATCGGCTCGTTTTGAAGCTTCGTCCATGAAATCGCTGGTATTCACAAAAAGCACGATGTGCCCTGAGTTGTGCATGCCCTGCAGAAAGCAGTAATCGCAATTGAATACGCAGTTTCGAACCGGCGCATTGTAGTAAAGAGGAACATTGCCGTTCCAGCTTTCGACCCGTTCGCTTCCTTCGTAGAGCAGGCGCTCGCGTTCTACCGCAAGAATAAGCGCAGGAGCTCGTTTCTGAGCCTGAAAATGCTGGCCAGGTCTGTTGAACACGTCTTTGTAATGATCGATTTCCACCTGCGGCAGGTGCGACAGGCGCTTGAGAATCAGCGAGGCGTCCGGCCACTCAAGGGCGCCTGCTTCATAGTACACCCGTCGAACATGGGGGAGTGGACCTCGAGGCCGAAGATTATTCTGCGCTGGTTTGTTCAAGTTCTTCGATAACGGTTCTTGCATTAGTAGCCTCGGAAATAAGGTGCACAACAGTCTGCGTCGACGTTCCACGGATGCGGGCAGCCCGGGTGGCGTGTTCAAGCTGAGTTCGTTCGGCCGCACTGAGCTTCAGTCGCCGGCTGCACGCCTGCAGGGCCTCCCGTTCTCTATCGGCAAACCGAAATGTGGCGGGATGCTTCTGCATGGACGATTGCGCCAGAGCGGCAAACTCCGAAATTGCGCGGCGTTGGAGCGCTGCATCAACTTCCGGGGGGAGTATACCGATGAGCACCTCGTGAGGTCCACACAAGCGTGACACCGCTGCAGCGAAGCCGATTGCTTCCGGTGTATCTACAGTACGTTCAGGAAGGTCACTCGCGGCGAGGACGTCAGGATAATATGGACGCTCAAGGAAGCTACCCTGAACACGAATCCCAAGCGCCGGATTCCGGGTGCCGACATCTTCGCACAGAAGAAGTACGTGCCGCTGCCCGTACTCTTCCAGCGTATTACTGGTATCGGGCTCGCAGGTGGTGCCGGCAGCAGTGAAGGCAAGACCTGATCCGAGGAGGTAGGCGGTTCTGAGGCTGACATCGAGTGCATTACCGCGAGCGCTCTGCATAAGTATTGAGAATGACTGTGGGTCTGCTTTCCTGGGACGATAGTACTGTGTTCCACGTTCCTGGTGTACGAGTTTGAGGCCCAGGGCCCGGGATGCAGGGCGTGCGGAGCTCATTGTGTTTACGATATAAAGAATACTCACAACGGATCGCAGATCACATACGAATTATCCCCGTCTTCAATTGCACGGCGGAGTGTGACCGATTGAAAGGTGTTCTGCAGCTCGGAAGCGTTGCCTTCGCTGTGTATCGATGGTACCCGTACAGGTATATAATGCTCGGTATAGCCTTGGAGCGTTCCGTCTTCGACACGTTCGACGAGCACGCGGCCCTGCTTGCCGATCATTCGTCGATGATAGGCTTCCTTGTTCCGGCCGCTGATCTCTCTGAGAATCCGTGAACGCTCCTGTTTGACTGCGTTGCTTACATGTCCCTCCATTCTTTCAGCCCGTGTTCCTGAGCGTACCGAATACGGGAAGGTATGGATATGCGTGAAACCAAGCTCCTTCGCAATGCTGACCGTTTCCGCAAACTCCGCATCTGTTTCGCCGGGAAACCCGACAATACAATCGGTCGTGAGATTGAAATCAGGATGCCGGTCAAGAAGGGCTCTCGCAATAGACCTGTAGCCTTTGGCGCTGTACTGTCTCCGCATTTTCAGCAGTATGCGCTCGCTACCGCTTTGCAGGCACATATGCAAATGGGGGGCCATTCGGGGGTGAGAGAAAAGCTCAAAAAAGCGACTGTCGAGCTGGTCAGGTTCAAGGCTCGAGAGTCGCAGTCTGAAATCGCCTTCCGTTTCGAGCAGCGTCTCGACCAGGCGACTGAACGAGAGATCCTCATCGATCCATCGGCTTATATTTACGCCGGTCAGCACAATTTCACGGTAGCCGGAATCTATACTTCGCTTCAGCTCGTCGCGAATGGCCTCAGCAGGACGGCTGCGGGCACGGCCCCGAACAAAGGGGATTATGCAGAACGTACAGTAATTGTCACAGCCGTCCTGAATCTTAATAAGGCTCCGTGTATGAAAAAGCTGCTTCGGTATGCCGTAGCTGAACACATCCCGGGGCAACTCATCCGGCCTGAGGAACTCCCCGGCGAAATGCGCGTCCGCGAGTTCAACGATTGACTGCTTCTGCTCATTACCGACTGTTACGATCCGCGGATCGTTTTCAAGCTCCTGCCTGTGGCTCTCGGCAAAACATCCGGTTACTATCACAAGTGGTTTTTCCGAAAACCCGTTCGACACGGCCCCGCCATCCGCGGATCCATCCGCGATCCGTACAGACCGGTTAATGGCATTTCGACTCTTGCGGTCGCCTTTGTTCGTTACCGTGCAGGTGTTAATGATGTAGCAGTCGGCCGGCCGGCGGTTTTCGACGATCTGGTACCCGCGCTCCTGGAAACGCGAGGCAAGTGCATCGGTTTCGTACTGATTAAGCTTGCATCCGAGAGTCTGGAACGCGACTTTCCGCTTCTGTTGCGAAGTATGAGGCTGGTTCTCGCTGTTCATGGCGAACACCGTGCTTCCGGAATCAGACTGCAAGTGGGGTCTCCGTGCTGACGAGCTCGCCTTCAAGACTGAGTGCGGCGCAGTCACTTATGCGCACGTCGACAAAACGACCGATGAGCCCGGGATCTTCCGACGGAAACCGAAGAGTAATCTTTCCCTCTGTTTTCCCGCTGAGGAAGCCGTCCTTTTTGTCGGGTTTTTCCACGAGCACCCGTAGAGTTTGTCCGATAAGCGAGCGATTGTAGTTATGGCTGTAGGCTTTAAGTTCGTCAGAGAGAATCTGCAGCCGCTCTTTTTTCGTCTCCTGAGGGACATCGTCGGGCCATCTGGAACTCGCTGCCCCGGGTCGGGGGCTGTACATTGCAACATAGGCCATGTTGTATCCGAACTCGCGCATAGCGGCGCGCGTATTCTCGAACTGCTCCTCCGTCTCACCCGAAAAGCCGACAATAATATCGGTAAACAGGGTTGCTTCCGGGAGAGTCCTGCGGATTTTTTCTACAATCTGGCGATAGCGTACAACGCTGTGATTTCGATTCATGCGGATAAGTACTTTATCGTCGCCGCTCTGAATCGGCAGATGAATCTGTTTCGCGAGAACAGGATACTCAGCGATTGTATCAATAACCTCGTCGGTCATATCCCGTGGGTGAGGGCTGGTGAAATATGTCCAGAACTCTCTGCCGGTTTCCCGCCCGATCTCTCCGACGGCACGAAGAAGGTCGGAAAAAGATATCTCTTCTCCGCCGCGGTCGAGTCCGTAGCTGTTAACGTTCTGTCCGAGCAGTGTAATTGATTTGTAGTTCTGTTCTACGAGCGAGCGTACTTCATTGAGAATTTCGCCGCTTGGGCGGCTTACCTCGCGGCCGCGAGTATACGGAACCGCGCAGAACGTGCAGAACTTGTCGCAGCCGTTCTGTATCGGGACAAATGCTTCGAATCCACTTGTATACGATGGACTTATTCGCCAGTAATCCGTACTCCGATCTTCGGCAGGGTTTTCCGGCATTACTGCGACTCGTCGCTTCGGCTTTGCAGAGCGCAGCGATTCGCGCGATAGGGTAACAGCCCCGTTCTGCCCGGTGCCGTTGGTTTTCCCGGCTTCAGTGCCTTCCTGCGACTGATCGCTCTCAGCAGCGGTTACGGGCTTCATATCCTCTTCGTCCGTTCCCTGAAGAGAAAACGGGGTGACCACCCCATACTGACGGATCATATCCGGTAGCTGCGGAAGATCGTTAATGGCGAACATTAAATCGAAAAGGTTCAGGAACCGTTCACGATCGGCAGGCAGAATGCAGCCGGAAACGAAGGTGAGGAGATTTCTCTCGTTCTTCCACGAATTCCATTTGGCAACACGAGAATATACCTTGTCGATCGCTTTCTGGCGTACCGAGCAGGCGACGATACCGAGAAAGTCCGCTTCCTCTTCGTTGTCCGTACGCTCAAAGCCCATCTGTTCGAGCACAGTTCGGATACGTTCGCCGTCGCTTATGTTCATCTGGCAGCCGAGTTGAATGAGGCAATATTTCATTGTCAGAAGTAGACCTCCGCGAACATCTGGTCATGGGGAACACCGTGACTGACAAGAATATCAAACGCTTCGTAAATCATGTCACAGTTTCCACAGAGATAGCACAGGGTATTGGAATCGGGCGGGTTTTCCCGCAGATAATCGGTTACGCGCCCGTGGTAGTCACCGTTTGCATCCTGAGTCAGGCAGGAGACATAGCGGTCGGGATCAAAGGCTTCCTTTTCATAGCATTCTTCGGCGGTTCTCACCCCGTGGAGAACAGTATAATCAAGACCGGGGTAACTGAGCGCGAAACAGTGAAACGGCGAAATCCCCGTGCCTGTTGCAATAAACAGAAAGCGGGAACTCCTTCTCGCTTCTTCGTCGATTGTAAAAAAGCCGAACGGTCCGTCAAGCCGTACGTCATCGCCCGGTTTCAGCCGCCGCAGCAGCTTGCTTACATGCCCGTGCCTCACCTCCTTAATGAGTACTTCCAGGTACTCTGCCTCAAGAGGCGAATACACCGAGTATTCGCGCATGTTTATATCGTCGGAAACTCCAAGGCTGATGTACTGCCCGGGTTCGAAGTCGAGCCCGTGCCGGTCCATTCGGAGAACGTACGTGCTCTCGGTGAGATTGCGTATTTCGTGAACGGTATGTCGTGTCAGATCGCGGGTACTTGTAAGCGAGCTCATAGTTTACGTCTTTGTTCCGTGAGTGTAGCCAAAGCGGTTTTTCCGGGTCAATGCCGGGAAATTTATATACGGTCATTCCTATACCGGTGTACGAATCCCCGAGTAGCAGAGTATACTGCAGCCTGTATTATGGGAGCGAACAAAGAAGACACACGGAAAGGTATTGAAGAAGTCGGACAGAATGGTGGCGATCAGATTGTGTATCCTGCCAGGCGCAAACCTGACTGGCTCAAGATCAAACTTAACACCAACAGTAACTTCAAGGGTCTCAAGCAGCTCATGCGAAGCGAAGGGCTCAATACCGTCTGTGAGGAAGCGAGGTGTCCGAATATTCATGAGTGCTGGGGCGAGCACCGCACTGCGACATTCATGATTCTCGGTGATACCTGTACGCGGCGCTGTCGATTCTGTTCAGTCAAAACCGGGCTCCCGCGTACCGTTGATTATGGTGAGCCAAAACGTGTGGCTGAATCAGTGGCACAAATGGAGCTGCGACACGTGGTAGTCACCATGGTAAACCGCGATGACCTGAAAGACGGTGGCGCCGGAATCGTGGCGAATACAGTGCGGGCGATCCGCCAGGCATCTCCGGAAACGACTGTGGAGATTCTGAGTTCAGACCTCATGGGTGACTACGAAAGTATTCGTATTGCCTGCGAAAGCCAGCCGGATATAATGAGTCACAACATCGAAACGGTCGGCCGGCTGACTCCCTCGGTGCGAAGCCGTTCGACATACGAACGAAGCCTTCTGTTTCTCCGCACGGCGCGGGAGATCGACCCTGAAACCGTAACGAAATCTTCCATCATGCTCGGTCTCGGTGAAACCCGTGAGGAAGTGCTTGAGGTTATGGACGATCTTCTCGCCAATGGTGTTTCGATTATGAATATAGGTCAGTATCTGCAGCCGACGAGAAATCATCTTCCGGTGCATAAGTACTGGACTCCCGAGGAGTTCAATGAGCTGCGCGACAGGGCGCTCGAGAAAGGTTTCGCTCACTGCGAGTCCGGACCGCTGGTTAGAAGCAGCTACCATGCCGGTGAACAGTTCTCCGAGTATCGTCGACGAGTGCGTAAGAATACGCACCCACTGTACCGGGAAAATCCTGAACTGGCGTAAATCCTGAAC
>CAZMEV010000034.1:0-4025 GCA_964565375.1 uncultured Spirochaetaceae bacterium
TACCATGCTGAAGACGGGAATTATCGGCGCGGGAAACGTTGGTGCAAATACCGCGTTTTTCCTTGCCGAGCGAAATGTGGGACCGGTGGCGGTTCGCGATGAACAGGAAGGCCTCGCAATCGGAAAGGCACTCGATATTATGGAGATGGCGCCACTGGGTCGGTATCGCTATCCCATCTACGGAACAGACGATGAGGGGGATGTTCTCTCCTCCGACATAGTGTGTATAGCCGCCGGGACGCCGGGAACTCCGGAGGCATCCGGTGCAGCTTTGTACAGAGAGAACGAAGCTGTGATTCGCGACCTTGCGGCAAAGCTTTCGAATCATACAGGCATTGTGATTATTGCTACCGAACCGGTTAACGAACTCGTAACGCTGTTTACCCGCGAATCAGGAATCGATCCAAAGCGTGTACTCGGACTTTCCGGGTGTGTCACTGCAGCCCGACTCCGCTACGCAGTATCCCGCGAGCTCGGCTGCTTTGCCGAAGACATAGATGCGATAGCCGTCGGCCACAGGGATGAAACTATGGTCCTTCCAGCCGACTACTGCAGAGTTTCGGGTATTCCTGCCCACCAGCTCATTGGAAAGGAAACGTTCAGCCGGCTCGCTCAGGCGGCAAAAAGTGCGGACCAGGCGCTGCTTGAGTTGAACAAGCGCAGTACCCCGTTCTACGCGGCCGCCTCGGTTGCGGCAGATCTCGTTGAAGCCATTGTCGCCGATTCGGGGCGTATTCTCAGTGTGAGTACAGTACTCGCCGGGGAGTTCAACGTCCACGGAGCCGCGATCAGCGTCCCGGCCGTGGTAGGAGCAAAGGGGATTTCGAAAATCCTCACGCCGGCGCTCGACAGTTCTGAAAGCGCTCGAGTCACCGAAGGCGCCGAACAGGTAACGCAAACCGTCGCGTAACGGTCGAATAAGGAGTAAGACACATATGGCTAAAGTATCAGTAATCGGAGCCGGCAACGTCGGCGCAACAACCGCCTACTTCATCGCGAAGCAGAATATTGCAGACGTCGTCCTCGTGGATGTTGTGGAAGGCCTGCCGCAGAGCAAGGCTCAGGATTTTCTCCACGCCAGCGATTCGATCGGATTCGGGCATTCCATAATCGGAACAAATGATTACGCGGATATCGCCGATAGCGACGTAGTAATCCATACGGCAGGCATTCCCCGTAAGCCGGGAATGGATCGGATGGATCTTCTCAAGACCAATGTCGGTATTGCGAAGACCGCTGCTCAGAACATCCGTTACTATGCACCCCGCTCCATCATTGTCGGCGTAGCGAATCCGCTCGATGTTATCTGTATGGTTCTGTTTTGGGAAAGCGGCTTTGATATCCGGCGGGTTGTCGGCATGGCAGGCGTTCTCGATTCTACCCGCTTCCAGTACTTCATGGCCGAGAAGCTTGGTGGCTATCCCGGCGACGTACGGGCGATGGTTCTCGGAGGCCACGGTGACAGCATGGTACCGGTGCCTGCATACACCTCCATAGGCGGATTTCGAATCGACGAGCTGCTCGACTCCGGGACCGTCGAAACGCTGTCGACACGAACTCAGAAGGGAGGCGGTGAAATAGTAAGCTACCTTAAGTCCGGCAGTGCGTATTATGCTCCTGCCGCCTCGGTAGCGAACATGGTCGAGGGAATTGTGACGGACAGGAAGCGAATCTGCGCCGCAAGCGCGTACCTTCGCGGCGAGTACGGATATCACGATATCTTCCTCGGTGTACCGGTCATGCTCGGAAAGAACGGGGTCGAGCGGGTGTTCGAGCTTTCACTCACCGATGAACAGAAAGCAGCGCTCGATCATTCGGCCGAACATGTGCATGGAGGAGTCGAAACACTCGAGTCCATCTACTCTGTCGGCTGATCGAATCCGCTCAGTAAGACTGTAGATAAAGGCCCCCGGTTTCCTCGCGGAGCCGGGGCTCGCTCCGCCCCGGACCCGACTATAGGGAACGTTATGGACACATCATTCTTCTCGCCATTTTCTCACGGATTCGTACGGGTAGCAGGTGCTGTTCCACAACAGCACCTTGGGAACCCACGCCGCAACGCCGAGACGACAGCAGCACTTGCGCTTCGAGCCTCGAACGAAGGGGCGCGGCTGGTCGTATTCCCCGAACTCGGCCTTTCAGGCTATTCCCTTGATGACCTGTTTCACCAGCAGACGATCCTCGACGAAACCGAACGGGCCCTCGAAGACCTGCTGCGCGAAAGTATGTCCATTCCCGCGCTCATTTGCGCAGGGCTGCCGCTCCGTGTCGGAGGAAAACTCTACAACGCGGCGGCGGCCGTCTACCGCGGCCGATTGCTCGCGCTTACACCCAAACAGTTTATTCCCGGTTACCGGGAGTTCTACGAAAAGCGCCACTTTGCTTCCGGAGCGGGCGGAGACAGCCCGGCGTTTATCGAGTACGCGGGCCAGAAAGTTCCCTTCGGCACCGATGTAATCCTGAGCGCTCCTGCTTGCGCTTCCATGAAAGTGCACATGGAAATCTGCGAAGACGTGTGGGCGCCGACACCACCGTCAACGCCGGCCGCGCTCGCCGGTGCGAATATTCTCGTAAACCTGAGCGCCAGCAATGTCACAATCGGGAAGGACGCGTATCGGCGTTCACTCGCGTCCGGTCAGAGTGCAAAATGCCTCGCCGCGTACATCTACTCGGGCGCGGGTGAAGGAGAAAGTACAAATGACCTTGCATGGGACGGGCATGCGATGATCTACGAAAACGGCCGGTGCCTTGCTGAAACCGAGCGCTTTCTGAGCTCGGAACAGACGATTGTCACGGACGTAGATGTCGAAATGCTCGAAGCCGAGCGCATGCGCATGACCAGTTTCGCTGACGCCGCAAGCCGGGCAGGCCGTGCTTCCGGCGGCGAGTTCCGTTTTGTGGAAATACCCGACCTTGAGCCCGACTACGGGATATCCTCGTTAAAGCGCGCGGTGCCACGATTTCCCTATGTTCCCTCGGACTCAGAGTCTCGCAATGAACGGTGCTCGGAAGTATATAATATCCAGGTCCAGGCACTTGCGCAGCGTCTGCGAGCAACAGGAATAAACAAGCTTATTCTCGGCATTTCCGGCGGACTTGATTCAACTCATGCCCTTCTCGTGGCTTGTAGAGCCATGGACCGGCTTGAACTGCCGAGAACCAACATTATCGCGCGTACCATGCCGGGATTCGCTACTTCCTCCCGCACACTCGAAAACGCACACAGACTAATGCAGACCCTCGGTGTGGATCATGGGGAGATCGATATCCGGCCGAGCTGCATGCAGATGTTTCGTGATATCGGCCATCCGTACGCCGACGGAGAGCCGGTATATGACAAGACATTCGAAAACGTTCAGGCGGGTGAACGGACAAGTCATTTGTTTCGGCTTGCAAATCTTACCGGTGGGCTTGTAGTCGGCACTGGCGATCTGAGCGAACTCGCACTCGGTTGGGCAACTTACGGTGTCGGAGACCACATGAGCCATTACGCGGTAAACGCGTCGGTGCCGAAAACGCTCATTCGCTATGTAATTCGCTGGGTTGCCGAAACCGCTGAAGCCGGTTCCTCAGCAGCTCCCATTCTGCACGATATAGTCGACACGGAGATCTCGCCGGAACTGGTGCCGGGTAATGAGCATGGAGAGATTCAGCGTTCCGAGGAAACAATCGGACCTTATGAGCTGCAGGATTTTCATCTGTACTATATAAGCCGTTTCGGCTTTACGCCCCAGAAAACGGCCTGGCTTGCGTATGAAGCATGGGGCTCACTCGAAAACGGCGTTTGGCCGGAGGAAATCCCGGAGGATCAGCGACACGCGTATTCTCTACCGGAAATCAAGCACTGGCTTAAGGTCTTTCTCCAGCGCTTTTTCGCGTTCAGCCAGTTCAAGAGAACCTGTATTCCCAACGGTCCGAAAGTGGGCTCCGGAGGCTCGCTTTCACCCCGCGGCGACTGGCGTGCTCCAAGCGATGTAAGCGCAGAGGCATGGCTTGCATTGCTCGAGCGGGAGGTGCCGGATACT
>CAZMEV010000034.1:4125-10929 GCA_964565375.1 uncultured Spirochaetaceae bacterium
CGATGTAAGCGCAGAGGCATGGCTTGCATTGCTCGAGCGGGAGGTGCCGGATACTACCGAAGAATGACGGCCTACCGAAGAATGACGGCCTACCGACAGTTGACGGCCTACCGAAGAATGACGGCATCGAACGCCGCCATCCGGTCAGCCTCCCTTGATCGGGCTCTCACCGTTTTTCTATAGGAACGAAGGGCACATCGACCTCACCAACATACTGGGCCTTCGGACGATATATGCGGTTGTCCTCGCGCTGTTCAATTATGTGGCTGAGCCAACCCGACACGCGTGCTATCGCGAAGAGCGGGGTAAACAGGACAGTGGGGATTCCGAGCTGGCGATACACCGCACCGGAAAAGAAATCGACGTTGGGGTAGATGGGTTTGCCCTTTTCCTCCATTCGTGCCCGGAAGGCACGCTCGATTTCTTTCATTATTTCGTAGTACCCCTGATCACCGGATTTATCGCTGATTTCTTTGAGATATCCCTCGATAATATTTGCTCGGGGGTCCTTGGCACGATAAACGCGGTGTCCCATTCCCATGATTTTGCGCTTCTCGTCGAGCGCTTTATTGACCCAGGCTTCGGCATTATCCCGAGTACCCACTGCGTCGACCATCTCCATAACGCGCTCATTCGCACCACCGTGCAGGCTTCCGAACAGCGAACCTATGGCCGCCGAAAGCGCGCAGTAACACGTACTCTGGGTGGAGGCGACTACTCTTGCGGTAAAGGTTGATGCGTTGAAACTGTGCTCGGCATGAAGCACGAATGCTCCATCCATAATCCGTCCTTCATCCTCGGGAGGAACTTCTCCTCGAAGCATATACAGAAAATTCGCGCCATGGCTGAGATCGGATCTCGGCTCGACAAACGGCCTTCCCTCTCGAGCCCGCTGCCATGAGGCCACCACCGCAGGCAGCTGGGCAATTACATGCATAGTGCGTCGGCAGTCGAAATCAGGACCCTGTTCTTCATCCGGCCCGCAGTGACCGTCAAGATACAGTATAGCCGCCTGCAGCAGCTCCATCGGATGCGATGACGCCGGGAACTCACGGATCATCTTCTGAACGGGCTCGGGAAGCGGGCGTTGCGCGCGCATATCACGCGAGAACGAATCCAGCTCAGCCTGCTTCGGCAATCGGCCGTACAGCAGAAGAAATGTGACTTCCTCGAACGTACAATTGTCTACAAGGTCTTCAATAGAATAGCCAAGATAATAGAGTTTTCCGTTTTCTCCATCGATTTTGCATATTCGACTTTCAGCGGCGATGACTCCTTCGAGCCCCTTCGCGAATTCAGGCATATTATGAACTCTCCGTATTAGTTACTTGGTGAACGCAGGAATGTGCGGTTTATCTGGCTCCATTGTAAACGGGAGCGACTGGAAACGCAACGAAAACTCGTTTCCCAACCAGGTTCAGGATCTTGACAAGGCTTCAGCTCATAGTTCCTCCGGCTACCGCTCAAGATAACGATCCGCGTTAGCCAGATGCTCTTCATAGGTTTCCGAAAGCACGGTCCGACCATCGAGGGGATGCAGAAAGAAGAAATACGAGTGTTCGGCCGGCTCAATCGCAGCGGCAATCGCCTCCCTGCCCGGATTCCCTATCGGTCCGGGAGGCAGCCCCGCCTGCCTGTAGGTATTGTATGGATGAGGGGTTAGCACCTGTGCAAACGTAGGCCGACGGTCCGACGTTCCGAGAGCGTAATTCACCGTTGCATCGGACTCAAGACGCATGCCCTCACGAAGTCTGTTTTCGAACACCCCTGCTACCTCGGGCATATCTGCGGTCGGCGACTCATGCTGCACGATACTGGCAAGCGTAACAATCTCATGTATGTTCAACCGTCTATCTTCTGCTTCGTCACCGATCAGAAGATCTCCTGCTTCGTCCGCAAATGTCCCGAGCATACGCCGTACGACCGTCTCAGGCGAACTTTCCTGGTCAAACCGATATGTCTCAGGAAAAAGAAAGCCCTCGAGCGAGGTATTTTCCGGTATATCAGCGAGGAACTCGAAATCCCGGTATTGCTCCCGCATAGCGGCGGCGTCAAGAAAGGCATCCGACTCGACAATTCCAAACCCTTCCAGACGTGAGGCGATCTGCACGAGACGCCACCCTTCAGGGATGGTTACCCGAATACTTTCGTCAATTGCCCGTCCCGAAACAAGAGCAGCAAGAAGCTCACGGGCGCTTTGATCCGGGCGAAGCGGGAAGGTACCGGCCCGAACCTGTGCGGCATGGCCGCGGAAACGCCCGTATAATTCGACGATTCTAGCATTACGAACGAGGCCGATCCGCTCAAGGTTTTCGCTGACCCGGCGTAGAGACTGCCCCTGTTGAACCGGAAACTCGATCACAACGTCGTCGCCGACCTCACCTTCAACAGGGGCGTTAAGGACCCACATTACATAGCCGGCACCTGCGATGACAATGACGAAAAAGACCATGAGTATGGCAACAATCAGGGTAGGGGTTGATATCTTCATGTGTTTGTACTTACAAATATAATCGCGTTACAGGTAATCAGGATTATGGGCCAAGTCGCCTTCGCGCCTCTCGGTCCTTCTGAAGTATAGCATAAGGAACAGGGTATTTGTCATGAACAAGGCGCTCATCCCCCAGTTTATAGCTGATGCAATCGACTCTAACAACACACATGGCACACTTGAGGCGATTGTGCTGTTTGTGGATATATCCGGCTTTACTCCGCTTACCACCACGCTCATGTCGCGGGGAAAGCCCGGCGCGGAGATTATATCCTCAACCCTCAACAGGATATTCACGCCGATGATTGAGACCGTTCATGAACATGGAGGCTTCATATCCGGCTTCGCCGGGGATGCATTTACAGCGGTTTTTCCGTCGAGCGAAGAACCCGCACGGATCCCGGCTCATTCCGCTGCCGCAGCACTCGCCTGCCAGGCAACGGCAAATAAGGAACACATACAGCACACTTCCTTTGGTGAATTCTCGCTGGAAATCTCCGCGGGACTCGGTTCGGGAGAGCTCGAATGGGGAATAGTCGGCTCAGAGGATACCCTGAAAAGCTGGTACTTTCGCGGCGAAGCAGTCGAAGAGGCTGTCCGCGCCGAGGCAGCGGCTGACAAGGGCGAAATCAGAGTGACATCCGGCCTCGGCCGGGCACTTGAAGCCGCCGGACTTTCCTTACAGGAACACGAAAGCGAGCGTGGATGCCCGCTCGTTCCAAACTCAGCACGAATCAAGACCGGATATCTGCCGAGCGCCGGACAGCGATATGATTCGATAGCCGCTGAAGGCGTTCACCGTCAGTTTCGTCCTCTCGATGACCTTCCCTTCGATACACTCGGCGAATTCCGTGATGTAACCAGCGTGTTCATTGCAGCCGAGGCCGGTGACAACTACCGCGACATTAACACCACCATCTCCTGCGTTCTGCGCAGCACAAGGGCGTACGGCGGCTACTTCGATATGCTTGATTTCGGCGATAAAGGGTGTGTCATGCTCATCGCCTTTGGCGCACCGCTGTCGCGTGGCAAAGACTCTGAACGCGCTCTCGGGTTCAGCCGGGACGTACTCGACTCCCTCGGCTACAGAGCCAGGATCGGGATAAGCCGCGGCACAGTATTCACTGGCTATGTTGGATCACCGGAGCGTGGCACCTATACAACACTCGGGGAATCAGTGAATCTTGCGGCCCGCATTGCCGTAGGCAACGCTCCGCAGAGCGCGTATGCAGATGCGGCGACCATGCGCGCAAGCGGAGAGCCGATCAGCGAAACATCCTCACCGGAGACACGAACGCTGAAAGGGTACCAGGAGCCTGTCAATGTGTATGCGGTCACGCCCCTCCAGGAGTACGGGACTGACGCTCACGACAGCGAAACTATCGATTCTCCGGATGCGGATCATTTCCTTGTCGGCCGCGATAAAGAGTTGGGGGAGCTCATCGCATGGCTCGATACGGCATCGGAAGCAGACGGCGTATCGCTCGTTGAGATTACCGGGGAAGCAGGCATCGGTAAGACGGCGCTCATATCAAAGACACTCGCCCGTATAGCGGACGATCGTGTACAGACTATAGAGCTACGCGCGGATCCGATTCTCGGGAAAAGCCTGAGTCTTTTTAACAATCTGCTCCCGTCCCTCTGCCGCGAGCTGGGAGTCGACCTTTCCTCCGAGCGAAGCGATTCGGAGTGGATATCTGAACTGCTCGAAATGGCGTCGGGTGTTGACTCATCCACATCCGAACGCCTGCACGAACTCGCAGACGCCTTGCCGGTACTCAGAGGAGAAACCGGGGGTGAGAACTACCAGAACCGGGAGCCCCGTGCCCGGTTTGAAATGACGGTGGAGATCCTGGTTGAACTCGTAAGACTTGCAGCACGTCGCCAGCCACTCGTCCTCGTTCTCGACGATCTGCACGCAGCCGACGAGGACAGCATCGGTGCGCTCGAACGTATTCTCTTCGACCTTGCCGATGAGCGACTTTCGGTTGTTGCCCTCTATCGCTTAACCGGCAGCGATACCGGGCTATCCATCCGGCTTCCGGAACACGCCGACCGGCATAGTATTCTGCTACAGCCACTGACTCGGACCTCGCTCCGCGAACTTGCCACAAGAGAACTTGGCGGCCCGGCTTCCGACGCTCTCGCGGATCTTCTATCCAGCCGGGTCGGAGGAAATCCGTTTTATGCCATAGAGATGCTTTCATATCTTAAGAAGAGCGGCGGACTGCGGCAGGGAAGCGACGGACATGAACCCAGTGCAAACTCTCCGGAGGTTCCGCAGAACATTCTTGGAGTGCTGATTGAACGAATTGACACCTATTCCAGCGACGTGCGTCGTTTGAGCTCGGTGGCCGCGGCACTTGGTCTTGAGTTTTCATTTACCGCGCTCGAAGCAATTGTAACCGACATTGACGTCGGAGAGGCCGTTTCGAAGGGTGTAGACTCCGGGCTCTGGTACGAAGTTGACACCGGCAAATATCGGTTCAGCCAGCCTCTGATCCGCGAAGCAATTATATCGACTCAGCTCGACGCGAATAACCGGACAGTGCATCAGCAGGTTATGCATTACCTCAAAAATGCCTATGGGGACGACCCGGCCTATGCAGCGGATATAGCCTACCATGCCGAATCTGCGAATATTGCCGGCGAAGCCCGCACCCATCTATGGCGGGCGTTTGAATATGCCAGGGACAATTTCAAGAACGCCAAAGCAGTTGATTTTCTGAATCGATATCTCGCACAGAATCCCAGGCAGGTTCACGCTCTCGAAGCTTATACTCAACTCGGGGCCATACATGAACAGACCGGGGATTGGGAACAGGCTGCCGACTCGTTAACCTATGCACTCGGCCTTGCCCAGCTGGCCGAATCGGAACGCAACAAGGTTCGCGTCCTGAACCAGCTCTGTCGAATTCTCGGGCGTATGGGAAAATCCGCGGCCGCTATTTCTGCCGGACGCCAGGCGGTCTTTTTCTCGGAACAGATAGCCGACCAGCCGGAACTCGCCGAGGGCCTTATGGGTCTCGGTCGTGCTCTCTGGACCGAAGGACGGCTCGATGAAGCCGAAAAAAACCTGGAGCGCAGTGTGGATGTCGCTGCCCGACAGAAGGACGGCAAAACGGAGGGCCTCGCCCTGTATTACTGCGGCGTGATACGCAGGGATCGCAACGACTTCAAAAAAGCACTTGAACTCTACCAGCGCTCCGAGGAGCGGCTGAAAGCTCATGCCGACAGTCAGTTAGCCACCTTCCCGGTATACGACATGGCAGTCCTTCTCCAGTATGAAGGTGACCTGGAGAAGTCCCAGGACTATTTCGAACAGGTACTCGAAGTCTACAACAACACCGGCTACAGAAGCGGCGCGTCTGCTGCGGTCCTGAATCTCGGTGTCCTTCGGGACCGACGAGGTGATTTCGAGACCGCCATTCGATATTTTGAGCAGGCCCGTGAGATTGCCGAGAGCATCGGCGAGCAGCTCGCCATCGCGTACACGCTATTCAGTATGGGAGCCACATATTACAAAATGTTCGAGAATCGCAAGGCACTGTCATATCTGAAGGACTCGCTGCGAATAATGCGCTCGCTTGGGGCAAAGGGCTACTATGCGTTTCCTCTTTCGTACCTTGCAGCCCTCTACTCGCGAAGCAAAGATCCGGAGCGTGTTGTATCGCTGTGCAGCTACCATCTTGCTGCGGTCCAGGATGTCGGCAGTGACCCGGAAAACGGGCTGGCGATCCTCAGCCTTGCCCGGACCCTCTACCGGAATCCCGAACTATCGGATAACGCAGAACGCCAGCTTCAGGAAATACTCAGATACTACAATGTCAAAGAACGCTCAGCTGAGGCGTTATTTCTGAAGGCAATTGAGATCTCTGAGGAAGCCTCCTACGTCAACACGCTGATACCGGCGCGATACCATTACCACCGCTATCTCGCAGCGCAGGGGCGGTCCGAAGAAGCCCGGCCGCAACTGCAGGAGGCATACAGACTGGCGAAGTCAGCAACGTGGGAACGCTTCGTGCGAACGCTTGAAAGCCGCCATAACAACGGCGAGCTGGAGGTCATTCGTGATTCGGAATAAGTCAATACGCTCTGAGCACGTGAACAGTAGCTGCAGGCAGAGCAGAACGCTCAAGGCATTTGCCAGATAGCTTTATCCTGCTCCCGTGGAGAAGCTGTGGTAGATAGCTTTATCCTGCTCCCGTAGAGAAGCTGTCCGGCAGCCTGTTTACTGGTCCGGGCATGTGGCCAGGTACAGCCTGTTTACTGGTCCGGGCATGTGGCCAGGTACGATGACGAACCCGGCCGGA
>CAZMEV010000034.1:11029-24799 GCA_964565375.1 uncultured Spirochaetaceae bacterium
CAGCCTGTTTACTGGTCCGGGCATGTGGCCAGGTACGATGACGAACCCGGCCGGAAGAGATGGCGAGTTACGACGGCTTTCAGGGCAAACAGCCGGTTACGATAACGAATCCGATCACTGTGAGCTGCCTATTATCTGTAGATACGAAACGATCGAATTCCAGTCTGTCTCATCCATACCCGACAGTACGCGGTCCCGGGCGCGTTCCCAGCTCGCAAGCCCGTCTGTAACAGCCTGCTGTCCGTATTCGGTCAGTTCGTAATGCCTGGTTCTTCGGTCCTGCCCCGCACGGCTTCTGATCAATTCCTTGTTCTCAAGCGTATCGAGAATTCGGGAGATAGTACTCGGGTCGGAACCGAGACGTTTTGCAAGCTCCGTCCCGCCTGGTGAATCAAGGAACCCTATATGTACGAGAACCTGAAACTGCGTAGTAGTGATGCAGGCGGCGCGAAACTCCTCTTCGAAAATTCGGAGTATGGATTTATACGCTCGCCCGATCTGGGTGGCAGGACAGAATTCCGGCACTTGTGCAAGGTTATTGAGTAATTCGTTGTCGGTCGGAGTTCGGGCACATTTCGTTGTATCACTCATAATTCTGCTGCAAAAGATACTCTATGGGGGCCGCTCTCGTCCATAATCTGCAATCCCGTGGGCCTGAAAGTTTTTCGCTCGATATCCATCCATTGGCTCGATATCGATCCATTCGCTGACGCCCAGCATTGACACGCCACCGGAACCGGTTGTATCTACATTTATATGAACTCAATTCCATCCAGCCGGCGTTTGTGGTTCCTTCTTGCGACCGTGCTTCTGGTTCCTCCCGTGTTTTATGTGTTTCTGTCCGCATACTTCACGATATACGAACCAGTCCCAATGGTGCGTGATTTCATGTTCGGGTCGCCACTTTTTCTAGCCTTTTTCGTGGCATATGCTGGTGTTCCTACCTTCTCCCTTGCCCGATCGCTGCGTGACATTCGTGTGTTCGAGGCCTCAATGGAAAAGCCTGAAAGAGCTTCCCCAGCGGTTCGAACCTTCGCGAACACACTCATTGGAAGCCTGACCGTCGGAAGCCTGCTCGGGCCTGCGATTATAGCGCTAACTGCGCTGAATCCCGGCCTCTCACTCACCGCAACACAGGGGCTCGAAATGAGCGGCCTGCGCATAACTGCGGCGATTCTATCAGGCCCGGCATCAATACTTCTTGTGGCCATTCCCTTATACCTCCAGACTATCGCAACTCTCGAGCGACGCAGTCGCAATGTTCCTGTCGGCAACGGGGTGTTTTCATTGGAACGAAAGCTTGCCTTGGGCTTTGTTTTCGCTCCTCTCGTCGTGATATCACTCTTTGGTGCGATGAGCCTTATGCTCATTGAAAACGCAGTGCTCGGAATGGAGTTTGATGTCCCCGTCTTTATCCGTATGCTGATCCTTCTCAGCGTAGTCTCGATAATCACCACGGTTATAAACCTGAAGACAGTATGTGTCAGCACCGTAGCACCAATACAGCGTATTTCGTCCCGGCTCAGATCCATGTTCGCCGGTTTACGGAGCGAAGCAGGAACTGCAGATCTGACGACACGACTCGATACCAATACGTTTGACGAAGTCCGGGTGCTCTCCGACACGATTAACGACTTCCTCGATATACTTTCTGAAATACTTAATCAGGCAACCGAGACCTCGCGGGGTACCGCTGAGGGTACCTACCGTATCGTCTCTTCGGTGGGAGAAAGTCGCGCAGGAGTCAAAGAACTATCCCGCGTATCGAGCGAACTGAATGCAGACGCCGACGCCCTGGATACTCATGTGGATGCTATTCATGAGCAGACTTCAGGGCTGAACGAGTTCTCCCGGCAGGTTTACGAGCTTGTAGACGAGCAGTCGAGTGCTACCCAGGAGTCAACCGCATCAGTGCGTCACATGACAGAGTCGCTCGTTCAAATCGCCGATTCAATACAGAGCCGGCTCGAACAGACCCGACAGCTCTCCGAGTTTGCCGACGAAGGCGAAGGCACCATGCGCGAAGCAGTGACCACAATGAAGCAGACATACGAAGAGACCGGCGCCATGTTGGAGACGGTCGATGTGATTAACACGATCTCGGAACAGACTGATCTGCTCTCAATGAACGCCGCCATTGAGGCCGCTCACGCAGGGGATGCGGGCCACGGATTTGCCGTGGTCGCCGAAGAAATCCGACGTCTCGCCGAGCAAGTTTCACAGAACTCACAGGATATTTCCCGTACTCTGCGGACCATGGCAGGCAGTGTTCAAACTTCGCTCGAAACAATGAAGAATTCAGTAACCGCCTTTTCGAGGATCCACTCCGGCGTCGCTGATCTCACAGAAAGCATGAATGCGATAAACAACACCACACAGGAAATGAAGGCGGGAACCGAGGAAATGGACACTGTGCTGACACGCGTGCAGGACCGCACAAGCGAAGTCCGAACGTCATCTCATGAGCTCACGGATAAGACCGGGAGCCTGGCCGAACTTGCGTCAACCTTGAAACGCATATCGGACAGCATCCGGAGCAGAGCCACGGCCGTAAATGGGACGGCAGACTCACTCGAAACCGTCTCAAAGGACCTCGAAACTACCGGAACGACCAACGACACACAGGCAAAAGCCCTCGAGGCTCGACTTCAGCAATTTGTGACACACGCGTAGTCAATAGGCGCTGGGGAGGCGCTGGGGACTATGCGCTGTTAAGCGGCATTCCGCTCGCCGCGAGCGCCGCCTCGCGCAACGCTTCCGGCAGCGTTGGATGGGCGTGAACGGTACGGGCCAGGTCCTCACTGGATCCGCGAAATTCCATTACCGCTACCGCTTCCGCAATCAGATCGCTCGCCCACGGCCCGATAATATGGCATCCAAGAAGGCGATCGGTGCTCGCATCGGCGAGCACCTTCACAAACCCGGAGGTCTCATCCATGGCCAGCGCCCGGCCGTTCGCCGCGAAGCTGAACTGTCCTTTTATGTAGTCTATACCTGCTTCTGAAAGCTGTTCTTCGGTTTTGCCTACCCAGGCGACTTCCGGCCATGTGTATACGACATTCGGAACCACTTCATAGTCTACGTGGCCGGCCCTTCCTGCGATATGCTCGGCACAGGCAACACCGTCATCTTCTGCTTTGTGTGCAAGCAACGGTCCATGCACGATGTCACCGATAGCATAGATTCCAGGCACATTCGTCTGAAATCGCTCATCCACAACCACCCGGCCCTCGTCAAGAACGACCCCGGCCTGCTCGAGACCGACTCCCTCGGTGTAAGGCTTTCGTCCGACAGCTACGAGCACCCGATCGCTTTTGATGGTTTTCTCGCCGCCTTTCGATGTCTCGTAAGAGACTGTAACACTCTTCTTGTTAACCTTGGCCGACGTAACCCGTGCGCCGGTCGTAATCGAGATCTTCTGCTTCTTCAGCTCCCGCGACAGTTGCTTCGAAACAGCACGATCCCAGCCGGGAATAAGGTTCGGCGTAAGCTCGAGAACCGTCACATCACTGCCGAGCCGACTCCACACACTCGCCATCTCAAGGCCTATAGCCCCACCCCCGATCACCGTCAGCGACTTCGGCACTTCCTCGAACGCGAGCGCTTCGGTAGAACTGACGACACGCTCACCGTCAAACGGCATAAAGGGCAATTCAACCGGTACACTACCGGTCGCAAGAATGACATTCCGGGTCTGCAGACGTTCCTCGCTGCCATCCTCGGCAACGACCGTTACCACCGGGGTTTGATGTTCACCGACACGGAGACTTCCGGCTCCGTTGTAAACGGATACCTTGTTCTTCTTCATGAGTGTTGCAACACCACCAGTAAGGCGATCGACGACGCTGTCCTTGCGTTTCATCATGTCCGCAAGATTCAATGTTACGCCGCTTACCTCAATACCATGTGTTGCAAGGCCGTGCTTCGCGCGAGCAAACTGTTCACTTGAATCAAGCAGTGCCTTGGAGGGGATACACCCGATGTTAAGACACGTACCGCCGAGTGTGCTGCGTTTCTCGACTATCGCCGTGGACAATCCGAGCTGAGACGCCCGAATTGCCGCAACATAACCGCCAGGCCCACTTCCTATTACAACAACGTCAAAGGTGCTTTCTTCCATTCCGTACGCTCTTTCACTTCCCCATGTAATTCTGTATCAACTCAATCGATATTGATCTGATCTGAGCCAGAACATGTTACCGGGCCGCGCAACTACAGATCCAGCAGCATTCGAGCCGGATCTTCAATCGCGTGTTTTATAGTATTCAGGAATCCAATTGCTTCTCGCCCATCGATCATCCGGTGATCGTAGCTCAAAGCGAGATACATCATCGGCCGAACGACGATCTCGTCATCCACTACAACCGGTCGCTTTTGAATGCTGTGCATGCCGAGAATTGCTGTCTGTGGAGGATTCGGAATCGGTGTGGAGAGCATCGAACCGAAAACACCCCCATTGGAAATCGTAAATGTGCCACCGGTCAGTTCATCGGGCATTATTTTCTTGTTTTTCGCCTTCTCCATGAACTCCACAATCTGACGTTCGATGTCGGCAAAGTTCCGGGATTCGACGTTCCTGATGACCGGCGTCATAAGACCGCGATCACTCGAAAGAGCCACGCCGACGTTATAGAAGTGGTTGTAGACAATCTCATCTTCCTCGAGGAAGGCATTCACTTCCGGATACGCTTCAAGCGCCTTTTGACTCGCCTTTACGAAAAAACTCATAAACCCGAGTTTAATGTCGTACTTCTTCTCGAACTGTTCCTTGTGGCGTGAGCGAATGTCCATTACATTCGACATGTCCACCTCGTTAAAGGTGGTCAGATGCGCCGCATTCTGTTTGGACTGCACCAGATTGGCCGCGACACGCTTGCGTAACGAAGTCAGCTTCTTTCGGGTCTGTGCTGATCTACCGGCAGCCCCGGGAGCCTCTGCCGTTCCGGTGCCTTTTACCTGTCCGGCGCCTTCAGACGCTCCTGAAACGCTTTCCTGCTCCTCACCCGCTGAGGGTTTGCCGGACTGGTCTTCTACCGCACGAAGTACATCTTCCTTTGTCACGCGTCCGCCTTTGCCCGTCCCGGGAATCGAAGAAACATCCACCTTGTGCTCGGCAGCAACTCGTCTGGCACCCGGGGGCAGGTCGTCGAGCGTCCAACCCGTTGTGGCATCACTGGAGCTACCGTCACCCTGGACCCCCTCGCCCTGCTCAGAGTCGGAAGTACCCGCCCCTGAGCTACCTGCCGCGTCTCCGGCCTGGTCGGAAATCCCGGACGCTGCAGCGCCGGCACCCGTTGAGCCACTCGCTTCGCCTGCAGCGCCGGTGTCTGCTGAACCGCTTGTTTGTCCCGCATCTGCAGCCGATGACGCGCTTGAATCAATGCTTCCTACCGACTGGCCCACTTCGACCTCGCTGTCCTCATCCACGGAAGCTTCGAGTACCCCGCTGGCCGGTGCCGGAACGCTCAACGTGGCCTTGTCTGTTTCAAGTTCGAACAGGTCTTCGCCCTCGGTAACCGAATCGCCACTTTTTTTGAGCCATGTCGCCAGCACGCCGCCGGAAACGCTCTCTCCCACCTCGGGAACCGTTACATCAGTCTTCATACTTATCCTCTGTTACCTGCTGAACGCGTGATCGAGAAACGCGCGCAACTCTTCCTGGTGCTCCCGGTGACTGCCCGCTGCCGGGCTTGCAGTCGCCTTTCGACCGACGTATTCGATCTCCCGCCCGTCGAGATGTTCCGGAATCCAACTTCGTACAAACGTCCAGGCGCCGCGGTTTCGTGATTCCTCCTGAACCCACGCAACCCGTGAAGCGTCCCGATACTGTGAAAGAACCTCTGCGAGTCGAAGATCGGGACGCGGATGCAGCTGTTCGATCCGCACGATCGCAGTACCTGTATCGCCGAGCCTTTCCCGCTCGGCCTTAAGATCGTAATACACCTTTCCGCAACATATAAGAAGATTATCCGCCTGCTGCGGTGGCTCGGGATCATTGATAACCGTGTGGAATGATCCAGAGATAAACTCATCCCGGTCCGAAACCGCGTCCTTATGCCGAAGGAGGCTCTTCGGTGTCATAACCACCAGTGGCTTTCGGAACGGCTGCTTCATCTGACGGCGCAGGAGATGAAAGTACTGAGCCGGCGTCGTGGCATTGCATACAATCAGGTTGTCCTCGGCACAAAGCTGCAGGAACCGTTCCAGATGCGCACTCGAGTGCTCGGGCCCCTGTCCTTCATATCCGTGCGGCAGGAGAAGCACCAGTCCACTGTAGCGGAACCACTTCTGCTCAGCGGCACTGATAAACTGGTCAATGATCACCTGTGCGCCGTTTACGAAGTCACCGAACTGCGCCTCCCACATGGTGAGAATATTCGGCTGTGCAATGGAATAGCCGTAGTCAAAGCCGAGCACCGCAAACTCACTCAGCGGACTGTCGTACACACTGAACGCTTCCTGCTGTGGCGCGAGATTTCGGAGGGGCGTATAGCTGCGCGGGATCGGACTGTCGACGTCCCACCAGACCGCATGGCGCTGGCTGAACGTTCCTCGCGCAGAATCCTCACCGCTCAGGCGAACAGGATGGCCTTCGAGCAGAAGCGAGCCGAAGGCAAGCGACTCTCCGAGCGCCCAGTCGAACCGGGCACCTTCGTCAAGCCGGGACCTGCGATCTTTCACAAAGCGATGGAGTTTCGGATGCAGCCCGAAGCCGTCAGGGACCGCCGTGAGTGTGTTACCAATATGCTCAAGCCGTTCCTTCGAAATCCCGGTTTCCACAGGTTCATGCGAATACTGCGCCTGCATTCCCGTCCAGTCACCGGCTTCGAACGCATCGTTTATGTCGGGATTGTAGTCACCTTTTGCGATGTCGAGTTCGGATTTCCATCCGGACTTCGACTCATCGGCAACCTTCTGCTGTTCTTCGAAAGGAAATACCCCACTGTCGTGAAGCTTCTGTCCGAAAATGGTACGAGTTCCCTTGTGCTCTTTAATCCTGCTGTACATGAGCGGATGAGTAAAACTCGGTTCATCCGCCTCATTGTGACCGAGCTTGCGGTAGCACATGACATCGACGATCGCGTCGTAGCCGAATTTCTGCCGATAGCGCATGGCAAGGTCGACGGCCCGAAGCACCTGCTCGGGGTCATCACCGTTAACATGGAATATCGGAATTGGAAGCCCCTTCGCGATATCCGTGGTGAAGAAACTGCTTCGCGCGTCACGACTCGCCGTCGTGAAGCCGATCTGGTTATTGATGATAATGTGCACCGTGCCACCGGTACGGTAGCCCTTAAGCTGGCTCAGGTTCAGCGTCTCGGCCACGACACCCTGTCCACTGAACGCGGCGTCGCCGTGGATGAGCACCGGCATAACGCGCTTTCGGTGCTTGTCGCCGCGACGACGCTGGATACCGCGCGCCTTGCCTTCAACCACCGGATCGACAGCTTCGAGGTGACTCGGATTGGCCACCATACTCAGGTGAATTTTTGCACCCGACTCGTCGGTAACATCAAGACTGTGCCCGAGATGATATTTCACATCTCCACTTCCACCTACCATATGAGGTTTGTAGCTGTCGGTGAAAAGCGCGAAGATATCCGCAGGCTTTTTCTGCATTACATTCAGCAGCACGTTCAGCCGGCCCCTGTGGGCCATGCCAAGCACTATCTCCTGAAGCCCGTGTTGCGCTGCTGAGCTCACAATGTAGCGCAATGCAGGGATCAGCACCTCACTGCCTTCAAGGCTGAAACGCTTCTGGCCAATAAAGTTGCTGTGGATGAACTGCTCGAGTTCCTCCGCCCTGATCAGATCCCGCTGCATGAGCCTGCGCTCATAGTCGGAAAACTCCCGCCGCTTGGACGGAGACTCCAGCCGCTCTATGAGCCAGCGCCGCATAACCTTGTTCTGAATATGCAGAACTTCCACACCCATTGTGCCGCAGTAGGTCCTGCGAAACAGCTCGATGAGCTCACGAAGTGGGGCCCGCTCAGGTTTAAAGTACTTGCCCGCACTGAACTCCATATCCAGATGTTCTTCGGATAGCCCGAACGATTTAATGTCCAGGCTCTGATAATACCCCTCCGAGGTGTAAAACATGTATCGCAGCTCGGGCGTCATGTAATCGCCGAGCGGGTTAATGTCGGCGTAGAGGTATCCAACGTCACGATACGCCCACAGCAGTGAATCCACACGACTCTGCAGATATGCATGAGTAGCATCCCCGCCTTCCGCGGCCACACCCGCGGGCTCGAAGCGAGCCGCCGCATACCGCATCGGCACCTCTTCACCAACATCGGCGGCAGCGTGGCCATTACCGGTCGATGCAGGTTTTGAACGAGGGGCGTGTCGGTTAACGGTGCCGTTGGCGGATTTTGCGTGGCCGTTCGTGTGTGCGGCTGCATGACCACCTGTGGAACCGGATCCATCCTCATGCGGAACAAACGGGATCTCTCCGGCCTCCCATTGGCGGAAATACTCTCGCCAGGCGGCATCTACATTGGAAGGGTCTTCTTTCCAGAGTTCGAATAAATCATCTACAAATCTGGCGTTGGTTAAGTCGAGTTCACTTGGTTGCATCATCTCGCATCCTCCTGACGCGAGCGCGTGACCGGATTCAAAGCGGTTCTTTACGCCTGCGCTACCACGTCTCTACGCACTATTGTAACGCCTCTGCAAAGAGCCCGCACTGATATCCGGCCCGTGTGCTACAGTCGTTCTTTCAGCAGGCCTGGAATCTCGTCGGGCTTGTCAGCAACAGGAACACCGGCTTCGTTCAGGGCCTTGACCTTGGCCTCCGCCGTTCCCGAACCTCCGGATATGATGGCACCGGCATGACCCATTCTCCGGCCCGGCGGTGCGGTCCGACCGGAAATGAACGAGGCGACCGGCTTGGTCATGTTCTTCTTAATGTAGTCAGCTGCCGCTTCTTCATCCTCGCCACCTATTTCTCCGATTATCACGACCGCGTCGGTGTCAGGGTCTTTTTCAAACATTGCCAGCAGATCGATGAAACTACTGCCGATGACCGGATCGCCGCCTATGCCAATGCACGTACTCTGACCCATACCGGCTTCGGTAAGGGCATAGACCACTTCGTAAGTCAGCGTTCCACTTCGAGAAATGACGCCGACCGAACCGGGCTTGGTGATCCGCGCAGGCATAATACCAATCTTTGACTTGCCCGGACTGATAAGCCCCGGACAATTAGGACCGATAAGGCGCAGACCACGATCCTTTACGTAGTGATAGGTCTCGAGCATGTCGTTCACCGGGACATGTTCGGTAATGCATACGATAAGCGGTACACCCGAATCGGCTGCGTCACGAATCGCACCGGTTGCAAAGCGCGGGGGCACAAAGATAACGGAGGCGTCCACCCTCTGTTGTGAACTGCACTCGGCAACACTGTTGTAAATCGGGATTCCGTCGAGATCCTGTCCGCCCTTCCCCGGGGTTACACCTCCGACAATCCGCGTCCCATCTGCCACCATCTGGCGCGTGTGGAAACTTCCGTCCCGTCCGGTAATTCCCTGGACAATTACATTGGTGTTTTCGTCTATTAATATACTCATGGTTTTCTATTTCCAGATTGATGGTTCATCTCACGCGATCCGGACAACCTTCTCGACTGCCTCGGACAAACCCTCGGCGACCTCGAACCCTTCGTCAATAAGAATCTTGCGGCCTTCTTCCTCGTTGGTGCCGATAAGGCGGACAACAATAGGGACCGAGACATCGAGCTGTTTGAGTGCTGTCAGCAGCCCGTTCGCAATATCATCACAGCGCGTGATTCCGCCGAATATGTTAATGAGGATACTTTTGACCTTCGGGTTAGCCGTGATTATTTTCATCGCAGTAACAACTTTATCCGGATTGGAGCTGCCGCCGACGTCGAGGAAATTAGCAGGTTCTCCTCCGTACAGCTTAATAATATCCATGGTCGCCATGGCAAGTCCGGCTCCGTTGACCATACAGCCAATGTCACCGTCCATACCGACGAAGCTGAGTCCGGCCGCACCTGCTTCCCGTTCGGCTTCGCTTTCCTCTTCAGGATTGCGCATAGCCTGGATATCCTCGTGCCGAAACAGGGCGTTATCGTCAAAGTTGACCTTGCTGTCGAGCGCGATGAGACGCCCGTCATCGACAACCGCGTACGGATTTATTTCGACGAGACTGCAATCCTTCTCGATAAACAGTGTGAGGAGTTTCTTTATGGTATCGAGCGCGTCCGCAGCCCGCTCGGCCGATTCGAAGGTATCGTCGAGAATCGGCCTGAGTGCATTCTCATCAATACGGCCCGACACCGGTATCGGAAACTTCACAATTTTGTCGGGCTGATTAACCGCGAGATCTTCAATATCTACACCGCCCTCCTTGCTCAGAATAAGCACAAGTTGCTTATTCGCACGGTCGGCGGTAATACTCAGATAGTACTCCTTGCGAATATCCGCCGCCGGTTCAAGCAGCAGCGTTTTCACCGGAATCCCTTTAATGGTCAGGCCGAGAATTTCCCGCGCCTTCTCAGCAGCTTCATCAGCCGTTTTTGCGACCTTTACACCACCGGCCTTTCCACGGCCACCGACAAGCACCTGTGCTTTTACCACAACAAAGCCGCCGAGTTTCTCGGCGGCTTTTCGAGCCTCGTCGGCGGAAGTGACCACTTCCTGATCCTGCACCGGAATACCGTAGGATCGAAACAGTTGCTTTCCCTGATACTCGTGTACGTTCACCGTTTCCTCCGCCCTTTCATGTTTTTCCTGAATCTCCTACGAGCCGTCATTGACCGACTCACCGCGCGATTCACGATACTTCTTAATGTCGCGCTTCGTGAGATTTATAAGTTTTGTTATTTTTATACCGCGCGGACAAACTCTGGTGCACTCGAAATGACTCGTGCATGGCCAAATGCCGTTCGGATTGTCGAGTTCGTCTATACGCTCTTCAAGACCCTTGTCCCGGCTATCACGAACAAAGCGCGCCGCCTGCACGATTGCAGCAGGACCGAGAAAATCGGGATTTTCATCCAGAATCGGGCACGCAGAGTAACACGCCGCGCAATTTATGCACTTCGTAGCGTCATCGATGAGCTGACGCTCTTCCTCGCTCTGTATAAACTCACCTGCCTCCGGCTCTTCCTTCGGAACCATGTACGGTTTGACCGAACGAAACTTCTGGAAGAACGTATCCTGTTCCACCATAAGATCGCGTTGCACCGGAAGGTGCATGAGCGGGTCAATGGTTATCTTTACTTCCCCGTCCTGTTCCTGCTCAGAAACCTGCGTCGCCTTTTCGCCGGTATTCCGCACCCAGCGCGGCTCCTCAACCACGTCCCGAAACAGGGTCTTGCAGGCAAGCCGCTCGCGCCCGTTTATGCGCATGGCATCCGAACCACACACACCGTGCGCGCAACTTCGACGGAACCCGAGGCTTCCGTCGATATTCCGGGTGATGTGCATAAGTGCATCAAGAACCCGGTCGGTCTCCTCGACCTCAACCGGATACGTCCGATACTCCGGCTTGTTGCCGGTCTCTTCATTCTGTCTCAGTATCTCAAGCGTTACCTTCATCCGTTCTGCTGCTCCCTTCCCGTATCGTCTCGCGAATCAGTACACTCGCGGCTTCGGTTTCCAGATACTTATATCAACCGGCTTATAGTCGATCTCGACTGACCCGTCTTCCTTCAACGTCGCCATCGTGTGTTTCAGCCACTCATCGTCAAGTCGATCGGGATAATCACGACGACTGTGGGCACCGCGGCTTTCTGTACGATTGTGCGCACTGGCAGCGGTTACAATACTCAAGTCAATAAGATTCTCGAGTTCGAGCAGGCCGAGAATCTCGGCATTGAAGTTCTTGGTATCATCCTGAGGCGTAATATCACTGAACTCCGCCCGCAGAGTCTGCAGATCGGAAATCGCCGTGGCCATATCGTCCGCGTTGCGATAGACACCCACATTGGTCATCATCGTTTCCTGCATTCGGGCGTAGATATCGCCGGGATGCGCGCCGTTCCTGCCCCGGTTCTCCCGTATACTGTTAATGCGCTGAAGGCCCCGCTCGTACGCTTCGCCGCTGTCTTTGGGAGCATCGGCGTGGCGCACATAGTCGGCGATATGCTGTCCGGCCCTTCGACCGTAAACGATAAGGTCCACCAGACTGTTCGTCCCGAGCCGGTTCGCGCCATGAACACTCACGCACGCACACTCACCAGCAGCATACAGCCCTTCCACGACCCCGTCTCCGGTTACCACCCGGCCGTCCACGTCGGTAGGAATTCCTCCCATTGCATAGTGGGCGGTCGGCTGCACGGGCATCTCTTTCTCCGCCGGATCCACGGCGAGGTAGGTCTTACAGAAATCCTGAATATCGGGAATCTTTCGTTCCACGGTTTCACGTCCAAGGTGCGTAGCGTCGAGGTAGACATAATCGTCGATTCGCCGGTCGCCGCGTATTCCACGTCCTTCAAGGACTTCGGTCATAATCGCGCGGCTGACCATGTCTCGCGGCGCAAGATCGAGCAGCGACGGCGCATATTTCTCCATGAACCGCTCGCCCTTGCTGTTTCTGAGGATTCCTCCCTCACCCCGTACGCCTTCGGTTATGAGAATGCCCATTCCCCGAATACCGGTGGGATGAAACTGGAAAAACTCCATGTCCTCCATGGGTATGCCTGCACGCGCGAGAATCGCAGGACCGTCACCCGTGTTCGAATGGGCGTTACTCGTAACCTTATACATACGGCCGAATCCGCCTGTGGCGAACAGGACCGCCTTTGCCTTGAAGGTGTGAATCTCCCCGCTGGCGAGCTCGAAGGCAATAACGCCGCTGCAGCGATTGCCGTCCATAATCACGTCAATAACCTGGAACTCATCGTAGAACTCCACATTATTCTTTATGCACTGCTGATACAGAGTCTGAAGAATCATGTGGCCGGTTCGGTCGGCGGCATAGCAACTGCGTTTGACCGCCTGCTCTCCGAAGTTACTCGTGTGTCCTCCGAAACGTCGCTGGTCAATACGCCCTTCACCCGTACGAGAGAACGGAAGTCCGCGATTCTCCAGGTCATAGACGGCTTTCACCGCTTCCTCGGAAAGAATTTTGGCAGCTGTCTGATCGGTGAGGTAATCCCCGCCTTTCACCGTGTCGAACGCATGCCACTCCGGTTTGTCTTCGTCGACATTTCCGAGCGCCGCGCCGATACCGCCCTGTGCGGCTCCCGTATGGCTGCGCATAGGATACAGCTTACTCACTACAGCGGTTCTCGACGTCTGCGAAGCCTCGAGCGCCGCATACAGCCCCGCTCCACCTCCGCCTACAACTACTGTATCAAACTCATAGGTCATATCGGTTGCTCCTTGATAAGCACTGGCATTCGTCTTTGCTCTCGCGTTTCACCGCCCGGCCACCCCATTTCAGCGCCCGGCCCTTTCATGTCACTGCCCGCTCGTCCCATTTCAGCGCCCGGCCGTTTCGTTTCACCGCCCGCTCGTCCCATTTCAGCGCCCGGCCGTTTCGTTTCACCGCCCGCTCGTCCCATTTCAGCACCGACGGCGTGAACGAGCCGCAACGGAGGCTCAGCGAGCCCCGATGACGTGCGTGAACACATTAGCATACCTCACCTGCACCGGCACGCAGTCGGGTGAAATCATGGCAGAGCTGAATAAACAAGTACCATATATTGATGGTTATAACACGGCCTCGGTGCCCGCGCAACATATTCGCACCGGCTAATCGCTTGCCACACAGGATACAGCGCAGACTCACGCG
>CAZMEV010000034.1:24899-28074 GCA_964565375.1 uncultured Spirochaetaceae bacterium
TTGCCACACAGGATACAGCGCAGACTCACGCGAACGATGAAGAGCCCTCTCCGGACGTTCCACGCAGTGCATTCATTGATTCGTGGGCAGTTTCCCGGTAATGCTCAGCCGATTCATGCAGACCACGGCGCTCTTCGTCCGTAAGCTCGCGTTTCACCTTTGCTGGAACTCCCGCAACAAGCGTGCCGGAGGGGACCTCGAACCCGGGGGGCACAAGTGCCCCGGCGGCCACCATCGATTCGCTGCGCACGACCGCGCGATCAAGAACAGTGGCGCCCATACCCACAAGGCAGACATCCTCGAGCGTGCATCCGTGAACAATAGCCGAATGCCCGATTGTCACATCACGACCGATCACAGTGGGATTCTCATTGTCGGTTACATGAATAACGGTGCCGTCCTGGACATTCGTTCCGGCTCCGATGCGAACGTAATGGACGTCCCCGCGGATAACCGCGTTGTACCACACACTCGCGTGTTCACCAATTTCGACATCTCCGATAATGCGGCTGCCGTCGGCGAGAAATACCGTCTGATGTACTCGCGGATAAAAGTCACGAAAGCCAATGAGGTGTGGCTCGTGTGACAGACGATCTGGATTATAGTGAAATTGTCCCATAATTACCCTTGTGATACCTCCGAGTCTTCGTCGTGCGGGGAATGAACCTGAATCGAATCAGTCATCCACATATTCTCATAGGGCTCTTCCTGCTGTCGAGTTAAAATGAACATGTAATCCACCTGCCGCCCGTCCGAGGCAATTACCCGCACCGGTACCACGGCAAGGTTTTCCACAACAGTCGGGGCGTATACATCGAACTCACGGTGGTTGAGCAGGGAGCCGTACACCCCGTTTTCGAACAGTCGGCGGAATTGCTCAAAGTCGCCCTTCTCTTCACGGGTAGCCGGCGAAGCGAAGGTGTACACCACCCTCATGCCCTCCTCATCGTTCCGGTTGGGCCGCAGCGCTTCCAATTGTGCCTCTACGACTTCCACCGGATTAAGCACCGGGTCCGGTTCGCTCACCCGCTGTAAATCCGGAGGCCGTAGCGTTTCGCACCCGCCGAATGCGAAGAGAGGGGCAAGCGCTACGATTACGGCAAATACCAGACGGGCCGTTTTGAAACGTTCCTTGAAACCAGGCATACCGAACGTGCTCCTTTTAGAGCGACTCAGAGCGATTCGAGGACAAACTTCACAAGTGCCGCGGCGTTACGGGAAGCGACAGGGAGAAAGCGCTCGAAATCAACACGAGCGTTCGCGTCCGCTTTGTCGCTGACCGTGCGCGCGAGCAGAAAAGGGACGCCGTTAAATCGGCATACCGCGCCCACGCTCGCCCCCTCCATTTCCACTACATCTCCTTCAAGTTCGCTGCGCAACCACGGCGATGCCTGCAATCGGGAACGGTCCATGAACTGATCGCCGGTAAGCACCCGTCCCGTATGAAGCGTACCTTCTTCCGGAACAAACCGCTCCGCGATGGACACAAGCCCGGGATCGCACGCAATCTCCCGAATACCCTCAAATGGGAACTCACCTCGAGCAAACCCAACCGCCGAAGCATCGAGATCATGCTGCATGCAGTCACGTGCAATGACCGTATCGCCGATACCAATGTCCGGATTGATGCTGCCGGCAAGACCTGTGAACACCACCCGCTGCGGCTCGTACTCGTCAATAAGTCGCTGAGCAAGCATTGCCGAAAACGTCTTTCCGACGCCGGATTTCGAAACAAGTACCCGTTGTCCCTGAATGCTTCCCTCGCTCATACGGTAGCGGTGGAGGTGGCTCGTATTCGGATCGGTAATGAGTCGTTCGATTTCGGTTATCTCTCCATCCATTGCGCCGAACACAATTGTCATGCCTTCGTCTCCAGTACGCGGGCGATTCGTCGCGCTGCATCGCACACCCTCTGCCTCGGAGCGGCCACATTCATTCTCAACGCACCGGCTCCTCCCGGGCCAAACTTGGAGCCCTCCACGAGCCACGCACCTGCCTCATGCTGCAACTGCTCACGCAGGCGCGCATCATCAATCGAAACACGTTCGCAGCGGATCCACAACAGGTACGTTCCCTCAAGCGGTTCAACAGTCACCGGTGCACCGGACTTCTCGAAGATCTCCCGCACCTCTGCCGCGGTATTCGAAACATACTGCATCGCCGCATCCAGCCACTGTGCCCCATGGCGATAGGCAGCTTCCACCGCCGCGAGGGTTAACACATTCGGCGTATCCGCACCGACTGTGTGCATATATTTCTTTATCAGGTCGATGGTTTCCTGATTTCCGGCCGTACATATCGCACCCGGGAGCCCCGGAATGTTGAAAGTCTTCGTTGCACTTGAAAGGGTTATGACCGTCAGTCCATCCGTATCGAGTGAATCTGTCGGCACGAACGGCTGCCCGGGCATCACGAGGTCGCCATGAATCTCGTCGGAAACCAGCACAATGCTATATCGCCGGCAGACATCAATAACCTGCTGGAGTTCACCGTCCTCCCACACCCGACCAACAGGATTGTGCGGGGAACACAGAAGCAGCACCCGCGCTCCGGCAGCCGCTTTTCGCTCAAGATCGTCGAGATCGAAGCGGTATCGCGTCCCGTCGTGAGTCAGTTGATTCACCGCAAGCGAGCGTCCCTGCCCCTCCACTGCGTCCATGAAGGGAAAGTACACCGGAGTCTGAACGATTACCGAATCGCCCTCGTTCGCGTACAGTGATACGGCGGCCCGCGCACCGGCCATTACCCCCGAGATCCAGGCCCAGTGCTGCGGTGGACGAACCCCGAACCGTTGTTCCTGCCAGTCGGAGAAAGCTTCAAAAACGCTGTCACGGGCGAACGTGTACCCGAGGAGCCCATGGTCAACGCGATCGCGCAACGCGTCGGTAACAGCTTTTGGCGCAGGAAAGTCCATATCGGCCACCCAGTAGGGTTCAAGGTCCGAAGATATGCGACGCGCAAACTCCCATTTCACAGAGTCGCTTCGCGGCGATGGAGGATTTTCAAACATGTCTACTGTGGTTTCTCGGCTCATGATACTCCTATAGTATGTCTCGCCCGGCGGGCAGGGCAACCAGTCTTTACTGTCCACCAGATTGGGGGAAATGTCCTTCTAATTCGTGGCATAGGCAGGCGTTATGCGCCGATTTACACGATTTTCTCTCTCCGGAGTCCA
>CAZMEV010000035.1:0-5444 GCA_964565375.1 uncultured Spirochaetaceae bacterium
CCTTCTTCAAATCCTTCTTCGAAGTCATCGATCGAGTCGTTCCAGTCACTGCCGCCGAACCAGGTTGGTGCTCCGGACAGTCTTCCACCGAGCCCGAAGTCCTGGGCCCCAACTGCAACGGTGAGGCCGAACACGAGAGCAACGACAAACGCTGTTCGTACTATGCGCATATGTTCTCCTCCTCAAAACACCGAGCTCACCATGTAACGTGAGCCCTTTTCTGCTGAGTTTCACAGAAATATTATCATGCTGGTTCGGGTTTAAGAAATTGGGTGCACGAGCGGCGCCGGCTTCGTGTTTCAGAAGGAGGAGGTAACCCCGGCTCCGATGGATACGTGGCGAAGCAGAAAACCGTCGTCAGTCTCAAGCAGGGCCTCGTCGAGGGGACTGTTAAATGTCGTGGAGAATACCGCGTCGAAAAAGAGCTCTGCGGCGCCGACCGGGATGCTGTATCCGGCACCGACGCCACCTCCGAACAGAAGGCGATTGTCGGGTTGTTCGGTGTCAGTTTCGGTTTCGGTCTGACTTAATCCTGTCGTTACGTTTTCGGTCGTAACCTCGGTCTCAAATTCCATATCGCCCGTAACCAGGCTTATTTCCGGGCCGAGCAGTGCGTAGAGGTATCCTGGTCCGGCGCCGGCCCTCGGCTTGAGATATACCGGAAGGCTGAGAAGGTCGGCAGAAGCCGAAAGCTCTAACTCCTGTGCTCCTGTAATCTGCTGCCCGTTCACTTCGCCTTCAAAGTCCGCATCTCCCTCCAGTCCGCCTACGTGGTGTCGGTACGCAACTTGTGGCTGTATTGCAAGGTTCGGCCCGACATCGATTTCCAAAACAAAAGACGCGCCGAAGCCGGTACCGACAAGGTTGCCGAAATCAGCGTCCGCTTCGTCGATGTTATCTTCAGTTGTCAGCAAGAGTGCATACAGAGTCTCGAAATCCTCGATCGAATTACTCCAGTCACTGCCGCCAAACCGTACCTCCTGGGCTCCAGGTGCAACTGTCAGGCCAAACACAAGAATAACAACGGAGATCCCCTGGACTGTGCGCATACGTTATACCCCCAACCGACACCATGCTCCCGGTAAACCGGCGAGCCGGGTCCGCTAATGTATGTCCGTCTACACACTACACAGGCTATCATCGGGATTCCGGTGCAGGAAACAGGCTGCAGCATATTCTTTGCACTGCGCCGGAATAGGGGTGCTCTGGGGAAAACATCAGCCTATAAAAATCTTTTCCTCAGTAGCCGAGCACCGAGAGGAGTGCTGAAACATCGACCTCGGGGCCTCTTCCGAGCTCTTCGAGGGCGAGGGGTGCGCGGTCGGTGAAGATGCCGTCGGAGCCTGAGGCGAGAAGGGAGTGCATTCGGTCGGGGTCGTTGACGGTGTAGTGGTGGGTGAGCAGGCCGCGGTTGTGGGCGAGGGAGATGTTGCGGGAGCGGCCGAGTGCGGCGGCGGGGGCGACGGCGCGGGCGCCGATGCGGGAGGCGATTCGAAGTTGCCGGCGGAAGCCGCCGCGGAGGGCCATGCCGCGGTTTACGAGGAGTACGGGAATGACCTCATCCGAGAGTGAGGCGACCTGCTCGACGCTTGTGGAGCTGAACGACTGGATTATGACGGGGCCGTCGGGAAGCCAGCCTGCTTCCTCGAGGGTTTCCATTATTTGCGCTTCTATGCCGGGGTAGCGGGGTGCGAGTTTGGTTTCGAGATAGAGGCCGGGATTGTGCACGCCGTCTTCGGCAATCTCAATGAGCTCTTCGAGGGTTACGGGGCCGAGACCTTCGAACGAGGAACGAGCACGAAAGGGAAAGGCTTCGTTGAACCAGCTTCCGTGGTCGAGCTGTTTGAGTTCTTCGAGGGTAAAGTTGCCGACGGGGTCGTCGGCGCGATCTGGAAACACTTCTTCCACGTTGGTGGTGCGTTCGAGGGTGGCGTCGTGGAAGGCCACAAGCTCCCCGTCGGCGGTTCGCTGAATATCCGCCTCTATGTAGTCGGCGCCGACGGCTCGCGCAAGCTCGAAGGCCGGCCGCGTGGACTCGGGCGCATCCCAGGAGGCGCCGCGGTGGGCGATGACGGCCGGATGCGGTATGCCGAGTTCTTCGGCGATGGCCGGGCCCGCCTCGGATACTTCCCCGGAGGCGAAGATGCCGCGGGCGAAGCCACTCATGGCCGGAAGGAGCAGGAAGAGGGCGGCGATGGCGGTTCGCGATACAGGTGAAAAGCGCGCGCAGTTGAGCATGGTAAAAGGCTAAGGCGTTCCGGTGGTCTTGGGAAAGGGTTGGCAGGGGCGGACGAACCGAGGCGGGTGCCCGATAATCGATGCGCTACGGATTTGACAGCGGCACATATTTATGCTTTTATGGTTTTATGCGTACCACCATAGACCTTCCGGACGAACTGTTTCGTAAACTGAAGTCGGAAGCAGCAATTCGGGGGAAATCGCTGAAAGAAGTAATTACCGAGGCGGTCGAACACGAGTTAGGAGCGGCGGACCATACAGGCGAGCAATTCTTCGCCTTCCCGCTTGTGCCGTCTGACAATCCGGGATCATTAAATCCGGACCCCGACGCGGTAGCCACGCACATGGATCTTGAGGATTTCCATGTTTCTTCCTGACGTGAACGTCTGGATCGCACTCGTATTCGAAGCGCATGTAATGCACCTGCCGGTGGCGCAGTGGTTCGGTAATCTCGATCGCGTGACCTGTCGTTTCTGCCGGCTTACGCAAAGCGGTTTCCTGCGCCTTGCAACGAATCCCGCGGTACTTGGCTCAAACGCACGTTCGATGGCTCAAGCATGGCAGCTGTATGATACGCTCTTAAAGGACGCACGCATCGCCTTCAGCGAGGAACCGACCGGGACAGAGCACTTGTGGCGCGCACGAACCTACACTACAGATTACTCGCCGAAAGTCTGGGCCGACGCGTATCTGGCAGCGTTCGCAGAAGCCGGCGGATGTACGCTCGTTACACTCGACAAAGCGCTTGCTGCAAAGGAGGGAAATCGGGCGGTGCTTCTGGACTGAGCGGGGATGCGCACTACAGCTGTGCCGGGAAGAACTCCCGGTCCTCGAGGTCCATGGGCAGGTCGCGGTAAATGCGCAGGGTAAACGGCTGTTCCGGGAAGAGGATGTACTGCTGATTGAGGTACGCGAGGTCGGTGGTATCGGCACGCACCTGTGTTTCCGGTTCCCGGGCGAGATTGGTGGCATCCTGGGTTGAATTGGTAAGATACGCAAGGGCATTGCCGCGCAGATCGGGGTCGCCTTCCTGTTCGAATCGCCGGTAGAAGGCGACGCCGAGATTATTGTGCGCCATAACGCGGAACTGGATCAGCTGCCGGTGTTCGGGCCGCTCCTGCATATTAAAGTCCAGACCTATTTCGGCGCGTTCCTGCCGCAGAATTTCTACGAGCTCCTGCAGGTAGGTCTGCGCGGCGAAATAGTTCCCCCTGAAGTAGTGGGTATTGGCCCGCGCAAAGCGGATGTTTTTCGCCCTCGGGTCATTGGCTACGGTTTCAAAGCGATCGATCGCCTCGTCGTAGTCCTCATCCCGGTAGGCTATCCAGCCGAGCTGGTAGCGCATGGTGTCACTTGTATAGCCGTTGTTTTCAGCCGCTTGAAACTGACGACGCGCGTCTTCGTATTCGGCGCTCTGGTAGTAGTAGATGTTACCGAGCCCTGCGTAGATACGACCGAATTTCTCCTGAGGCTCCACAAGGTTACTCTCGAGCGCATCTTCGTAGAGGTCGATGGCGTCCGCATAATACTGCTCGGCGGTCAGATACTCTTCGCCGTCTACATAGTACTCAGCAGTCATCGTGTAGCTGTCGATGAACATACCCATGCGCCGGCGTGACAGCGGCTCGTGCTCGGGAAAGAGGGCCCGTGCGTTATCGAGGGCACGGCGGCGGTTCTGCCGCTCATCCATTCTGTCATAGAAGCGCGCAAGCTCGTAGTGCGCTTCCGGCGACCTGGGGTGCGCTTCGAGCACGCGCTGCAGCATATCCCGCACATACTCTATCTCGTCATAATCGAGCATGAACCCGGCAGCCTCCGAGTAGATCTCCGGATGGACGTCGGCCTCGGGACGGCCCTCCTGAAAAAACTCGACGAGGCGTTCAGCTTCGCCGAAGTTGTCCGTTCGTACGAAGTAGCGCATGAACCGCTGAAGAATCTCGTCGGTCTGTCCGTAGAACTCGAGCAGGCGGGCATAGTTCTCCCGCGCATCGTCGAACCGGTCGGAATCGAAGTCCGCCCAGCGCAGATAGTTATCACCGCTGCCGAGCAAGCCCTCGTAATCGGTCGGGTCCATATCGAGAACCTGGTTAAACAGATCCTCGGCCTTTGAGAAATTGCCGAGCGTGGCCGACTCGAAATGCGCGTAGCGCAGCAGTCCCTCACGGTCGAATGGAAACCGGGTCAGAAGCTGGTCAAACTTCTCCTGTGCAAGGCGGTACTGCCTTCGTTCAATAAATGCATCGGCAAAGCGGTAATACCACGGTTCGCTCTCCCAGACCTGTCTCGCCTCTTCGAAAAACTCGTTACCGACCGTATAGCGGCCTTCATCGATCTCCTCGAGACCCTGCTGATAAAGATGCCGGGCATACAATGGCTGATACACGTAGGTGAACGCGAGCCATACCGCGGCCGAGAGGAGCGCGGCGGCAATTGCAAAGTTTCGCGCAAGCGGCAGATAGCGGTGGCGAAACTGCCAGGCAAAGGTCTGCTTCTCATCCTCGAAGACCACGCCGCGGCGCACTTCGTAGTTTCGCGGCAGGCGTATGCGCTCACCCTTGAGCCCGCCGGCAACCCTCGCGATTTCTTTCGGCGGAGCCCCGGCGACAAGTTTATCGACAAGCGGTTTTGCCTCTTCCTCGGTGAAGTCTTCGCTCGATAAAACCTCTTCGACCGCAATACGCAGGTTCAGAGGCAGTGTTCCAAGCGTTTCCGTGAGGCGCTTAAACCGGCGATCATCCAGGTTTGTGCCTGGACCTTCGTCGGTTCCCTCAGTCTGCGGACGTTCGGTAGGCACAGCGGCCGCCGGGTTCAGGTCCTCTTCGCTTTCCGGTTCCGCTTCAAGAACACCGAATTCGGCCCCGAAATCCCCGAGGGAAAAATCATCGAGGTCACCGAAGTCTTCTCCGCCCTCTTCTTCGTCAAAGTCGAAGTCGCCGGCTCCGGCTTCCTCGTCTTCTCCTTCGAGAGATTCACCGAAATCGCCGAAGTCACCGAGATCGAACTCGTCTTCGTCCTCAGCAGTCTCGGACTCCTCGGCGGCGCCGAGTTCCTCAGCAGGCTCGTTCCCGGCCTCCTCAGGCGCTTCTTCCATCTCTTCCGGCTCTTCATCGCTGAAGGAAAACTCTTCCCCGATGTCCGCGCCGAATATATCCTCGTCCTCGTCCGGCTCCTCTGCGGCGGACTCTTCCTCGCCTGGCGCCTCTTCG
>CAZMEV010000035.1:5544-24460 GCA_964565375.1 uncultured Spirochaetaceae bacterium
CTCGTCCTCGTCCGGCTCCTCTGCGGCGGACTCTTCCTCGCCTGGCGCCTCTTCGGCTTCGCCTGGCGCCTCTTCGACTTCGCCTGGCTCGTCTTCGACTTCGCCGGACTCCTCCTCGAGGTCAAAGTCGAAGTCAAAATCGTCTTCCTCGCCGGCACCCTCCTGCGCCGCCCGTCCCGCCGCGGTGCGTTCCTCGGGTTCGTCGAGGTTCAGCTCGTCGAGGGCACTGTCGAGATCGAAGTCGAGTTCCTCGTCTGTCTCGGATTCGGCGCCTGGTTCTTCCGGGAACACATCCTCCGCCTCGTCGGCGGGCTCCTGCGGAACTTCGGATGCCTCCTCGACCTCCTCTGTCCGGCCAGGCGTCTGCTCGTCAGGCGTCTGGTCGCCGGGCGGTTCCTGTTCAGGCGTCTGTTCGGCGGCGCCCCCGGGTTCTTCCTCCTCCTCGCCGAAGTCAAAGTCGATGTCGGCAAAGGGATCCTCCCCGGTTTCTTCACCGGCCTCCGCTGCTCCGCCTTCAGACTCGGGCTCGTCTTCGTCCATGTCCCCGAGAAGGGCCCGCAGGTCGTCGTCTATGCCTTCCTCGGCCTCGCCGCCGGCTTCTGCCTCATCGCCGGCGGTTTCTGCCTCCCCGCCGGCGGCGCCTTCCCCGGCCGAAGCGCCCTCTTCCCCCGTTTCGCCTTCGGTTGATGCGCCGGATTCCTCCTGCTCGCCTTCGAGATCGCGCGTCCGTGTCTGGGAATCCGGCTCGACACCGGCTTCGGGATTCTCGTCGGCCGGTCGCGGCTCTTCTATCTGCTCACCGCGTGCGGCGGCAATACTCTGCTCATTGCCGAGCGAGACGAGGGATTCATTGAATTTCTGGATATCTTCAATGCGTGGCATGGGCGCTCGTTTACGAATTTCGGCCGAATTGCCAAAATCGTAACGATTTCTTTAACCGGTATCTCACCTTCGCCGATGATGATAGCAGAATGAGGCGCATTTCGGAAGTCTTCAGCATACTCGTCATGGCGACGCTGTTCGGCGTGCTGCCGGCGCCGGCGCAGGACAATGGACCAAACATCGACCTCCACATTCAGGTGACTACCCTCGAAGAGGCGCGGGAACCGTTTCGCGTCGGGGAGTACCTGGTCCTCAGCTACGACCGCGAGCGGCCCCTGCGCTACGTTGCAGCTGCGTTCGCGCACGAGGATTTTGCCGAACGCCACGTTTTCAGCCGCAATCAGCACGACGTGTATATTCTCACCTACCGGTTGCCCGAGGGCCTCGAGGAAGTGGAATACCGGGTTGTCGCCGACGGCACCTGGAGAACCGACCCCGAGAACCCGGTTTCCCGCCGGCTCGATACGGATTTCGAAGTATCTGTGGTCGATGTTTCGGACCGCCCGCAGCCGATTCCCGACGGCCCGCGCCGTATAGAAGAGGACCGTGTCGAGTTCGTGTACGAAGGAAGCCCCGGCCGTCGTGTGCACATCAGCGGCAGCTTCAACAACTGGGACCCCTATATGCACAGGATGGAAGAGGTAGAGCCGGGCCGCTACGAGATCTCGCTTCGCCTGCGCGAGGGCACCCACTTCTACCATTTCGTCGTCGACGGCAGACGACAGCCGGACCCGAGAAACCGCCGTCACACCTACACCCGCGCGGGACGAACCGTCTCGCGCTTCGACGGATAATCAGGCGATCGAGCGACCGGCTGCCGAACCGGCGTGCCGGTATGGATCCTCGGCCGGCCGCCTACCGGGCGAACCACAGCTGACCGTACGCATCGAGCCGGAGTCGGCTCACTACCGTCCGGCGGATCTCCCCGGCGGCCTCATCGGCACCGTCGGTGTAAAGCTTCCAGTCCACCGCGTGCAGATTCCGCGACAGGCGTGTAACCGCACCCTGCTCTTCGAGGTATCGCCAGGCTGTTTCTGCTGAAGTCCGGTGTGGATTATGGGCACCCGGCGGATGAGCGGGGCCGGGCGCCGTGGGTGCGGCGCCGGATTTGTCCGCGGCGCCGGATTTGTTCGCCGCGCCGGGGCCGGGTGGGGTAGAACCGGGAATTCCCGCGGCGCCGGGGCTGGGTGGGGTAGAACCGGGAATTCCCGCGGCGCCGGGGCTGGGCGCGGCGCCAGGGGTGCGTGCGGAGCCGGGATTCTCCGCCCCGCGGGGGTCAGAAGCGCCTGGGTCGGGTGCGGCGGCCTGTTCCACGAGCGCGTCGAAGTGGTCGTCGGCAAGCTCTGCGTAGTTGCGAGGGTCAACACTGCGGAACATCCGCAGGATTTCGGTGTCAGATGCGCTTTCGCTCTCCCACACGATGCGCGCGAGCTCATAATCCCCGGAAAAGAGCGCCTGACGATACATTTCTCCCGGGTCGCCTCGGCCGTTTCCTTCCGAGTCGCCGGTCTCTTCCGCGGCGACGGGAGAGGTAACCTCCACACCGATGCTCTCAAGTGCGCTGGAAATGGTGTCTGCTGCCACAGGGGTGCCGGTTGCCGCCGGCGGCTCGAGCAGACGAACGGGCTCATTAATCCCTGCAGGAGCCTGTGTCGATTCCACGGGAAGTCCGAACGCGGCGCGGCGGGCGGCTTCGAGCAGCCGGCGGCGCGCGCTCGGCTCCTGAAGGCGGGCTGAATCGGTGTTCGCGACAAGAAGATCATAGCGGGTTCCTGCCGCATACAGCCGCCCCGAGGAAGCAGCCGATGCCGGCTCGAGCTCGTCGAACATGTCGAAGTCCCCGGCGGATGTGCGCTCGTATCGGTCCGCGCGGGCGAGACGCGCATAGGGCTCGCCCTCGAGGCGGATTTCTACAAGGTCCGGGAGGCTGCCGGGTGCCCGGGACCGGGATTGTCCGTCACCTGGATTGTTTCCTCCGTCCCCGGGGGCGGCTGCGCCGGGCTCGGCTCGGTCCGCCGGCTCGGCGGCAGGCGCCTGCCCCGGGGGCTGTCCGGTGCCGGGCTCGCTTCCTCCGTCCCCGGAAAGCCGGCGGTATGGGCCTGTTTCGCCGAGGGAGCAGGGGGTAAATGCGGTGTGCGTAAGGCGTCTGCGTATTTCGGCGGGGGTCGCGGGCAACGTGGGATCGGTTTCATCTACGAGCGAGAGGCGTACGGTCGCGCCGTCGACGGTAATGTGTTCGGCCGCTGCCCCGGAGGGGGCGTGGCCTCGGTGCTCATCGGCTGCGCTCTCGATGAAGTACAGCCTGAAGGCGTGCCTGCGCGAGGCCTCGAGACAGGTTTCGGAGTTACCGGCTCTGTGTCGGCCCGATGCCTCGCGGGCCACGACAGCTTCGAGATGCCGGGCGAACATTCGGGCGAGGCGGGCGGGGTCTTCCAATGGGGCAAGGTCGCCGGGAGCCTGCGCTGTGAGGGCGAATGTGGAAACATCAGCCTTGGCGACTTCAAAAAGGCCCTTGAAGCGGGAGGTCTCCGGGGCGAGGACGGGGGTGGTGGTCAGCGAGGACGCGAGCGATCGGGCATGGGATTCGCTGCCGGCGTCGAGTATCAGAAGCGATGGCGCCGGGGCGTCGGCGGTGCACGAGAGAACGAGCAGTATCAGTATCGCCGGAAGAACGGCTGTCAGGCGACGCATAACTGAACGATATGGTGCAGAATCGGGACGGGAGCGTCCAGCATGAGCGGCCAGCATGAGCCTCCAGCATGAGCGGCGAACGGCATTTCACCGGTAATGTTGCGAGCTTGACATGGGTTCGCATGTCCACCTACGCTTTTGATTGTGGCTAATAACGGAGATTCGCAACCAGAGCGCCCCACGGTAAAGGAGTATTTCGCCGAGTATCTGCCTCTTCTCGAACAGCGTTCGAAAGTGGCGGGGACTGTGTCGCACGACTCGGTGTATCAACCTGCTAACGATGAAACCCGCGAGGTGGTTAACAAGATTGTAGCCTCGCTTATGATGCCCGGCAGTACGCTGCTGGGGTATGAGAATATCAGGGAACTTTATGAACGCTCTCAGGCCGGTGAAAGCTGCCTGATCGTCTCGGAGCACTACAGCAACTTTGACCTGCCGAGTCTGTTTCATCTGCTGCAGGAAGAAGGTGAAGAGGGCGAGGCGATCGCGCGAAGCATCGTAGCCATGGCCGGTGCGAAGCTCAACGAAGAGAGCAAACTCGTGCGCGCGTTTGCGGAGAGCTTCACGCGAATCGTTATTTATCCGGTCCGTGCGCTGCAGTCTATTACCGACCCTGACGAATATGCGCGCGAGCATGCCCGCAGCCGCGCGATCAATATGGCGGCGCTGCGGGAAATGGTTCGAAAGAAAAACTCGGGACGTATAATTCTCGTCTTTCCGGCTGGTACGCGCTACAGGCCGGATAAACCGGATTCGGCGCGAGGACTTCCGCAGATCGACAGCTACATGAAGCAGTTCGATCATGTCTGCCCGATCGGCATTGCCGGGAACCTGCTGCTTGTTAATCCGAACGGCGATATGAGCCTTGATTATCCGCAGAAGGACCTTATGGTTTACAAGGCGGGTAAACTCCTCGACGCGAAGGAATTCCGAAAATCCGCACGCGAGGAATGCCCGACCGGTGAGGATCCTAAGCAGTTCACCGTGGACCGGCTTATGGCGTTGTTACGTGAAATGCACACGGAAGTGGCGGAAGTGCGCAAGCAGAAGCTCGCTGAAATCGAAAAGCGGTAATTGGCGGGCCACGGCGGCCGGCCTTGCCCGGAGCGGCACGGCGCGGATCTGGATCTGCGGGCCTGGGCCACGGCGGGCGCCGGCATGGCGCCGGGTAAGCCGTGGTCGACCGGCGGCCGGCCTTGCCCGGAGCGGCACGGCGCGGATCTGGATCTGCGGGCCTGGGCCACGGCGGGCGCCGGGTCAGTCCTCGAATACCTGACGGTCGCTCCACCTGCTGATATCCACCCGATAACGACGACTGATCTCTTCACCCCGCCATGCTTCGAGCAGATTGCGCAGCACCCCGGCCGCCCCGGGTAATTCGAGATGTACGGCGGGAACGCCTTTTTCCTCAAGGGTCAGGAATAGCCGATTGAGAAGCTCCCGGGCGAGACCCAGGCCCCGGAACTCTTCCTCCACGAACAGCACATTGACTGCAGCAACCGCCGGTGGTCCGTCACGATGAACAACAGCACACACCACCCCGACAATTTCTTCCTGGGGCGTCGAAGCGATAATCGAGTGCAGCTCGTCTTCGTCGCTGATCCGCTCAAAGCCTTCCATGAGGTCACGCTCGGCGTCGCTTGAAAGGGTCTCAAGCACCTCTTCGCGTGCCTCATGGGCATATTCGCGAGCCTGCTCGTGAGTGAGCGTGTCGCAGGCAAAGTCAAAATCCGCGACAATGAGATTGTCGGTTTCGGTTTCGAGGTCCATAGGAATACGCTCAAGGCCCCATCGCTCGCGCAGGTCGTTGTACCAGTCGTAGACGACGCGGCGCATCTCCCGCTCCTTGAAGCGGAACCAGAGCCGTTCGGCTTCGGGATGCTGCTTCAGCGTATCCTTGAACCCGCGAAATACCCCTTTGCCCGAAGCGAGCGTCGCCCGCAGCTCTTCACGCACGACAGGATTGCGAAGGTCCGCCACAAAGCGCTCCATGAGATTATACCCGTCCACACTTCGCCAGGCCGGAATGGGCTCGACTTCGCAGTCCTCCGGTACATCCTCCATGGGCATGACATGACCGCTTTCTATGTCAACAACAAAATCATGTTCCTGGTTTTCCATCCCGAAAATAATCTGATCGATGATTTCCGGGGTCAGCTCGAACGCCATGATGTCAGTGCCTCCAGTCTCGACTCAACTTCCGAGCGGGCCGAGCCGATCGAGACTTTTTCCCGCTCACCGGTTCGCCTGTCGAAAAGCTCAACCGTCCCCTCGGTCACCGTTGCGCCGGAGACAATAAGGCGGAACGGAATACCGAGCAGCAGGAAATCGGTAAACTTGGTACTGATCGATTCTTCACGGTCGTCGAACAGCACCTCATCGCCGAAATCCTTGTAGAGCCCCTCTGCCGCATCGCGAACAGCAAAGCTCTTGCCTATAGTCATAAGATACACATGGAAAGGGGCCACCGACACCGGCCACACGATACCTTTCTCGTCGTGGTTCGCCTCGGCGATAGCCTGCATAAGTCGACCGATGCCGATGCCGTAGCATCCCATGTAGGGGTAAATGACCCGGCCGGTCTCGTCGTGTATCCAGAGATTCATGGCACGGCTGTACCCGTCGCCGAGGCGGAACAGATTTCCAAGCTCGGTGGCGCGACGCTCTTCGAGTGTGCCACCGCAGTGAATACAGGTCGCGCCCGGCTCCGCCTGTGCAATATCGCCGATCGCATCGGCGTCGAAATCCCGGCCGAAATTCACGTCGGCATAGTGCACACCGTCCTGATTTCCGCCATAGACGAGGTTGGCTGCATCTGCGGCGCCGTGGTCGACAACCACGGTCAGCCTGTCGAGTCCGGTAAGCGGGCTGAGGTATCCGGGAACAAGACCGAGTTCAGAGATCTCCTTACGCTTCGCACGGCGTAATGCCGGCACTTCCAGAAGCCGCGCAAGCTTCTCCACCGATACGTTCGTATCGCCGCGGACGACCGCGAGAATGAGATTATCGCCGCCGCCGCGGAAGGCCATAGTCTTTGCCAGCTGCGACTTCGGCAGATCAAGGTGCTTTGAAAGCCGGGCCATGTTGGTACACCCCGGCGTCTCGAGCTTCTTCATCTCCCTCGGCCTGCTCGATCTCGATGGTCTCGGAGGTGGATTGCTCACGGCCACTTCACGGTTTGCCGCGTACCCGCAGCTGTCGCAGACAATCACGTGGTCATCGCCGGCGTTCGAGGGGACGAGAAACTCGTACGACTTCTCTCCGCCCATATATCCCACGCCGGCCTCGGCGATAATGGTGTCGAGATTGCACGCATCGAAAATCGCCCGATACGCGCGAAACACCTTTGGAAGGAAATTGTTGAGGTCACTGAAAGAGCGGTGAAACGAGTAGCCGTCCTTCATCAGAAACTCACGGCTGCGGATCAGTCCGTTCCGGGTTCGCTCTTCGTCGCGATATTTCTCCTGAAACTGATACAGAAATACCGGCAGGTCGCGGTAGCTTGTCATGCTCGTGCGCAACAGGTCGACCATTGCCTCTTCATGGGTAGGGGCAAGCACCATCGGCCTGCCGAGACGATCGGTGAACCTGACCAGATCAGTGTCAATGAGATCGCTGCGCCCGCTCTGCTGCCACAGCTCGAACGGGTTTACGAGGGGAGCCTGCACTTCCTGCCCACCGAGCGCGTTCATATGAGCGCTTATGAGCGAGCGAATACGGTGAATAACGCGCATACCCAGCGGCATGAAGACAAAAAGCCCCCGCCCGTGAGTCCGGATATACCCGCCACGGTAGAGAAGCCGGTAGCCGTCGGATGACACACCTTTGGGCACATCCCGCAGGGTTTTGGGAAACAGTTGCGAGTAACGCACACCGCAGATTATGGAGGCTCTGTGTGAGCCGTCAAGCATGTGTTATTCCTGAGCACGGCCTTCGGGCACCTTGCATACGCGCGTGACAGGTATCTATACTCGATCCGTATCGCAATAACATACACACAGGAGTGATTTATGAGTTTTATTGAAAGTGTAGAAGCCAGAGAGATTCTCGACTCGCGCGGAAATCCGACTGTAGAGGTTGATGTTCTCCTCGAGGACGGGTCACTCGGCCGCGCGGCCGTGCCCTCGGGCGCGTCGACGGGGGAACATGAAGCGGTTGAGCTTCGAGACGGCGACAAAAACCGCTACAAAGGTAAGGGCGTGCTTAACGCTGTTGATAACGTGAACTCGAGCCTCAGCCCCGAGCTCGAAGGCATGGACGCCCTCGACCAGGTCGGTATTGACCGCATGATGATTGACCTCGACGGCACCGAGAACAAGGGCAAGCTCGGCGCCAACGCCATCCTCGGGGTGAGCATGGCTGTCGCCCGCGCTGCGGCGATCTACCAGGATATGCCGCTGTTCCGCTACCTCGGAAGCTTCCACGCGAGCACGCTGCCCGTCCCGATGGCAAACATCATTAACGGGGGTTCCCATGCGGATAACTCGGTGGACTTTCAGGAGTTCATGGTTATGCCGGTGGGCGCCGAATCGTTCCACAAGGGCCTGCAGATGATCACCGAGGTCTTCCATACGCTCAAAGGCGTACTCAAGGATGCCGGCCACTCCACCAGCGTCGGCGACGAAGGCGGCTTTGCCCCTAACCTCAAGAGCAACGAAGAAGCGGTCGACGTCATAATCAAGAGCATTGAAAAAGCCGGCTACCAGCCCGGACGCGACGTCTACATTGCACTCGACCCGGCGGCAAGCGAGTTCTACGACAAGGATAAAAAGAAGTACGTGTTCAAGAAGAGTGACGGCCGCGAACTGTCCAGCGAGGAGATGGCCGACTACTGGGCGGACTGGGCCGCACGCTATCCGATCGTATCAATCGAAGACGGCATGGACGAAAACGACTGGGAAGGCTTCAAGGCGCTCACGGGCAAGATTGGCGACAAAGTACAGCTTGTCGGTGACGACCTCTTTGTGACAAACACCAGGCGGCTGAAACGGGGAATCGAGGAAGGAATCGCCAACTCCATCCTGATCAAGGTAAACCAGATCGGAACGCTCACCGAAACGTTCGAGGCGGTGGAAATGGCCAAGAAGGCCGGCTACACGGCCATCGTAAGCCACAGAAGCGGCGAGACTGAAGACAGCTTCATCTCCGATCTCGTAGTAGCCCTTGAAACCGGACAGATCAAGACCGGAAGCCTCAGTCGAAGCGACCGGCTCGCCAAGTACAACCAGCTGCTGCGGATCGAGGAAATGCTCGGCGGCGCAGCTACCTATCCCGGCGCCGAAGCGTTCTACTCGATCGCAAAACTCGGCGGCTGAAAGTCGCATGCCGGGCGGCGCGACGCCGGACCGGACTGCGCAATGCTGGAGCGGCGCATGGCGGAAACCGCGCCGGTCTGAAAAAAGTGTATACGTACACGGGAAGCCACCTCCGGACACGGGGGTGGCTTTTTTTCTGATCTGAAACTGAAGCTACCGAACCGAAAATCCGCCTGACCCGACCGAACTGAAGCTACCGGACTGAGAATCGGCTCCGGCCATCGGGAACAGCAGTATTCACTTCGATAGAGGTGACCTCCGCTGACGGTGGTCCCTGCTTGAGATATGAGAGAAAGCGTTGGACCGCCTCGTTGGGCCCTTCACATTTGACGGAAACAGTGCCGTCCGGTTCATTTCGAACCCACCCGGCGACACCGTATTGCTCGGCCTTCGCCTGCGTCGAGAAGCGAAACCCGACTCCCTGCACTCGTCCGTGTACCCGTACCGTGTAGCAGACACGATCCTTGTCCATGGTACCACGCTCCTTCAGTGTATCCTGTTGACCGAGTATGCGCTCCCCCCGCGGTTTCAGAAACCCGGCCCTCCGCACCCACGCGTTCTTTCCGCGCATCGTTCGCCCCGGTTACTCAGGCCGAACCTGCGGATATGCGCTGTTCAAGGTCGCCGTAGTCAAAGGGCTTGTACAACACCTCGAACGGAATGGGAAACTCCGGTCTGAGAAATCCGGAGGTAATGAGGATTTGCTTATCCCCGCAGTACTCGTTCAGAAACTTGATCCAGTAGTCGCCCCCGAGCACCTCCATGCGGTAGTCGGTGACAATGGTGTCAATTGAGTTATCGAGAAGCTGTTTAATGGCACCGACACCATCACTCGCCACATGCACCGTGTAGCCTTTGCGCACCAGATAATCGCGCAAGGTCAGCCGAATAGCCTCTTCATCTTCTACAATAAGAACAACCGGTCTCCCGTCGCTCATCCAACCTCTGCTCCCAGGGCGTTAATCGAACCGAGAAGATCGGGCAATTCGACTGGTTTCGCAAGGAACTCATCTGCCCCTTCCGAAAGCATTTCCTGCTTCACTGTATCATCCGCGTACCCGGAAATAGCAATGACGTACGGCTTCGAGGCACGATTGCCGGCCTTAAGCCGACGGCAGAGCTTTCTTCCGTCGATGCCGGGCAGATCAACGTCGAGGATCACTATTCCGGGGTTGGACTCGCTCATGCGCTCCCCGGCTTCGAATCCGTCGAACGCCTGAATAACCTTCAAGTCCGGACGCTTCTGACCGAGAAAGTCCGCGATAAGCTGATTGAGCTCAGAATCATCATCCACAATGAGTACCGTCGATTCCGATTGAATCGCCTGCTGAACCTTCTCGAGTTCGGCAGGAATGCGCATACCACGAGAGGTGAGAAACGAAACCAGATCCTCTGAATACACCCGGTACTGTCCTCCCGGCGTTGTGAACGCCTGGAGATATCCGTGCTTAATCCAGTTTATGGCGGTCTGATTCACCACGCCACAAATGTTGGCAACTTCAAGCGCGGAGAAAATTCTAACTTTTTTGTCGTTACGCCCCATGACACTCTGGATGATACGTAGCGCCGGTAAAAACTGTCAAGTTATTGGAGAGATTTGATTACAATGATCAGGAAAATTCGCTCATTATTCCTGGGCATTATCTTCCCGAAGACGGGCTCGAATCCACCCCCACACTGCACCAGGGGCAAATCCACGACGAATCAGGGCTGCCGCAAGCTTATCCGGTGGACGGCCGTCTGCCGACAGTTTCGCCGCCGCACGATCGAGCGCATCGTGCTCAGTCTCCTCGTCAAGTATTTCATCAAGCACCCGTTCGGCTACGTGACGATTAACACCCCGCTTGGCGAGACCGGCGGCAAGGGCCCTGCGCCCCTCCGGATGCCGTCTGAGACGCTCGCCCACGTACGCCTCGGCGAACTTCGCATCATCGAGATATCCATATTCCTCAAGGCGCTCAACCGCATAGCCAATCGCCACAGCGGTGAAGCCCCGCTGCTCGAGCTTTCGTTGCACTTCCCCCCTGGCATGGTCACGGGAGGCGATAAGCGCCATCCCTTTTTCCACGGCACGGACCTGTTCGTACCGGCTATGAGCATCCTGAAGCGTCGAGATGGTAACCTCAACGCCTTCACCAATCCCGATATCAAGGCACTGGTCCTCCGACAACAAAAAAAAGGACCCGTCATCGAGACAAACCTGCCTCGAAACGGATCCTTTGCGTTGCACTGATACTACAACCAGAGTTCGGGGTTGCCCGGAAGACAACGGGCAACCGGTAGCGGATTCGTCGGTCACGATCCCGGACGAGACGCGAAGTACGCGTTTACCGCTTGGAGAACTGGAACTTCTTACGGGCTCCAGGCTGACCGTACTTCTTCCGCTCGACCATACGCGGATCACGGGTCATGAACCCGTTTTCGCGGAGCACCGAGTAGTTGTTCTCGTCGTACTTGGCAAGCGCCCGGCTGAGCCCGTGCCGGATTGCACCGGCCTGTCCAGCTTTGCCACCTCCGCGCACTTTGATGATCACGTCGAATGATCCCTGTGCGTCGAGCACATCGAGCGGCTGATTCACCATGAACAGATTGTCGCTCTCGCCGAAATACTTATTGGCCTCATGGCCGTTTACCGTGAGATTGCCCGCCCCATGTCGGATATAGACCCGGGCAACCGCATTTTTTCTACGACCTGTTGCTAATGCCAGATTCTCTGCCACCTTCTTACTCCTTACCCGGTACCACTGCCAGCGGCTGCGGCTTCTGCGCTTCATGCGGATGCGCCTCACCCGCATAGACTTTCAGGTTCTTGAACAGTTTTCGACCAAGCCTGTTCTTCGGGAGCATGCCCCGAACTGCCTGCTCGATCGGAAACTCCGGACGACGCCGAATGCGCGTTTCGAAGTTTTCCGCGCGCAGCCCACCGGGATAGCCGGTGTGCCGATAATACATTTTATCGGTGCGCTTTCGCCCCGTAACGTCGACCTTAGCGGCGTTGATTACGATTACGTAGTCGCCCATTTCCATGTGGGGCGTATACTCGGGCTTATGCTTACCGCGCAGGACTGACGCTACGCGGGCCGCGACTCGGCCAAGGACCTGCCCTTCCGCATCGATGACATACCACTTTCGGTCGACATCTGTCGTTTTCGGAATGATGGTTTTCATAGTGTTATAACCTTCTCATGTAAGCGCGGTCGCACGCGGCGACCGCGACGTGGATGGGAACAGTGCCACAGAAGTTGAACATGTGTCAACGCGCCATGAAGGCGGCAGTCAGTACGGCAAACCGGGATGCTTCACTCCCCGTGTTACTCCTTCTTCGCCTCGGCAGCTTCCTGCTGCTCTTCCTTTTTGGCCTCCATCTTATCTTTTATATCCGCAATGCCGATGAACACCGCAATAAGACCAATGAACACCGCAAGAATCGGCAGTCCACCCATGAGAAAATCGAGCACCGGCTCCAGCCAGTCGAGCGCCCACGGGTATGGAAGAACCGCATAGACGGCGAAAAGGATAAAAACAACTCCCACTATAAGTGCTACCATAAATGGTGGCCTCCAGTCCTTATGTATTAATCAATTGAGCGCTAACATTCCGGCATTTTTGCCTTACTGTCAAGCTTGCATTAAACCTTAAGTACGCCCGACGCGCTCCACCTACAGGATTTTCCGCGAAAGCATTATCGCAAAAGCAACCACGAAAAAGCTCATTGGAGCGGCGGCAAGCACAACTCTGCCAACGCTTACACCGCCTACGACAACCGCATCGAGATCCAGAGCACCGAGGATCGCAAGCCCTTCGAAGACAACCGATGCGTAATGCACGATGGTACCGATTACGACAAACATCCAGGCGACATCGCGCGTGCGCGACCATAGCAGGATCGCGAGAAATGTAGCAACGGCACCGACGACAAGCTCGACGCCAAGCGCTATGGCTGTATTGTCCATACGTTCATCCTACCCGCCGAGACCGCACCTGCGCGCATGCTCGGCCGCTGCGAGAATCCTGCTCCGCTCACCGCTGCTCATGACCGCCGGGACAAGACTGGGCGCGCCGGCGACAGGATTCAGAACGATGTGTTTTGCCGCGTGCTCGGCGAACAGTCTGTCATAGGCCGATTCATCGGCACCCACCGAAGGAAGCAGCCACGGTCCGCACGCCGTCCATACGCCGGTGGCCGCCAGACGCTCGGCAAACGCCTTCCCCGGATGCGTTCCCGAGCGCAACATCCTACACACATCATAGACAGCACGGGCACCCGCCGCAAGGACAGCCGGCGCAAGCAGGTCCTCCTGCACCCCGGAATCGGGACCCATCCCGGCAGGACCGAGGAGACAACAGAGCGCAAACGCCCGCGGAAGCGGCAGTACCGGAAGAATCCACTCACCGCGATTGACGTGCGGGCGGGAAAACGGCCTCACCACGACTGCCGCCGCCGATTCATCCGGTGTGGAATACAACGCGTCCCTGATCACAAGCTCCGGCGCCGCACTCGAGAGCTCCTTCCACCGGGCTGTCTCGTCGTGAAAAAAGTACACCGGCCGCTGCCCGACCATCTCCCGACCATCCGCAGTCGGCATCTCCAGCGAAAACCATGCTCGAACCGCTTTTCGCAGCTTGTGCGCCTCCGGCCCCGGCAATGGAAAAGCAAGGCCTCGCGAGAGCTTACTGGAAAGTGTCTCGCGCCAGCGGCCACATCGATGGCCGGCGGCGGCCTGCCCGTCATCGGCCCAGAGGTCGATGTACCGACGCCCATCTCCGGTATAGAGGCGGTATTCCCTCGCGCGTCGAAACTCCGGCAGGCCACGCATACGTTCTATAGCACGAGTGGGAAGCGAGCTTCCTCCGTACGGCCATTCAGTCATCGACAGCTACCCGCTCGAGCGGCGTGTAGCGCGGTATGAACGTCGCCGTCGTTCCACTCTCGAACTGTACCCGCACCATGACACTCTTGCCTTTGCGCCAGCGCGCGGTTACCACGCCGGTCCCGTATTCTTCGTGGAACACGCCGGTTCCCTCACCGAGATCTTCGGCTTCACCCCAATCTTCATCCTCGGAGGCCCGCGCTTCGTCAACGTTTCCGTTCAGAGCGCTCCCGCTTGAGATCTCAAGCGCATCTTCGGGGATTTCACCGAGAAAGCGCGAAGGAGGAAACTCAGTCAGCCGTCCGTAAAGCCGCCGAAAGCGACAGCTTGTCAGATACAGCTCGTCACGCGCGCGCGTAACCGCCACATAAAACAGTCTGCGCTCCTCCTCGATATCCTCGGCAGACTCTTCCCCGCCCCGTGGAAACAGCCCATCCTCCATGCCGGTAATAATAACACGGTCGAACTCGAGCCCCTTTGTATTGTGCATCGTGATGAGCGTGACCGCCTCCTCATCGGATTGATCTTCTCCGTCACGCCCCGCATCGAGCTCGATCATTTCCAGAAACTCGCTCAAACCCTCGGACCCGCCCGAGTACATACCTGCAGCGTTTACAAGCTCCTCGATGTTCGCAATCTTCTGTGTACCTGCGTACTCATCCTGCTCGGCATGGAACTGCTTCAGACCGCTGTCCTCAGCAACCCGGTCAACAAACGCCGGAAGTGTATCTCCGCCGAGGGAGGCAAAAAGCGATTCTACAAGCTCTGAAAACGCCGCTCTCGAGCTGTCCGCCTTCCTTGAGAGGCCTTCAACCGGCGCCCGCATCGTCTCACGCAGATCACGTCCGGTTTCAAGCGCAGACGAAACAATACGGTCGACCGACTTGGCACCGAGACCGCGGGCGGGCTTGTTCACGACTCGACGAAAACTGACTTCATCCCGCGGGTTCGCCAGGAATCGAAGGAACGCAAGCACATCCTTCACCTCTTCGCGTTCGTAAAAGCGCACCGTCCCGATTATTCGATACGGGATGCCCGTTCGAAGCAACTCCGTCTCAAACAGTCTGCTCTGTGCGTTCGTCCGGTAGAGTATAGCCGTTCGACCGGGATTCCCGCCGCTGCGAATGAGCTGAATACACAGCTCCACTTCCTCCTCGGCATTGGAAAGGAGCGAAAGGCGCGGTTTGACACCGCTGCTCCTGTCGGTCCACAGCTGCTTGCCGAGGCGACCTTCATTTTTGTCGACTACATGCCCCGCAAGGTGAAGAATGGGGGCCGTTGAGCGGTAATTCTGCTCAAGGCGGACAATGCGCGTGCCGGGAAAATGCTCGTGAAAGGTAAGTATATTCCGCACCTCCGCACCCCGGAATCGATAGATACTCTGATCATCGTCCCCGACGACACAGAGATACGCCCCTTCGCCGGCGAGATAACTGAGAAACTTGAACTGTGAAACGTTGGAGTCCTGATACTCATCGACGAGTATCGCCCGAAAGCGCTGGTGAAATCGCGTGCGGATGGCGGGGTTATCCCGAAGCAGCTCAAGCGGGCGCATAATAAGGTCACCGAAATCCACGTTTCCGATCTCGCGAAGCCGGTCGTCGTAGGCCCGGTACACCTGCGGCAGCTCTCCGGACGGATCAATTTCGTCGAGCGGATCATCGGGGCAAAGCGCATAATCCTTGGCACGGCTTATGAGCCGCGCCCACCTGCGCAGCGTACTCTTCTGCTCGTCGGGAAAGAGCGATTTCAGAAGCGATACGACATCGTCATCGTCATAGATGCTGAAGCCGGAAGGCAATCCGGCCGCCTCATGATTTCGGCGCAACATCCAGGCGCCGAAGCTGTGAAACGTGCGAATCATCGCCCGCGAGCCGCCTTCTACGAGCTCTGCGGCACGTGATCGCATTTCGCCTGCAGCCTTGTTGGTAAAGGTCACCGCGAGAATAGAACGTGGATCGAGTCCCTGTTCACGAATGAGCCACGCGATCTTGTGGATAATTACCCGGGTCTTGCCACTTCCGGCTCCCGCGAGGATAAGAAGCGGCTCACCCCAGTGGGTAACCGCCTGAGCCTGAGCCTCATTCAGTCCTTTGAGATAGTCCGGCTGATCGGGCGAAACAGACATGGACCCGGAAGCGGTTATCGTGCCCGTGACAGGGAAAGAGACCTGCCGAACGCAATCACTGGAGTAACGGCAGCCTGCACCACGCTGCTTCCACCCGGCGGTGCCGCGTTTGCGGCGAAAACATCGGTAAACAGCAGCAAACCTGCAACGACAATTCCAATAACCACCACGACAATCAGTACTATCGCCAGAGGACCAGGCCTTCGGCGATTGTCGAGCAGTTCATCCATGGGGGCGGGCTGTTCCTGTAGCTTGATGTTTCTATACAGGGCTACGAGTTCGTTAGGATTCAGGCCAAGGTAGGCGGAATAGTTCTTCAGGAAGCCGATCGCATACGTTTCACCGGGGAACACAGAAAAATCTTCCTGTTCCATAGCAGTGATGTACCGCTTGGCAATGTGCGTATCCCGCGCAACCTGTTCGAGGGAATACCCTTTTTCTTCACGAGCGGTACGAAGCTTATCTGCGATCGATTCCATATACTTTCCATGCACACGAACCGGCGCTCAAATGGCTCCGGCTACCCTCTTCATGAACGTTACGTTGCAACAAAACAACGTCAGTTGCCACTGCTGTCGAACAGAAAATCTTCAAATGTGCTTGAGGCCGCAGGCGATTCGTATTCGAACCGGCTGCCCGGCACGGACACATTTGCCCGAATATCCATGAAGTCAAACTGGACAAGGTCGTAGTCTACCGTAGTACCCACGATACGTCGAATACGATAGTCTTCGTCGATACTCAGGATAAGCTGCCGGTATCCTTCGTTGGGTGAACTCGTGTCGAGGCGGAGGTTCACCACCTGATCATTCGGGCCCACCGACTCGATGGCTCCGGTCGTGCTTTCAAGGCTCACGAAGTCGGGCGAACTCTGATACGCCACCGAGAAGTTGCGGCGCAACAGCGCAAGGCCTTCCCCGGTTGCGACTCCACCCGGCGTAGCGTCCGACTGCCTGCGCAAACGCTGACTCAATGTCACGTTCAAAGACGGTACATGAACCCTCAAATGTTCACCATCCGAGAGAATGAATTGCTCCTCCGGGTTAGAAAACTCTATATAAAGATCATTCGGTTGACGATGGTAGAGCGTACCCTCCATGACGTCATCCTCGGTGGTCATGACAATTTCGGCTACATAATCGTCAAAACCGGCATACTCCTCCGCGACCCTGCGCAGCAGTTCAGATGCTGTGCGTATATCCTGTGAGAAAACCGGCATTGCGATAATGGCGAAAACTGTTGCAGCTAAAATTACGGTGCGAAAGCGTCTCATAAGCATTTTGTCTCTGCGCAGGCTGAAGCCCAGTGTAGTATGAACGGTGTTAACCTTGTCAATATAAGCACAACTCATCGCTCCGGGCCGTTTGTCCGCATTGTCCGGATCTGATCGCGGAGCTCAGCCGCCCGTTCATAATCCTCCTCCCTTACCGCTTCATCGAGCTGCTTCTTCAAGGTCGATTCAAGGCTGCGTCGTGCGTGTGACCCCCGCCCCGCGGACCCGAGCTGCTTCAATGCGGATTTCAGATAATTCACCGAGCGCACCCGCTCGAACTGAAAGGCCGGCGAGTCGAGCTCATCCATGCCCTCGATCTGTTCTATCGCGACATCGATAATCTCGGCAGCTTCCCCATGCTCTCCACGCTTCATTGATCGCATAGCCCGCGCCATGCTGTTCATCCGAACAATGTAGGGCTTGTACTGCAGAACCCCTTCTTTATGCTCTTCACTGTCACAATAGTTCTCAAAGAGGTGACACATGCGAAGGTTGTGTTCGGTATCGGCGGCTACACGCTCATAATCGTTTATCTGAAAAAGCAGCAGATAGCGATAATAGAAAAGAATCGCTTCAGTCTGCAGCAATTCACAGTCGTCATGGGCGAGAAGAAAACCATCGTCGGTGCCGTTCATAAGCACATATTCGGCGAGACGGGATTCCATTTCCTCGAGCACAGTCTGCTTACCGAAAGGCTGCTCACCGTCAGGCCTTCCCACAAGCTCATATTGCTCGATACCGAGCGGCAGGCGCACCTGCAGCACTTTACGTCCGTCATTCGCTGTGACGATGCGGGTTGTATTATTCGGCTCATAAGGCCAATCTTCAAGCAGACCGGTGAGATCACGGCTCATACCTATAATGTACCCTACCTTTTGTTTATCGACAAAGGATGCGTACGACCGTACTATGTGGGACGAAGCTATTATGAGCACACATGTACTATCACTCGGCGGATCGATTGTCGCGCCGGAAAACATCGACATAGAATTTCTTAAGGCACTGAAACAGCGCCTTTCCGCATTTCTCGAAGCCGACTCCGACCGGAGACTGATTATGGTAATCGGAGGAGGAGCCCCCGCGCGTGCCTACCAGAAAGCGCTGGGACAGCTCGCCGCCGATGCACCTCCCGAGCAGGCCGATCAGATCGGCATCGCGGCCACCCGCCTGAATGCCGAGCTGTTGCGGGGCGTCTTCGTCGCCTACGTCCATGACCCGGTGGTAACCGACCCGACTGCCGATATCGAGTTCACCGGGAGAATCCTCGTCGGTGCAGGCTGGAAGCCGGGCTTTTCCACCGATTTTGATGCGGTGCTGCTTGCCGAGCGCTTCGGTGCGGACAGCGTGATCAACCTTTCAAACATTCCTAAAGTGTATGACAAGGATCCCAGGAGCTCACCGGAGGCGAAGCCACTCGACCGCATATCATGGGCCGACTACCGGCAGATGGTCGGTGATACCTGGACACCCGGGGCAAACTCACCCTTCGACCCGGTGGCCGCAGCGAAGGCCATGGATCTTGGATTGAGTGTCGTCGTGGCCTCCGGACGGGACCTCGACACCGTCGAAGCGGTGCTTACCGGCGCCGCGTTCGAAGGAACGGTCATCGGACCGAAGTGACAAAGCACGGCGTACACCAGGTGCTTCTGCATTCACCCGGTATACGGGATCAGGCCAATCGCCGGGGCGAAGCGGCCGGACTCACTTCACTGCGCTGCTGCGGCCGGGCTCGCTCTACTGCGCTGCTGCGGCCGGG
>CAZMEV010000035.1:24560-27627 GCA_964565375.1 uncultured Spirochaetaceae bacterium
ACTGCGCTGCTGCGGCCGGGCTCGCTCTACTGCGCTGCTGCGGCCGGGGCGATGCGCCCGGGCTCACCCGCCAGCTGCGAAGCAAGCGTATTCAGCCGCGCCTGCTGCTCATCCGGAAGCCCGCCGGCTATGAGACTGTAGCGGCCGAGTTCAACGAGTGCCTGCCCCTGTGCAAATGCCGTCGATATCCGGTCAATCACGGTAATCGCATCATCGAAACGCCCCAGCTGGGAAAGCAATGAGGCAATATCGCGGTAAATGGCATCCGTATTGCCCTCGGCTTCCTCGGCGGCGGTAAGCGCCGGACGGATAAATCGAAGCGCATCATCGACCTGAGTAACCGAAAGCAATTCGCGCGAAAGCGAGGCATAAAGAGTAGCCGCCTCAGCGCGACTGTCGAGTTCCTCCACCGCTTCAACAGCGAGATCCAACCGTTCAATACTCACAAATACCTCTGCCAGTCGGGATAGAACCTGTGTACGAGTGAACTCATCATCCACCTCGGCTACAAGAACTAGCGCAACCTCGGCATTCGAAAGGGCGTCTGCAGGGCGCCCGGCAAGCGCAAACCGGTTGGCGATTTCCGAGACAATATCGGCGAACTGCGCATCTGTTCCTTCCAGCGCAACAATATTTACCGCTTCATTGAAGACCCGATCTGCCTCTTCAGGCATGTCCTGCGCGAGATAGCGCGAACCAAGTTCCGACAGTCCGCGCGCCCGAATAGAGGTAAACTCTACAGTCTCAAGTACCGTCTCGGCCTCTTCGAATCTTCCAATCGCAGCAAAATCGTCCGCGATAGCCAGCAACTCAACCGCTTCGCCGGGCGAACGCGTTAAAACCTGAACCCCCTCAATTTCCTGCAGGCTGCGTGAAACATAGAGGTCAGCTTGTGTCTGATTGCCGGCAACGTACAATCTCCTTGCAATCGTCGAATAGGCAGCCGCCTTCTGCCACGGATTCGTGATACCGGTGGCGGCGGCAATCGCCTGCTGCACAAGCGTATTCACCTGTTGACCGAGTCCGGACTCCTGATATTGTCTTGCAACATCGACAAGCAGATCGACGCGGGAAGGCAGATGTTCAACGACATACACATGATCGAGGGTCTCCACGAGAACGTCGAACAGCTCTTCATCCGCCCTGAACGCCTCGGAAATAATCTGCTGAAGCACAAGCACCCGAACCGACTCATCCTCGATCGTCCGGGTCAGAGATAACGCCTCCCGCAGAAGTTCGCGCGTGCGATTGATGCGATCGAGAGCCCGATACTGCCCTGCTACCTGCACAAGAATCTCAGCACGTGCGGCACCCACATCTTCGCGCTCTGCAATGTCCAGTGAGCGATCGAGTACATTTGAAGCGGGCAGCAGAAGCCCGGCATCGTTATAGGCGTTGGCTATCTGCGTGTAGAGAAATGCCTGCGTGAAAATATCGTCCACGCGTCCCGCCGCACGCAGCGCCACTGCAAGCGCACTGTCGGGATCGCCTTCGACGGTAACATCCTGCGGCACGGGTTCCGGACCGGTCGCACACTGGGCAAAAGCTAAAATAAGAAGCGGAAGTAAAATCGCATGGAGCAACCGAGCCATGAGTGTTCCGCCGGCAAGGGTAGATGATTCCCGAAGGGCGGTCAATCTACGGACAGCACAGTCTGCTGCTGGATCGACGACGGTACGTACTGGTTCCCTGCCACCGCCCGAATCAAGCCTCGGCCTGCCCTGCCTGAAATGAACCGGGTGAAGCGCTTGAACCGGAGCGTGCTTGCTGCTACTGTACCCCTGCCGCAGCCCTCAACAGCGTAAGTGGACAGCGGCCGGGGTCCCAATGTCGTTCTGAGAAAGGCGGCATATCCAGCAGCATGAGCCGGCGTGGCGGAATTGGTAGACGCAGCAGACTCAAAATCTGCCGCCCGCAAGGGTGTGGGAGTTCGAGTCTCCCCGCCGGCACTTTCTAACGCTTTTTAATGGAATAACTTAGCTTCTGTGGTATACTTCCTGTCAGAGATCGGAACCGGTGGTCTGAGATTAAGTCTGAGATTTTAGGAAGTACGCCATGCCACGGGGCAAAGCACCATTCAGCCTTCAGAAGCGACCCGCCAATCGGAACGAGGCGGAAAAGAAGCGCCAGGGCAAGAAATACCGCTACATATACTACGTTCAGTTTCGCGATCAATTCGTACGGCGATGCATTCGTGGACTACTTTCTCGGCTTCGGTTTCCACTGGTCCAGTCGCGACAATACGGGCTATCGCGTCGTCCAGCATGAGTTCTTCTTTCGTACTACGCTGCATCGTTTCCCTCCTCTGTTGTGAAGAAATCCTGGGGAAAGCCGATCGGTTGAACGGCATGACGACAGGCCCACCGCTTGATAGCAGCCTCGTCAAAGAGCACTCGCAATCCAAGCTTGACGAACGCAATGCTCTTCGCAGACGTCTTCTTATACAATGTTGATCTACTCAGTCCTAACAACTGGGCAGCCTCGGTAATGGTCAGAAGTTTCATCTGACACCTCCTGAAATCGTTTCAAACGCGTCCAACGAACGCGAAACCAATTCTGCCGCAGAGGGTGTTGATCCCGTGTTGAGCTCAACGTGATGTCAACATGAGATCAACGGATTTCTTTCAATAAGGAGAAGATGAGGTCGAATGCCGGGCAATTTCCGGCAATCTGAGCTGACTGGAGCTGCCGTACTTGTAGATTTCCTGCAGAACCCAGAGTCTGTTTATGGGTTGTGCCGGCTATTTGCGATGAGCACCTTGGTTGATCGGTAGAGAACGGCTGCCATCAAGATCTTCCCAACACCTCTTCGAGTCGGCCAGTTGAAGCGCGCTTTGCCTGCGGCGCCATGCGATCCAGATTCTGCTGTTTCCATCGCACTCCTGGTAGGTCCCTTACATGATCGATACCGAGGTGTCCCCAATCCGGCTCGCCTTTCTTGAAGCCAATAAGAAACTCTCGATCACCGTCGGTGAGCCACGGGAGAATCACAGAGAAAAACCGTGTGCGAAGCTCGTTCAGCTGCTCCACCGTTATCGGTTCTCGCGTCATCCCGTCAAACTCTTCG
>CAZMEV010000036.1:0-1643 GCA_964565375.1 uncultured Spirochaetaceae bacterium
CTACCGACTGAGCTACAGAGGCGTGTAGAGTGTCCGCGGACAATAGCAAAAGCCGAACCAACGTGTCAAGCACACTGCACACATGGAATTATGCGCAAACACAATCGGGCCCCATGCACTGCTTTTTCCGATTGAACAGCTTAACGTACACTACGGAAATGATCCAGGCGCCGCCCGGCTGCACACCGTGGCATCATTGCAATCAGCTTCGTTATACTTGTGGGCTATAGAGTCATGTGGTTCTGGTTGAATCTTACAGCGCTTTTCTCAGGCTTCGCGCTCCTCACAGCGCTCGTCGTACTCTCCCGCCCCAGTCCGTCCAACGAGCCGGCGATGAACGAGATGCTCGCCGTGCTGTTCGCATTTTTCCTGCTCGCCGTGCTTTCCTTCATGGCTTCCTACCGGGGCGTTGCCATGCGAAATGCCGAAACCTTCTCGGATGTGATTCTCGGCCTGACCGTGGGCCTTACGTTGTTCTATGAATGGAAGCTCTTTCAGGGGTATGGGACACTGCGACTGCCCCGGGCGGTGAGCAATTCGTTACGCGGTATCGGTCTGCTGTCGGTAATGATCTGGTTATTCGTTACCGGTCTTTATACAGGAGATCCGGCTGCCGTGGCCGCAGATCTCTACCTTGCCGGCGGGTTTATTCTCCATGCAACAATATCGTTGTTTACACTGCTGGCAGCTCAGGCCGGATCGGCTATAGCCCAATCAACGAAACACTCTCTCTGGACCCCTCTCTATCGGGGCTTTGCATCTGCATGCCGTATTACAGCTCTCGCCCATCTGCTTAACTGGATCACGGTCAACGTAGTCCTCCAGGACGTTCTGTTTCCCGAAGCAACGATCGCCCACACGGAAGTCGTATTTGTTGCGGGCTACATTATCGCGAACGTCCGGATCTTCATAGGAATCTTCAAAACCCTCGGCAGCGGTGGCGTAAACCTTTCCGGAACCGTCACACCCCGCAGAGAGGTAATCGAACAATACGGCATTACGGATCGTGAAGCCGAGATTCTCAGACTGCTTTGTGACGGAAACACGAACGCACAAATCGCCGGACAGCTCGGTATCTCAGTGCGCACGGTGGACACTCATGTGCGCAATCTGCTCGGTAAATGCGGCGTCGGTTCCCGCCTCGAACTCTATAAGCTGGCCGCCGGTATGTGGGAAACGCCGTCTGAACCCGGGAAGGTCTCGCCTGAGATCGGTAAGCCCCCATCCGGAACCGACGAGTCGCCGCCCGGCTCTGAGCAGACGTCGACAGCCGGCTCTGAGCAGACGTCGAAAGCCGGCCCTGAGCACACGTCGACAGCCGGCCCTGAGCACACGTCGAAGGGAAACACCTCCGGGACACCTGACCTGAATACCCCGGCATCCTCTGAATGACGCATCCATATGCGTTCGCGCCCTAAATCAACCAGGGATCGGTAATCCTACCGAGGCGCGCAGAAGGGGTTGCCCGGGTCTGCAGAGCGTCACTGCGAATCGATTACGTAGTTTTGCCGATAGTCAAACTGTACTGAGGGCACGCATTTTGACCTTGTTATGCGTGGAGATTTAATCCGTCAGTACGTGCCGGCCGGACCCATACGGGCACTTGCACCCATACGGGCACTTGCACCCATACGGGCACTTGC
>CAZMEV010000036.1:1743-27350 GCA_964565375.1 uncultured Spirochaetaceae bacterium
ACCCATACGGGCACTTGCACCCATACGGGCACTTGCACCCATACGGGCACTTGCGATTATGGCTCTTCTCATCGTTCCGCTTGCTGCAGCGGATGGGAGGGAGCCTGCGAACGCCGAAAACGGGACTCGGGCTGTTGCCTTTGTGTTCGACGGCCCCTCCGATGCCAACAATGAGCACGCCCGGGCACTCGAAGCGTCCATATCCGAGCACTACGAGGGCGAGTATACGCTTACATTTCCACGACAGCATCGATACGAAGCTGACTATGACACTGAATCGATCCGTGACCGGATTCGCACAGCACGCGAGCAGGATTCGGTGGCGGTTGTCATCGCAGTCGACCCGCTCGGTTCACAGATTGTTGCCGAGTCAGCCGTCGACGGCACGCTCTCCCAGCAATCCGGTCAGCCGGCAGGTAATGAGCAGGTGCTGATAGCTGCCTCCCTCCTTCCTGCCTCGCTGCAGCGGGGCGGACCGCTGGAAGCCGGGGACGGGCTCGAAGATGTTATCGCGCTCGAGGCTGCAATGAATCTCCGGCATGATCTCGAACGGGCTGCCGAACTTCTGACAGCAGAACGGTTCGGCGTCGGCGTACCGGCCTACCTCCTCGACAATATGGCTCATCTCCAGCGGGCCATGCTGTCCTTTCTCGACGAGGAACGCTTCGCCGGACTGGTATCCATCCCGGCCGGCGCCACTATCTCCGGGATAATGGAGGAAATGCGACTATCCGCCGGCGGCGCCGAGGCTCTGGTGATGCTTCCGCTCGCCGATCAGTCACCCTCGCGAAGAGAAGATCTGATCAATGCAATTCACGGCGAGGGCCTGGCAACTGTCTCAGTCTTCGCCGAGGGATCGCGGGAAGGAACGGCTGTATCGTTGCGCGGACGGGGACTGGAGGTGGTTGGCCGGCGGATTGCCGGCGAGCTCGACGGCTATTTTGACGGTGGTTCCGGGTTTCCAGCCGCACATGTGCCGAGAATACGCGATACGCTGTGGATTGATACGGATCTCCTCGCCGACACGGACGTTGAGCCCACACGCGCAGCTCTGCTCGAAGCAAGACTCGAGGGAATCCACGAGGGGCAGCGCTCCGGACAGGAATCCGGCCACGGCGAGCCGCGTTCGCAGACACTGATCGAGTCGGTACGGACTTCGCTTGAACGTAACCTTGAACTCGCCACCGCGGAGTTCGGTGTGGACATAGCAGATGCCGAACGCCGGGAGGCAAGGGCGCCCCTTCTGCCGCAGATAGAGGCCGGAACAACGCTTCGAGCAATCGACGAAACCCGCGCGGAGCTTCCTGTCGCACCGGATCAGTTCTCGGCGGTAGCCGAGGCGGAGTTGCAGCAGGTCATCTTCTCGGAGCCGGCATGGGCAAACCTCGAGATTCGTGAGCTGCTTGTGGAAAGTGAGCAGTTCCAGTACGACGCCGCCCGCGCTGATACGGCGGGGGAAGCGGCCGAGGCATATATTGATCTTCTGCAGGCACGGTCGCTCGTCGAGCTGAGACGCAGAACTGTGGCGGAGCAGCAGTTCAATCTCGATCGTGCCGAGGTCCGCCGTGACCTGGAGGAGGCAGGACCGGAGGACGTGTATCGGTTTCGCAGTGAAGTCGCGGTGGCGAGGCAGGAACTCAGCGACGCACTTGCACTCGAGCGTGCTGCGCGCATGCAGCTCAACCGGCTGGCAGACCGCCCTCAACGCGAACTCTTTACACCCGCCGAGGACAGCCTGGACACGCCGGAAGATATTCTCCCCGCATCATCTGCCCTTCTCGAGACCGAAGGGCTCTTCGAACTTGATCTCCTCGAGGACCGGGCCGTTGCCCGTGCACTTGCCCAGAGTCCGGAAATACTCGCACTTGAAGCGGGACTTTCGGCGCGTGAACGGGAAGTCCTCACCCGGCAGCGTGCCTTTTACTCCCCGACAATCGCGCTCGCTGCGAGTGTCGAACAGGAATACTGGTCAGGAGGAGCCGGTTTCGACGAAGAGATCGACCTGGGGCCGGTGGAGGAACAAATCGAAGATGAATTCGGCTTCTCACCTGAGCTCGACGGTATTGCTGCCGAAGACTTCGTCGAGGACGACACCCTCGAATGGGAAGCCGGTATCCGGTTTTCCATACCGATCACCACCGGAGGCGAACGTCGAGCAGAGCGTGACCGCGCCCAGGCCGAGCGGGATGAACTGGAAACGGAGCTTGCCTCGGTAACATCACTTATCGAACAGCGTGCACGGACCGCGTTCGTCGAGGCGGCGGCAGCAGCGGAAGGACTCCGCGAGACCAGGAATGCAGCCGGCGCCGCCGAGGATGCACTCGAACTGGTGTCGGAGGCCTATGATATCGGGGCAGCTACGGCTGCAGATCTGGTCGACGCCCAGGAACGGGCCAATGAGGCCCGTCTTCTCGTACAGAATCAGACCTATGAGTATCTTCATTCATTCGCTGAGCTGCTCCGGGCAATCGGCGCCGACGCCGCTCTATCCGACTACCAGGCTCACCACGAAATCAAACGGTTCTTCGAGCGGGCACCCGAGCGCGCCGAAGACGCTATGAACGAATCGTCCACGAATGAACCACAGGACACCGACGGACCGGGGAACGAGGGAAGTAAATAATGGCACCACCGATAAGAAGCCGAGCGAAAGAACATTTCGTGCCCCAGCATTTCAAGACCAGTACCGACCGGCTCCCGGCCGGTCGAAACAGCATACGTGTCCCGCGGAACCAACGGATGACACGGGTTTTACTTGCAGGACTCACCGCCGCCGCACTGCTTCTGACCGGCTGTGATGAAGAACCGCCCGGTGACAACAATCCGGCGCGAAACGTACGCTGGGACACCGCACGCCCGGCCGAACCGGAGCAGCCCCGTTCATTCGTCGGACGCACCCGTGCCGGCACCGAGAGCAGAGTCGGATCCCGGGTAGACGGACATCTGCTCGAAGTGCTCGTCGATGTCGGAGATACCGTCGAGGCGGGCGAACCCGTTGCGCGCATAGATCCTGATCCGCAGGAAATCCAGCGCGAGACGGCCGAAACCCGGATTCGAAGCGCCGAAGCGCAGCGTGACTATGCCGAGTCGACCTACGAGCGGGTACGCGGGCTGTACCAGCAGGACCTTGCCGGCCGTGACGATTACGAGCAGGCACAGGCAGCACTCGAAAGCGCGGAAGCGTCGCTCGAACGCGCGCGCCGCGTCACCGAACTGACTGAGCTCGAACTCTCCTACACCGAGGTGGAAGCTCCCTACTCCGGCCGTGTGGCGCGCACCATCATGAGCAGCGGTGAGAACGTTGCCGCGGGCCTGCCGGTGGTCACCATAATCTCTGAAGATGCCTGGGAGGTTCATCTGACGGTCCCCGACCGGTTCGCCGGTAATGTGAATCCCGGAGATCCTGTAGATGTAGAAATCGATGGAGAAACGGTCGATTCCGATTCGATCGAGGGTGTTGTAGCCGGCGTTTCCGGCGCCGCGCAGCCGGCCGCCGGGACGGTTCCGGTACGCGTATCCCTGCATGGGGATACCGCAGCACTGCGCTCCGGACAGGTCGCGGAAGTAACATTTTACCCGACCGGTCCCGGGACCGGGAATGACGATACTCCTTCCATGGATGGTGATCACCATGCTTCACAGCCTCTGACTGTTCCGGCCACCGCAGTATCTCAGGAAGGAGGACAGGAAACTGTCTACCTCCTGTCGGATGACGAAGTCGGCGAAGAGCAGACAGTCGGAAGGGTAACTGTTGAAACGGGCACGCTGCGAAACGACCGGATCGAAATACGCTCGGGGCTGCGTGAAGGGGATCCGGTTGTAACACTCGGCACCGGGCGTCTTTCCGACGGCGATCGAGTTATTCCCATGGAGCGGTCGTCACAATGAAAATGACCGAGTTCGCCATAGAGCGCAGTACCTTCAGCCTGATCGCCATTATTGTCATTTGCGTGGCCGGTATTCTCGCCTACATGAACGCCCCGAAAGATGAGGACCCCGGCTTCACCGTTCGCACCGCAGTTATCCTCACCGGATATCCCGGAGCAAGTCCTGAACGGGTGGAACAGCTCGTCTCCATTCCCATAGAGGATGAGATCTCGGAAATCGCAGAGATCGAGCGAATCCGCTCGGAATCGCGGACGGGGGTGTCCGTGGTATACGTGGATCTCTACGACCGCTACGACGACGTGGAGAGCATCTGGGACGACCTGCGCGCCTCGGTCTCCAACGCCGAGGACGAGCTGCCCGACGGTGTCATCGGCCCCGACGTTGACGATGACTTCGGGGATGTGTACGGAACAATACTCACGGTTACCGGCAACGAGCTTTCGTATTCAGAGCTCGAAGAATACGCCGATGACCTCTCATCCCGGATCTCGGACACACCGGAAGCGGCGGACGTGGAGCTTTTCGGCGTGCAGGACCGCGAGGTCGCCGTCGAGTACTCCCCAGCCAGACTCAGTGAGTACGGCATTACATCCTTTGAGTTACAGGAGCTCATTGCCGCCGAGAACATAGTACTGCCGGCCGGAGAGGTCTTTACGGATGCCGAGCGCATTACCCTCGGGACAACATCGAGCTACGAAACAATTCGGGACATAGAGCGGCAACTGGTGCCGCTTCCCGAGCGTCAGGAGCTGGTTTTTCTCGAGGATGTCGCCGATATATCGCTGACTTATGAAGACCCGGCAACATCGTACGTCCGGTACAACGGAGACCCGGCGATTGCAGTCGCGGTAAGTCTGCGTGAAGGCGGCATTATAACTGAGCTCGATCGTGATGTGCGGGAGATCGCTGCGGAGTTCCAGCAGGAGGTGCCGCTCGGCGTCGATATTGATTTCGCCGCTGAACAGGCGCTCCACGTGGAAGACCGGGTCAACGAGTTCATGCTCAATATCATTCAGGCAATGGTAACCATCATGGGGGTCATGCTCTTCGCGATCGGTGTGCGCATGGGTCTTGTCGTTACCTCTCTGGTGCCTGTAACCATTCTTACAACGCTCTTTATCTTTCCGATGTTCGACATCGGTCTCGACCAGGTCAGTCTCGCCTCGATCATTATCGCACTTGGAATGCTCGTGGACAATTCGATTGTTGTAGCCGAGTCGACCATGGTGCTTACCGAAGAGGGTATGCAGCCGAAAGCTGCGGCAATCCGTTCGGCACGCGAACTCGGCGCTCCGCTGCTTGTGGCCTCGATCATTATATCGGCGGCATTTCTTCCGAGCATTCGTGCCGACCATGAGATGGGCGAATACGCCGGGCCCATTTTCTGGGGCGTAACGATTACCCTGCTCGGCTCATGGTTCTTTGCCATGACCATGACGCCGCTTCTGAGCGCGAAGTACCTGCGCTCCGGCCCTTCCCCTGAGGAGCCGGGCGTTAACGGCGAAGACGGGCCTCCCGCTCCTGACACTTCCGACGGCGCCGAAGACGGATCGTCCGTCCCTGACTCGCCCGGCGACAACGACAACGGACCGCCCGGACATGGCTCCACTCCTGACACCCCCGGCGACGGAGGAAGCGGTGAAGATCCGCCCGAGAAGTCCGGCGCGTCGGCGCGCATCACCGAGCTGTACGACCGGATTCTGCGCTTCTTCCTGCGAAATGTCCTCCTGGTTATCGGGCTTCTGACCGCAGGACTTGTCGCCGCGGCGCTCGCTGCAGGCCTGCTGCCGAGGCAGTTCTTTCCCGAAAACGACCGCGCGGTTATGACCGCCGAACTCGAATATGAGGCAGGAACATCGCTCGATACCACGGACAGCATGGTCGCGTCACTCGAATCGTTCTACGAAGAAGAACTGCTCGGCGCCGAAGTGACCGACTGGTCGTCATATATCGGCGGAGGCGCTCCCCGCTTCTACCTTCCCATTGACCCGGAGCCGGAACAGAATGAGTACGCGTTTGTTATCATAAATCTCGCCGACCGCGACGACGCCGCAGAGGTAATACGCCGCACCAACGACTACCTCGATGCCGAGCACCCGGAAGCCCGCGTCACCGCATCGCCGCTGGTCCTCGGCCCGCCGGTCGATGCGGATATCGAAGTCCGCGTATACGGAGAGGAAACCGACACCCTTCATGAGTTCGCTGACGAGGTGCGGTCGGTAGTCGCAGACTGGGAAGGAACATATGGAGTTCGCGACGACTGGGGGACTCCTATCAAGGAGCTGGAGGTCGATGTTGATTCCCGCCGCGCCCAGCTCGCCGGTGTCACGGAAACAGAGGTCGCTGTTTCCCTTCAGACTGCCCTCTCAGGAATGCAAGTCTCCGAATACCGGGGCACCGAGGACACAAAACCGATCATGCTCCGAGCGGCGGGCGACCCTGATGCTGATCTTCCCCGGATAGAGTCGACAATGGTGTATTCGCAACTCACCGGCGACTCGGTTCCCCTTGCACAGGTCGCCGATGTCGACCTTGCATGGACGACCCCGACGATCATGCGTCGCGACGGCCGGCAGACCATCGGCATTCAGGCCGACCTGGGGAGCGAATATAATGCGATTGCCCAGGCCGAACAGCTCGACGCACAGCTTGCGCAGGAGACCGCCGACTGGCCGGCAGGCTACGGATACGAGATCGGCGGGGAAGCGGAGGCTACCGATGAGGCAACCGATGCAATTCTCGCTGAGCTGCCGATCGCCGGGCTCGTGATAGTGCTGCTGCTCCTTGCGCAGTTCAATTCAGTGCGAAAAACGTTCATCGTTCTTCTGACCATACCCTTCGGGCTTATCGGGGTCGTATTCGGTATGATCGTGACCGGTGCAACCTTCGGGGTAATGACGTTGCTCGGGGTAATATCGCTGGCAGGGATCGTGATCAAAAACGCTGTGGTTCTTCTCGATCGTATTAAGATAGAAATGGAAGAAAATGGCTACGCGCCGATCGATGCCGTAATTGTCGCCTCACACAGGCGAGTGCGGCCCATCCTGCTCACCACAGCCACCACCATTTTCGGCCTGCTTCCCCTATGGCTGGCCGCCAGCCCGCTCTGGGAAAGCATGACAATCGCGATTATCTTCGGCCTCGCGTTTTCAACGCTGCTTACGCTGGGATTTGTGCCGGCGATGTACGCGCTTCTCTTTCAGGTTGACCGCAGCAGCGTATAGCCGGATGGCGGTCTGCCAGGCGCCGGGCTTCATCCCGGTGCCCGGCGGGAACGCCGGCCACCTCCAGCAGGCTTACGCCCCCAGGGGCCGCCCTGCCACGGCCCGGGCCTCACCCCGGGCCGGCGCCGACCAATGCCGCGAGCCGGTCCACCTTTGCTATGTAGCCGGGCATATCACACTTGCGCTTGAGGCCTCCCGGGGTCATGATGCGCACCTTGCCGAAGACCGCACGCTCGGTCCACGGCCGGTCGTGCAGGCCGAAAATCCACCCGACATTGGCATAACTCGCGGGGTTAAGCCCGTCGAGGAAATAGCGGTTATTCATGTACAGAAGCCGCTCAAATGCCTGTTCGGGAGTGGCCGACCACAGCAGCACCTGCTTTCCCCAGTACATGCGCACGTAGTTGTGCATGTAGCCGGTCTCGCGCATTTCCTTCATGCAGGCGTTCCAGTACTCGTCTTCGGTGCGACCGGCCTCGAGCTCCTCGAGCGAATAGAGCGGAGCGCGCTCATCGTGGGAGTGCTCGGCAAGCGTGGTTTTCGCCCAGTCCGGCAACGCCTCGTAGGAATCATAGTCCGGTTCATAGAAGCAGTAGTTATAGGCAAGCTCGCGCCGGACCAGGAGCTCTTCGAAGAAGTCGTCATACTGCCGGCCGACGTCCGACTCTGCTCCGTCTTTGCCGCCATGGCTGTCCCGGAATCGGGCAGCTTCCACAAGCAGTCGCAGCGGTGAAATCTGCCCGTACTGCAGGTGCATACTCATACCGCTGGTATCATCGGTCTGGGGCTGGTTGCGATGGTCGGAGTAATACATGAGCGAGTACTCGAGAAACCGGAAGAAGCGGTCGAGCGCGGTCTGCGGGCCTCCGGGGTAGAGCCGGCTCACCGCCTGAACGCTGGAGTCGAGTTCCTGGTGCCCCGCGATTTCCCGGAGAACGGCAGCCGGGTCATCCGGCGGAATGCGGGCGGGCCACCGCGAGAGATCCGGCGGGGCGGGAACATCAACCTTAAGATCTGCAGGTTCCACAAAAAAGGATTCGACCTGACGATGCAGCTTCTTGCGAATGGTTCGCGCGGCAAACTCGCGCTTGTCACTCGCGACCCGCACGGGAACGACCACATCGCTTTCGACCTCATACAGCGGGCAGGCTATGCGCTCGGCAAGGTTCGCCCGCCAGCTGCGGGGAAGGCGTAAATAGGCGCCGTCGGTTACTACGAGGGCCGCGTCACCGGAAAGGTCCAGCGCTAATCGCCACGGTTCGTTATAGGCCATGGTGAACGCGATTCCCTTCGCGGAAAGTGCTGAAGCGGTCTCTGCAATTCCCTCGAGCATGAACGTATAGTGGCGCAGCGTCGCTTCCGGATAGGCTGTGAGCCCGAAGCAGACAAGTACGGGAAGCCCGAGCTCATTGGCAGCGCCAATCGCGAGGTCAAGGGCAGGGTTATCCCATGGACGTTGGGAAGTCTGCATCCAGTACAGAACGTAGCGACCATTACTCGGCGCGCCTTCTTTCCACACAACGATCCGCTCGCGCTCGACCGAGCCCGCCCGGGAGAAGCGAAGCAGGCTCTCCTGCGCGTCGCCGCTCACAGCGCGAACCGTCCGTCACGCATAATTTCCACCGTTTCCCCGGAGGCGGTTTCACCGCTCACCGAAATGTCGGGGGTTCCGATCATGAAATCGGTATGCAGATTCGACCGGTTCCCGCCATGGGCAACGTACGCCTCGTTATCGAGGTTTTCGCTGCCGGCTACGCAGCCGGGATAGCTCGACCCGAGCGCCATGTGGCAGGCGGCGTTCTCGTCGAAGAGAATATTGTAGAACACTGTTTCGGAGGTGAAGACGGGGCTCGTCGAATCCACGAGCGCTATTTCGCCGAGGCGATTTGCGTTTTTATCTATTTCAAAGTACTGCGTCAGAATTTCCGCGCCGCGGTCGGCACCGTAGTCGGTGACTACGCCGTTTTCAAAGGTAAACCACGCCCCTTCCACGATCTTGCCGAGCACCTGTACCGGGCGTGTGACAACCGCATGACCGTTGGTCCGTTCGCGGTGCGGAGTTGTAAACACCTCCTCGGTGGGCACATTCGGTAGAAAGGGCCGTCCGTCCGGTTTCTGACCGCCCCCGCCAATCCAGGTGCTTTCGGGCAGCAGTCCGACGCGGAGGTCGGTATCGCCTGAGCGAAGATGAAGCGACGACAATCCCATCTCCGTAAGTTTGCGAGCCCGCGCTTTGAGCGTCCGTGCGTGGCTTTTCCACTCGGCCGCGGGATTCTCATGATCGAGCCTGAGAATCGGCGTCATAATTTCCCACAGCCGTGCCACCGCCTCGTCGCCGGCCGGCAGTCCGGTAACCTTGGCCGCCCACTTCGGCGTGGGTACAGCCCCGATACACCAGCCGAAACGGTCGCGCTGCAGGCGATCGCGAAACTCCTGCATTGCCTGCGCCTGCGCCTTTCCGATTCGTCCGCTTCGGACCGGATCGGCATCCGCCATGAGATCCGGATCCTCCGGACCGACCAGTACCAGCACAGCCCATGAACCGTCGGCGAACTCACGGTACTGCGCCGGTACGAACTCAGGCACGAAGTCGAGGCTCTCCTCCGGTGCATGATCGATACGGGCTCGCTTAAGTTTCTCGTGCATCGAAATCACGTGCACATAGTTTGCCCCGCGCTGGTATGCCGCCACGGCAATGCGGTTGCACAGATCCCAGTGAATCGGCTCAGCACGAATGAGCAGGTTATGCCCGGCCTGCAGGTCCACCGAGGCGAGCAGCAGATCAATATACTGGTCTTCAGTTCGTTCAATATTCATTGAGGTTGATGTTTTCCCGGTGTCCCTGCCGGATGCTCCTGCATTGGAGCCGGCCGCGCATGCACGGACCGCAGCCCCCGGCTCGGACACCGCTCCTTGTTTACAAATCTCGATGTTACTGACAATAGTAGTACTCCGCAGAATAGTAGTGCTCGAATCCCTTACAGGGCAAGCAATGCATGGGGCATCCATCAACATCGACAACCGAAATGAGTGAGCAGGACCAGTCGGCTCCGGGCTGTCCGCTGTGCGGTAGTCCGGCAACCGAACGTGAAGACCGGAAAACCGCCCGACGCTACCAATGGTGCCTCCGGTGTGATCTGGTTTCGGTACATCCCGAGGACCGGGTTACGAGGACTTCGGAAATCGCCCGCTACCTCGAGCACGACAACGGATATCACCAGAGCGGATACGTTCGCATGCTTTCCCGCTTTCTCGACCGTGCGGTCGACCCCTGGTGTACTCCCGGGGCAGCCCTGCTCGACTATGGATGCGGATACGCTCCCGTGCTTTCTGGAATCGCCTCCGGTCGAGGATATTCGGTGCGATCCTGGGACCCATATTTCCTGCCGGACACTTCAGCGTTACAGCGAAGATACAACGTGATAGCCGCCTGCGAGGTAATGGAGCACATCGGCGAACCGGTATCCGCGCTCGAGAGCATTCACGCGCTGCTCGAACCGGGAGGACTCTTGTCGGTGCGAAGCAGCCTGCACCCGGGTTCGTGGGAAGAGTTCTTCCGGTTCTGGTATATCCGCGACCGGACTCACGTCTCCTACTACTCCGAGCACACGGTACGCTTCATTGCGGAGCACTTCGGGTTCAGCGCGGTAATGATTGAAGACCCGTTCTGGGTGCTGCAGAAGCTGCCGGAATGAGTTCATCCGTGCCCTGAAGGCTGTCGTTCAGAACCGGTAGCGTGCGCCGATCCCCGCCCAGAACTCGAATGCAGTATCCGGAATCACCCTTAAACCGGGCACCGCCTCGACAAACGCATCGAGCGGAAGCTCATCGGAGAGAAAGCTTACTCCCACCGGAACCCGAACCCCGGAGCGGAACTGACCGGTATCACCGGGATCCTCTCCGTCCAGACGAAAATTCCCGCCTACCCCCACATACACAGGCAGGCGATCGGGGGCTACGTCAAATACATTGAAAAAGTGCTGAAGATAGTCACCGTGGAAGTGAAACGTGCTGCGCTCGAAGTTCCAGGCAGCAGCGGCATCGACCGCGCTTACTTCACCAAGCCATAGTTTCGCGCTTACTCCTGTCGGCTGTCCGATAATTATCCCCAGGCTGAACCGCTCAGGGTTGGAAAGCTTCTCGGCCGCGCCGTTTTCATTCGCCGATACACTGCCGATTCCCAGAATAACGCTGAACAGCGCCGTGGCTACCACTGTTCGAACTATTCTATTCTTCATCATACTTCAGTCTCCCTGTACTCAAGCGGAAATGCAAACCTGCAAAGCAGAAATGCAAATTGACAACACGTTCACCGGCCGCTTGTGTACGGTGTGCCGGCTTTTAAAATGGACCCCGATACCGATACCGCGGCTGATCCGGTCCTTCATCCACCATACACAGGCGCCTGACAATCTGCTCTACCGCCTTCGGAGCATCGTCGGTCGGTATCTGGCATGTACCTGCATTTGCATGGCCACCGCCGCCCTGCTGCTTCATAAGCGCACCAATGTTAACCGAACAGGAACGATTGAAAATACTCTTCGCCGCGGTAATTATGAGGTACTGCCGCTCAAATCCCCACATAATCTGGACTGATACATTGGCCTCTTCGAAAAGCGCAAACTTAACGTATCGGTTACCGGGAAGAATTTCGTCCTCTCCGGTGAGATCAACCACCAGAACATTATGCCACAGCGTACTGCAGCGCTTAATCTGCTCTGCGAAGCTCTCCTCATGCCGTCGATACAGTTGAACTCGTTCTGCAACATCGGGAAGCGCAAGAATTTCGTCGACATTCAACTCGACGCAGTACTCTGTGAGATCGATCATCAGCTGTGTGTTCGATACCCGGAAGTTACCGAAACGGCCGAGGCCCGTGCGGGCGTCAATCACGAAGTACAGCAGCGACCACCCGGTCGGATGCAGCACCTCCTCCTTCGAAAAATCTCCGACCGATGCCCGGTCGACGGCATCCATAAGATCTTCGGGAATACCCGAAAATTTTTCCCGACCGCCGAAATAATTCCAGATGACGCGGGCACTGCTGGGAGCCTGTGGATCGCTTATGTAGCGCGCGCCGTTGCCGCTCTTCAGGCTTTCGGAAAGATGATGGTTGAACGCAGCTCTCACACCTTCGATATACGGCAAGCCGCTGGATATATCCGAATCTCCGAGTTCTATAAGGCGGTTCTGTACATCCCCGGGATGAACGAACTTGATGTCTTCTATAATACCCAGATAGCGAAGAAGCGCCGCGGAGACCACGCCGTCAAAGTCGCTCTGGGTCACCAGCCGATACGGGCCGGCGTCAAACCGTACTTCCGTTTCATCCCCCACAACTTCACCATGCTAATACGGACCTGTTCGCCGCCGCAAGGCGGAAGAAGCGGCTAAGCACCGGCGCGGGGGAGGCCTGGACGCCCGTGCCGGACGACGAAAAGCGGGGTGGCAGAAGGACAACACTGGCATGGCAGCGAGAAGGCCTTTATCATGGCGAACTATGCCGACACATGAAAACACAGAAGATACCTTCCTCGTATGCGATATCGGGGGCACAAACACAACGTTTGCGCTCATTGCCGGTGAGCCAGGCGGCTTTCACTCGGTGGCCCGGCACAGAGAGGCAACGCAGCAGCTTCCAAGCTTCAGCGAGGGGCTCGAGCGGGCAATGACCTCCCTCCGCCGACATTCGGGCTCAGTGAGTCCACGCCATGTCTGTGTGAGCGCTGCCGGACCGGTCCACGAGGGAACAGTGCAGCTGACAAACGCCTCCTGGAACGTGGACAGTGCATTGCTCAGGGAACGACTGGGAGTCCCCGTGAGCCTGATCAATGACCTGTCGGCTGTCTCCTATGGTGTTCCTCTGGTGAATCGTGACAATCCCGACGAATTCCACCGTCTGCCACACCCGGATGGAAAAGACCCTGAACCGGTTGGAAGTGTCCGGGCCGTTGTTGCCGCCGGAACCGGGCTCGGCGTGGGATTTCTCTCCGGTGACGGTGATGCCCTGCGCGTATTTCCCTCGGAGGGCGGGCACGCAACGATCGGCGATTTTGACAGCGAGACGCGCGAATTCCGTGCATATCTGCGCGAAGTCTTTGGCGAGGGCACGGACGCGGAGATGTTCGTAAGTGGCCAGGGCATCGCCTATGCGACCGAGTTCGTTATGGCGAGTGGAGGATTCTCTCGAGGCCGCATAGCTGAAAGCGTGCGGGCGGCGGCGCCCATGGATCGGCCGGCGCTGGTATCCCGCCATGCTGCTGAGGACAGCGATTGCCGGCGAACCATGCGCCTGTTCGCGCGCATGTACGGAAAGTTCGTTGCAAACGTGGCACTTACCGTTCTCCCGTACGCGGGTATGTACCTTGGCGGAGGGATCGCCTCGAAGAATCTGCCGCATCTTCTCGAAGACGACTGTTTCATGACCGCCTTTCGCACTCACGTGAACGAGGCAATGCAGACCCCGCTCTCACAAATCCCCGTGGGCGTTATTCTCGACTACGACATATCCCTTTTCGGATGCTCACATTGTGCCTACCTTGAATGGCGGAAAGGAGGCTGAACATGAACGAACAGAAGACAACCAGAGACACGCTTAACGACGCACTGATCGCCGACATGCAATCGCGAGGTATTGACGTGGATCTAAGCTGTGAGATCCTCGACCGCTTTAACCGCGGTGACTTCGATCAGCAACGTCCGGTGGAGGTGGAGGCGCTGCCCGATATCGATGGTAGACAGGTTATCGACGCAACCGGCGAACTGAGCGCAGAGGTAGATGTGCAGACAGCGAGACAGATCTTCGCCGAGCTCGGTATCGAACTCAACCCTGAGGAACTCGCAACCGCGCAAGGGGAAACACTCCACTTCGATCACGAGGCATTGCGTCGAATCGGCATACACCTTGTTCCGAACACCGCGTACGGAGTTCTGAACGGTGGATCTGCGACAAGCTATGCCGATGAGAAGAAAAACCGGGGATTCAGCGACGCGTTGTTCGACCTGCTGCACGATTATTTCGAATCACTCGGCGAGCAGGTAAAAGGAAAAGCCAAGGGACTGACACCCGCGTTCGTGACCGAAGCCGGCAACGGACCGTCATTCCTCGAGCTGAAAATGAGAAGTATGCTGCTTCTCGCCAGGCGCTATATCCAGGAGACAGGAAAGCGTCTTCCGGACGATTTCCGGCCCATGTTCCAGATGACAAGCGTAAACAATGACTCGGAAATCGCGTCCGCATACAAGCAATTTCGAGAGAGTCCAGTCCTGCGTGACCTTATTACCGATACCGGCGTGGACATAACACGGGTGCGTACCGGCGTCCAGCCTATGATAAGCGCTTACACACACAGCGACGAAGGCAGACCGAAACGCGTATTTGACCGTGCATATGGACAAAAGGGCCGTACTCTCCCACTACCCGGCGGACATGGGCAGAACTTTCACGTCCTTGCCGATGTTTACCGGGAGCTTCTCAACGACGGATTTCGCTTCGCCTATCTCGGAAATGTGGACAATCTCGGATTTACCGCCGATCCGGCCTTCGTAGCGCGCTTTGCGCTCAGCGGACGCCCGGCAGCCTTCGAGTTTGCGTTCCGTACACCGGTCGATGTAAAGGGCGGCATCCTCGTTCAGGACCGCAGCGGAGTTCTGACATGCGGGGATATAGGACCAGCTGTAAGCAAGGACGCGGTCTTTGAAGCAGAGGCAGCGGGCCAGTCGATTCTCTTCAACTGCGCTACCGGCCTGTTTGACCTTAAACAACTCGTAGCCGACCTCGATCGCATCCGGACGGATCTTCCGGTGCGATTCACCGATCAGGACAAGGATGCCGGCCGCTACTCACAGGCCGAACAGGTTACGTGGGAAGTTATCGGAATGCTCGACTCGCCGCTCATTCTCGGCGTTAACAAGTACCGCCGTTTCCTCGCTGCCAAACTTCTTTCGGAAACGCTCATGACCAGCGGACTCGAGCTCGACAACCCGGCCTATCCAAGTGACCCCGACCCGACCAGAGACCTGCGTGGCACCGCCAAACAGTTACACGCCGGGCTGCAGTCGGCGCTCGAACGCAATTACGGGTTCACTCTTCAGAACGGTCAGCCCGAACCACTGCCTGCAGACAGGCTGTAAACGCTTCGCGGCGGCACATTGTGCTGCCGCGGCGGGGTGCTTATCCGGGATTCGACGAGGTACACGGGCCACCGGCCTGCCCACCGCACTGCCGCGGCGGAACCGATGCCCCACCGCGGACAACTGCGGGAATCAGCTGTCGCGCTGCTTCCCGCCCTCGACGCCCGCCGAGGTACAGCGGGTAATAATACCGGGTTTGGTCAGCCGGATTCGCACCTCCCGAGCGGCAGGGAATGATGAGAGTACCGTATCGCAGAGAATCGCTATGAGGCGTTCGAGAAGCTTAACCTCGACCGAAGAAGCTGTATCACGCAAAAGGCCGGCAAGCCTTGCGTAGTCAACCGAGTCGTCGACGTCATCACTCGTCCCTGCAGTCGAATCGCACCAGACCTGTACGTCCGCTGTCAGACACTGTGGTCGTCGCCGCTCAGCATCCGGAACCCCGATGCACACGATAAGCTCGAGCTGCTCCAACCGAACCAGAGTCGAGAAGGAATTCAGTTCACGCATACTCTTCGAGCCGCTTTCCGACGTACTTATGCACGGGTGGGAATGCGCAATGCCTTGAGCTCGTCCTCAAGTCCTCGCTCGACGTTACGGAAGAACACCTCCTCGTTCGCATGCAGGAACGTGCGGATACGACTCGCAAGATCGGTGTTCCGCATAACTCCGCCGTAGGAAAGGTTCAGAAGCTGCCGCCAGTTCGGATCGCGCACAAGATCGGTCAGCTGACGATCCCGGACTGATTCCAGGCTCGGCACGGCATCGGCGTCAGCGGTGAGGTCAACGCCGTCGGTTGCATTCGGGTACGTCTGCAGAGCCTGCTCGTGAATCTCACGATAGAAATCGGGGGCTTCGTCGGCAATAGTGTACATGGCCGCAAGCCAGCTCGAGGCGGAAGTCTTCAGATGGAACTGCCCTCCGGTACGCCGCGCTATTGTCTGGTAGATTGCATTCTTGTCACTACCCGGACGGATTGTAATCCGGTGCATTCCCAGGCCGGCGGCGAGCGCGCTGTGATCGGTGATCTGTCCGTCGAACGCGCGAACGTCTCCCGAAAAGTCGGCACCCTCGGGCATAATACCGGGAAAGCGGATAGCTACGGTGCGAAGCGGAATTTCCCGCTCACGACATTCATTTGCGATAAAGTAGTGTTCCTGCAGAGTAGTGGGAGCATTAAGCCCCGCAAGAGAGACTTCAATTGCTGCATCAGCCTGTTTCTTCCGTGCTTTTCGGGCTACCTTCTCGGCAAACAGTACAACATTCCGCAACTTCACCGCAGCACGTTCAGCATCCCCGGGGCGAAACCTGACACTGGTCGTACCCAGATTCACCGACCGCCCTGAATACCCGCGGCGAATACGCTGCTGCTCTTTCCTGGGCAGAGAGCGAAACGCCTCCTGAAGACCACGGTTATCAAGCGAATCAACGTCACTGCGGGCATACTCGCGCGCATCTATGGTGTAAATGCTCGGTTTCGCCCGTAGAGCCTCCCGCAGACGGACCTCAGACGGCATTTCATCCGCGTCGGCACCAAAGCCCTCGGTCAAGCCCTCCTGAAACGCGGCGAAGATTGCATCCGCAAACGCTTCGTCCAATCCGCGCCCGGCGGCTTCAAGTTCACGAAAACTCTGCTGGGCAATCACGGGAAACACATTATAGCGTTTCGCAAGCCGGATATGGGCCGGCGTTGTGACTCCCAACCTGTCGCCGAATCCTACACTTGTTGAAACCGAGTCATCCGGTGTTCGCGGTACAAGAAAGGGAAACAGCTGCTGAAGCATTGCAACATTTTTCGGCGTTACCGCCACTTCTATAGCGTAAAAACCTTCAACGCGACTTGGTTTTCCGCCGAAGGGACTGCGGAAATCATTCGAGGAACAGGCCAGCAGCATCCGACGATCGCTGTCGCGTCCAACAAGGTACAGTATATTTTCACTCCATCGGCAGGATGCTCGGTACACCCCGGCTCGACCGGCGGTATACAGCGGATCGCGTGCGCTCGTGGCGGCGTCGAGTGCTTCCTGCGTCTGATTCAGCAATTTGTTCCGGGCGACTACCCGCGCTACATCTCTCATCATGTTATGTACCCCTGATACCTATACTATTGTCCATTTCGATACCCACAGACTTTGCTGTCGGCCGAATACGACCAATGACGTTGCCTCGAAGTATGACGCGAAATCCGCCACCCTGCAATGTTGCTTTTCCAGGTAAGGATATGCGATCCGGCGCAGTCTGCACCAGCAACGCCAACCTTCAGCCTGCTATACTTCGAGTATAGACCCCGATACGCCCGACTGCGCCCCTGCCGAGCAGAGATACAGTACAGCCGGGGCGATATGGCCGAAGGCAGCCACATTATTCTCCCCGTCAGGCGGCGCTTCATCACCGACGACCGCATTCACCAGGATGTCATGTTCGGCAAGCTCGCTCGCCGTACTTCGCGTGAGCGTCTCTACCGCTGCCCGCGCCGCCTGCGAGGCGTGATCTCCACGGCCGCTACGGGTCCGCCCTGACGGAAGAACCGTAACAACCGACCCCGGCATACGCTCCTGCATCCACTTCGAGGCAAATCCTCTCGTGGGAACAAGCATACCGCCCAGCACACTCATTTCCATACTGGCGGCGAATTTTTTCATATCGATTTCGAAAAGCTCGGCCTCGTACGATATCTGTGCGACCGTATTGACGAGAATGCCCGGGATGGAGGCATGCAGGCATGTTTCTTCAAAGCCGGCCGAGACCGAGTCATCGTCGGCAGGATCAACAGAGAATACCTGCAGGGAGTATCGGTCGCGCGAGAGACCTCGTTGCGACAGGCGGGTGGATACCTCCGCCACGATATCAGGACCGCCCGCTTGCTGACCGCCGACCGGCTGCCAGAGCGTAACCTGCGCGCCGGAGAGAATCAGTGCGACAGCTACGTGAATGGCGCTCGAAGACTCACCTGCTATAACAACCGCGGAGGCTCCCCTCAGATCGAACATTGAACCGACGGGCGAACGATTCGACTCCTCGCTCATCGCCTGCTCCGTTCCGACTCCGCAGCCGAGCGCAGGATTTCCTCGGTCTCTTCCCAGCTGATACAGGCGTCTGTAATGGAGACACCGTAGGAAAGCGATTCCTTCGGCCCCACCTCCTGACGGCCGTGATGGAGATTGCTTTCGATCATGACACCGCGTATTGCTCGAGTGCCCTCGGCCCGCTGGCGCAGCACGTCCTCGAGGACAAGTCGCTGACGTGCCGGATCCTTTCTGCTGTTTCCATGACTGCAGTCGATCACGAGCTGCCGTGGTATTCCTGCCTTCTCCAGAGCGCCCGCCGCCTGTTCTACGTGTTCGGCGTCATAGTTCGGTCCGCTGCGGCCACCCCGCAGAATGAGATGGCCGGAGGGGTTCCCCTTCGTATTGAGTACGCAGGTTCGCCCTTCCTGGTCGATACCGATGAAGCTGTGAGGATGCATACTTGAAGCCATAGCATTCACAGCAGTATCAACGTTACCGTCAGTGCCATTCTTGTATCCCACCGGCATCGACAGTCCGCTCGCCATATCGCGGTGGGTCTGGCTTTCAGTTGTCCGTGCTCCGATACTCGCCCAGCTTGTCAGGTCAGCCATGTATTGCGGAACAATCGGATCAAGCACCTCACTGCCCGCAGGCAATCCGAGGTCGGCGAGTGAACTGAGCAATTCCCTTGCGGTTCGAAGGCCGGTAGAAATGTCGTGTGTCCCGTCGAGGTTCGGATCAAGTACAAGTCCCCGCCATCCCAGACGCGTCCGCGGTTTTTCAAAGTACACCCGCATGACGATAAGCAGGTCATCCGAGAGTGCTTCCCGGAGCTTTTTCAGCCGTTCGGCATAATCGAGGGCAGCCTGTGGATCATGAATGGAGCAGGGCCCGACGATAACAAGAAGCCGATCGTCTTCGCCGGAGAGCACAGCCTCGATTTCTGCCCGGCCCTGAGCGACGGTAGCCTCCCGCTGTGGACCGGTGGGAATCGCTTCCTTGAGTTCCCGCGGCGGGATAAGGGACACGAGTGATTCAATACGTATGTCGTCTGTTCTTGCCATAGTCTTCCTGACGTTCAATTAATTGGGAGGGTGCAAGTATAGTGTGGTGGCCTCCGGACATTCAACGGGACCGGCGTAGCGGCATAGTCATACAGCGCGGCCCGCCACCCCCTCGCGCAAGTTCGGCGCCGGGAAGCGCGAGCGCAGCGCAGGCCCGGGGTTCCCCCGCCGTATCATTCCCCGAGAGCGCCTCCGAAGCTTCGACCACGGGATACCCCGCCCGATCAAGTGCTTCAAGCGTATAGCGGTTACAGTCGTAGACAACGACACGCCCCGGCGCCAGCGCGAAGGCATTCGTACCGCTGAGCCATTGCTCCCGTTTCTGATGGACGATATCACTTCCCCCGCAGACAACCGGCTTCAGATCTACGCCGGCACCGGCAAGCGCTTCAAGCAGTGTACCGGCATCGCCCACCGCCGGCGGACGGTTCGGCATAAGATCCATACGGACGGTGCGCAGCGCACCGGGGCCCCACATTGCCGGGGCATGCACAAGTGCGTGATCGTAGTCGATGCGGCTGAACACCATATCGAGGTGCATGCAGCTTCTCGTAAGCGGCATGAGACATGCGATAAGCGTTACCGGTCGCCCGGCGGCTTTGACAACGGCGTTTGCAAGGATGTCCACCGCGCGGGTCGAACTTCGCTCGCTTATGCCGATGAGCAGAAGGTCATCCCGGAGGACGTGGATATCGCCCCCTTCAAGACGAAGCGGTCGGCGGTCACCGGCCGCGGATGGGGAAAACATCGACCTTGAAACATCGGAACCTCCATCGAAGAGTGAACCGGAAGACTCCCCTGTGAGAAAGCGGAATACAGTGCTGTTGACCGCAGCTTCGCCATCGCGAACCGAATGGGCCATCGCCGACACCGCGTACCGGTCGCCGACAACAAACCCGGCATCGCGCATGAAATACAGGTTGGGAAGCGGCGGTATATCCCATGTCCGGGCCGATAGATAGTCTTCGAGATTATCGTGCCGTTTGCGAAGGCCGGTGACAACCGTGCGTGTGAGTTCGCTCGACGACATGGCTTCGAGTTCCTCGCGCCGTCTGCGTGCCGGCTCCTGTGCACACAATCTATCGAGGAGATGTACGCGAAGGCCCGGAGTCTCAAGAGCCTGTACGAGAAGATCGGTAAGCTCGTATACGTGTGCATGTGCTTTGAGCACATTGACAAGCCTGCGGTGTTCAGCGGCCACAGTGGCAATCGGAACTATGTCGTTGTACAGGAGTTCGCCGGCACGGTCAGGCGTCATCTGCTCAACCTCGGCGCCGGGCGTGTGCACGACAACGGCTTCAAGCGGATCAATTTCGCTGACAATGGAAAGGTTCACGCGCCGCATTGTACGGGTCGCGGGTAGAAAGCGTCCAGTTCACGCGGCGCATTGTACGGGTCGTGAATATAACGCGTTGGAGTTCACGCGACGGATGACGAGAGTGGTTCGGACAGCGCGCTTTGACCGCCGGGAACCGCGCATGCTATATCTTCGATCGATTGTCATGAACAGCCTACGAATACGTAATATCGGAACCGACTGCAGCGTCGGAGATACAATACAGGTACACGGCTGGGTACGGACCCGGCGGACCACCAAGCATGTAAGCTTCATGGAAGTGAATGACGGGTCACGGCTCGGGAGTCTTCAGGTGGTACTCGAAGAGAACACGGAAGTCACAGACAGCAACGGCGACGAGGCGGATGCCGCTCTGACAACCGGGGCAAGTGTGCGGGTCGAAGGCACGATTCAGGAATCTCCCGGCGGCAAACAGGCGATCGAACTTCTCGCCGCGCGTGTGGAGGTAATCGGAAAGGCTCCGGGCGATACGTACCCATTGCAGAAGAAGCGCCACAGCTTCGAGTTCCTCAGGGAGATCGCGCATCTTCGCCCGAGAACGAATACCTTCGGGGCGGTTACGCGTGTCCGCAATGTCGTATCCCGGGAAATTCATCGGTGGTTTCAGGAACGTGACTTCTGCTGGATCCACACACCGGTTATTACCGGTATTGATGCGGAAGGGGCCGGCAATCTTTTCCGGGTTACAACGCTCGATGCCGGGGATCCCCCGAAAACCGAAACGGGCGAGGTCGACTGGACGCAGGACTTTTTCGAACGACCTGCATATCTGGCGGTTACCGGTCAGCTGAACGTAGAAGCGTTCGCCTGCTCGGTGGAGCGCGCGTATACGTTCGGTCCCACCTTCCGCGCCGAAAACAGCAACACCACACGACATCTCTCCGAGTTCTGGATGGTGGAACCGGAAGTGGCGTTCTGTGACCTGGACTGCAATGCCGACCTCGCTGAATCGTTTCTCAAAAGTGTCATGACCTCGCTGCTCGAGCAGGCGGATGAGGATATGCAGTTTTTCGATCTTCGCATTAAGAATGGACTCATCGACATGCTTCGAAGCGTTGTCGACTCGCCGTTCGAGCGGATTACCTACGCAAAGGCGATCGAATTGCTGCGCGAATCAGGAAAATCATTCGAGTTCACCCCTGAATGGGGAAGTGATCTGCAAAGCGAGCACGAGCGCTACCTGACCGAAGAGGCTATTGGCCGTCCGGTCATCGTGACCGACTATCCGCGGGAAATAAAAGCGTTCTATATGAAGCAGAACCACGACGGCAAAACCGTACGAGCTATGGACGTACTCGTACCCGGACTGGGCGAGGTCATCGGGGGCAGCGAACGGGAAGATGACCTCGAAAAGCTCGAGCGCCGAATGAAAGAACTTGGTATGGATATCGATGCCTACCGCTGGTATCTCGACCTTCGCCGGTTCGGCAGCGTGCCGCACTCCGGATTCGGTCTTGGCCTCGAACGCTTTATTATGTACGTGACAGGGATGCAGAACATCCGTGATGTGATTCCATTCCCGAGGACTCCCGGCAACGTCGCCTTTTAGCGCAGGGGATTACCGTATCGGCCGGCAGGCTCGCTACCTCGCCGGCCGACTATCTCTCGACCCGCCGAGTATTCCCCAGGACGGCCGACTATCTCTCGACCCGCCGAGTATTCCCCCGGACGGCCGACTATCTCTCGACCCGCCGCGACAGTTCAGCAGCAAACGGATCCTCGGGCAGCAGCAGGCGCGACGCTTCTGCATACAGCTTCGCACGGGCCTCCTCGCCGTCTGCGAGCGCCCAGGCTCCGCGCACAATCAGGTCTCGAGCAGTAAACTTCAGCTGGTGATCGTGCAGCCGTTCCAGACCGGCTTCGCGATATACCCGCTCCTGCTCCGAATATGCTGCCACAATCCGCGGCTCGCCACCCTCCTCTGCCGGCTTCACGATCCAGTCAGGATCGTCCTCGGACTGCTTCTCCACGTAGGAACCCACCGATGTGCCGGGCTCGGGAGTTCCCAGGATTTCGTCGAAGGACAGTTCCGGAATATCCACAGGACGTCGATACTGCAGTCCTTCGTGCATTGCCTCCTGCCACCGCTTGCGAATATCAACAAGCACTTGCGGATCCGGTGTACCGCTTTCGTAGCCGAGCCGGCGTAACTCGGCCCCGACAAAACGCTCGAAATCAACACCAGCCGGCACAAGCACCGGCTCACCACGCTGAAGCCTGCGCAGCAGGCGCCGTACCGTGCGAAACTGTGAACTTGAGCGAACCCGCTCGCGGAGCGCTCCAGCGTGCTCGCGGGGTACCACGAGCTTACCACCCGGTTCGAAGAGAAATACAAGCAGTGGCATGACTTCGGGAGCTTCACTTTCAAGCAGCAAATCGAGCAGTTCGGTATACAGCGGCATGTCGCTTTCGTCCGGGTCGCCCCGGTGCTCGTCACTTCGAAAAAGACCGCTCGCAAGCCGGATCGCGCGTCCGAGATCCAGCCGCATAAGCGCACGAAGCCGGTACAGCATTGTTGGAGTCAGCCGGTAATCGCGCTCCGACATATAGGTGAGCCATGCGGTAGCGCTGTCTCCCCCCTCAGCCAGCCGGGCGATAATCTGGAACGCCGTGCCCGTATCGGCCTGCTCAAGCCCACGCACCAGGCGTTCGCAATCGCAGGCACTGTCGGCCGACTGAGGAAGCCCGAGATCTGACTCCTGTGCGTGAGAATCTGTCGGGCTCTGGTCCGCCGGTGGTTCGCCGGCGCTGGACGCGCTGATTCCCGCGGAATCACCTGCCCCGGCCCGCTCACCGGCGGCGCGCCGCGCTGCGTTCGTCAGCGGGTCATGGAGGATTCCAAGGAAGATCGCCTGGGTATCCGGGTCAACCAGGGCATCGCGTACAGTGCCGGCCCGTGCTTTATCGGCGGCGGGAATAGCCGACCACCGGTCGAGGATATTCCCGAATGCGGTTGCCCGAACCGCGCTGGAAACCGCATGGGAGACGGCAACCGACAACGGAAGTCCCTGCTCCCGGGCAGCCCTCCAGATCCGCTCCATATCCAGAGTTGAATCGTCGAGCGATATGTCTTCATTGCGCTCGCTGAGTTCTGCGAGCAATGCAGCAATCGGACTGCACGAGTCGATTCGCGGCATCACGTCTTCCCCTATGTATCGGGTAAGGTCGTGCGATTCTATCAGCGTTTCGAGCTGTTCACGTTCGCTCGTTGTTTCATCACTCATAATTGGTATTCCTTATCCGGTCATTCGACTCAGTCTTGTAAGCTCCCGGTCAAACGCATTCGCGAACTCGCGCAGATCCCGCTCGCTGAACCGGTCGTTTTCGGGTATGAACATTCCCTTGTCACGAAGGTCCGCCATGAAATCCCGCCAGCTCAGTCGTTCGCGCACATTCTCCTCGGTATAAACCGTCCCCCGGTCGTTAATCACGCGTATTCCGTTTCCTACCAGTTCCGCAGCAAGCGGAATATCCCGCGTAATGACCAGGTCCTGCATCCCGGCTTCCTCGAGAATCAGGGAATCCGCGTCATTAACAACGCGCATGTCGGCACGGGCCTTAACCACATCCGGCATCCTCCGATTGGCCACGAACACTGCTTTTATGCGTGTGCGCTTCGAAGCTCGGAGGATAACTTCCCGCACGCGCCTTGGACAGCTGTCGGCATCCACAAGGATCTTCATGCCTGCGACGGTCCTGGTTTCCCCGATCTCTGCCCGCGCGGCTGCGACCGTCCGGGCGGGCCGGATGTCTGCCCACGCGACTGAACCGCCCCGGGTGACCCCGATGTCTGCACGCGCGACTGTGCTGAATTGCCGGCCACAGAAGACGTTTGCTCCGAGCGTCCCGCAGTCGCGATAAATGCACTTCCGCCGCTGCCGGAAAGCTGAAATCGTGACACCGACGCAGGAACAAACGCCGACTGGCCGGGAGTAAGATGTATGGGACTCGGGTCATTTTCGCTGTCCTGACCCGGCGCGCCGGCGCCCATGTCTTCCGGCCGTCGCTTGTACCCATCAGGCGCGCCGCCCGGGTTTTCCGGCTCTCGCTTGTCCTGCGCCCGATCGCTGCCGCCCGACTCCTCCTCCGACTCCGTCTGCCGCCCGGCGACAGTCACCTCGCCGGATACGCACGCAATAATGCAGGGGGCAGTGCCGCATTCGAACTCACCGGCAATTTCAGAGGCACGACCCGGCTCAAGATCCTCAGCACCGGCCTGCGATGCGCTCCCTGCGTCCCCGGCCTCCTGGAAATCGACACGGTAGAGACGGAAGTCCGCTACGGGAGTGTCGTAAACGAGCAACTGCGGCCGCCCTTCGAGAAGCCGTATGGTCTCGGCGTCACCGTCCGCCGGTTGCGGCAGGACGCGCCGGGGAGGTTCCGACGTGAACGAGACAATACGGTGAAGCATACGGGCATCCACATGTTTTCCGGTGAGGCCGGCACGTACCACATTGTCACTTTCCGCCATAAGCTCGACCCCGGTGCCACGAAGGTACGCATGGAGAACGCCGGGAGACTGAAACAGTCCCTCTCCCGGCTCCAGATACACGAGGTTCAGAAAAAGGGGAGCAAAGACGCTTCCGTCCGCTCCATACTGCCGATACAGCTCGGCAACCCACGCGTTGCGGGTGTCCTCGGTAACCGGTCCCGGGCAGTGCTCGGGCGGTGCTCCTGCCTCGGAGAACGGGGGGCGGGAAACAACCGATTCGACATGGGAGCGGGGCAGTGAAATGACAGCCGCGAGAAGCTCGGAAAGCGAACGAACAGGCGACACTTCCCCGCCGGCTGCAGACTCATCAACGGCACCCGGATCGCTGCCGGCTGAAGACTCATCCGTGGCAGCGCTGCCTGGCTGCCCGCCGGCCGCAGACTCGTCACCTGCGCCTGCGCCCGGATTCCCGCCCGCCGCAGACTGATCCCGGCCGGCCGC